>VXPF01000006.1 GCA_009839725.1 Dehalococcoidia bacterium | reverse complement strand
GTTGTGGGGGAGGGGGCGCTGGTGGCGGCGGGGTCGGTGGTGCTCCCGGAGACGGAGATCCCGGCGGGGATGCTGGCGGCGGGGACGCCCGCCGAGGTGAAGCGTTCCATTGAAGGGACGGCCTCGCAGGAGTGGGTCGAAAACAATCCGGGAAGGTACGAACGCCTCGCAGCCGAGCACCTGGAAGGGTTAAGGGAGATCACCCACACCAATGCGAAGATGGCAGGGCCATGACGGCGCGTAGCGCGCAGGCCATCGCCCCCGACGGCGAACCCTCTGGCTGGTACGCCGGGGTTCCCCTGCTGAGGCGGCTGCCTGTCGAGTGGCAACCCAACCCGCGCGTCTTCCTGAGCATGCTCCCGGTGCTGGTTTTCTACGGGCTCACGAAGGTTGCCCCGGCGGAGGTGGCGATCGGGGGAGGCTTTGCGGCTGTCACGGTGGTCTTCGCGTTCACCCGGGAGACGCCGCTCTTGCGACTCATCGCGATCTACGGGTACCTGATCACGGCCGGGTCGGCGCTGGCGGGGATCCTGCTCACGAGCGAGAAGGCGTACCTGGCCGCGGGGCCGGTGGGGGACGCGCTCATCCTGCCGCTCTACGCGTGGACGCTCTGGCGAGGCTGGCCCCTGATCGGCGCGATCGGGCGCGAGATCTCGCCGAGCATGGTGGGGAACCTGCCCGTGAACGCGCCCATCTTCGTGAAGGTGACGCTCGTCTGGGCCGGCTACGAGGCGATCAAGGCGCTCGTCCTGACATGGATGCTGCTCAACCTCTCGATCGGGGAGTACCTGGTGTACGGCCGCCTGTTCGGCTGGCCGACGACGGCCGCGCTGGTGTTCATCTGCGGAACGTTCATCCTGCGGGAAGCACGCCGGCACCGGACGGAAGGCGAGGCGACCTCTAACTACCCTTCGGCGTCGAGCAGGCCTGCGGCGGCGGCTTCATAGCCCAGCGGCGAGACGGCCACGTGCTTCGTGAGGGCGTGCACGTCACGCCAGGCGCGGGCGAGGGGCGATCCGGCGTCGAGCGAGGCTGAGCCGCCTGCCTCGAAGAGGAGAGTGGCGGCGCGGGCGGCGCTGTTGGCGGCGTGGATGGAGGCGAGCGACACGCGCGCGGCCTGCTCGCGGTCCAGGGCGCCGCCCCCGGCGACCGTGTCCCAGCTCGACCGCGCAACCTCGAAGAACCAGGCGCGAGCGGCGCTCACAAGCGCCTCGGCCTCGCCGAGGCGGGCGCGCGCCCCCTGGCGGTCGCCCAGGGGCTCGCCGGTGTAGAGCGACTTGCGTGAGCCGGCCAGCGCCAGGAACTCGTCGATGGCGTGCCGCCCGATGCCGAGCGCGACCGCCGCGAACGACACTTCCGCGTGCGAGGCGAAGGGGTAGCGGTAGAGGGGACCGCGCTCGAAGGCCCAGTCGCCGAAGACATCGAAGCTGCGCCGGTAGGGGACGAGGCTGCTCTCGACGCGGAAGTCGTGGCTGCCCGTGCCGCGCATGCCGGCGGGGTCCCAGTTCTCGACGATCTCGACCTCGCTCGCGGGGAAGGCCATCGCACGGATGACAGGACCGTCGCCGCCATCGGCGGGCCGCTCGTCCTCGAGGAAGCAGTTGGCGGTGAAGAAGGTGGCGTGGTGGGCGCCGCTGGCGAAGTTCCAGTGCCCCCCGGCGAGGTAGCCGCTGTCGACGGGCCGGGCGGTTCCGCCGGGCTTGCCGGAGCCGGCGATGAGGGCCTCGCGGGGGCCGAAGATCTCGGCCGCCGTGGCCGGTTCGAGGGCGCCCGCGAAGAGCCCGCCGCCGGTCCCGATGGTCACGGCCCAGCCGAAGGAGCCGTCGATGCGGGAAGCGGCCTCGAACACCTTGAGGGCGGAGGGCATCTCGAGCTCGGGGGCGTCGATGGAGCGGGGCAGCCACAACCGGTACAGCCCCGCGTCGACGATGCGCTCGGCGACGGGCGGGGTGGTGCGCGCCTCGCGCTCTGAGCGCTCGGCCTCGGCCGCGACGAGCGGGGCCATGGCGTCGAGGGCGTCGAGGTAAGGGGCGGCGGCGTTCACGTGTGGCAGGGTACCGCGATGTTGCCGGTAGCGTAGAATCGTCTACTATTAGAACGGGTGTTCTTGGTGGTGAAACTCGCGAAGTGGGAGGCCCGAAATGAGCTCCGTCTCATCGATCGAGTGGACTGAAGCGACCTGGAACCCCGTGACCGGCTGCACGAAGGTCAGCCCCGGGTGCGCTCACTGCTACGCCGAGACCTTCGCCGAGCGATTCCGGGGTGTGCCCGGGCATCCTTACGAGCAGGGATTCGATCTGACACTCCGGCCAGAGCGGCTGGAACTGCCGCTTACGTGGCGGAAGCCACGGATGATCTTCGTCAACAGCATGAGCGACCTCTTTCACGAGGAGGTTCAGGCGGAGTATGTGGAGCGGGTGTTCGACACAATGCAACGTGCGGACTGGCACACCTTCCAGGTGCTCACGAAGCGCCCGGAGCGCGCGCTTGAGCTATCACCGGAGCTCCCGTGGCCGGCGAACGTCTGGATGGGAACGTCGGTCGAGAACCGCCGCTTCCTGCATCGCCTCGACACGCTTCGGGGTATCCCTGCACACGTACGGTTCGCGTCGTGCGAGCCGCTGCTGGGACCGCTGCACGGCATCGACCTGGCTGGCATCGGCTGGGTGATTGCGGGCGGGGAGTCGGGCCACAGAGCACGCCGAATGAATCCAGAGTGGGCCTGCGCCCTACGCGATCAGTGCGTCGCAGCGGGGGTTCCCTTTTTCTTTAAGCAATGGGGCGCTCACAACGCGCAGGGTCAGAGGGTCGGCAAAGGCCGCGCGGGGCGCGTACTCGACGGACAACTGTGGAACGGGATGCCCACAGCGGTCAAAGCAGCGGGAACGTGACCACCGTGCCCTCATTCAGATAGTTCTTCCTCCGCCCCGACGGTCGGTGGATCTTCACAGAGCCAGCCGCCTCATCCTCACGGAGGACTGTCTTGCCATGCTTCTCAAGGAAGGCCGTTTCCGTCAGCACGAAACAGTCGATTTCCTCGATCGGAACTTGGCCCTCCCCGGCAAACTTCGGGTGGAGAAGGGCGCGCAGCTGAGGGTAATTCGGCTCGGGCTCAAAGAGCACGCCTTGCCCCGGATCAGGTGCCGTGAAATCTGAGAACTTCACCCCACCCGTTCGGTCCACTGTCCACATGGCATTCTTCATCACCCTTAGGCCATGGTGACTATGTGTACCGAAGGCGAGGAAATACTCCGTGCGGTTCCCGGCATCGCCCATCTCGAAGAGTCGGACATAGTCCATGCCGATGCCTTGTAGCTGCGTTGCGTAGAGCCCACTGAGAAAAGCCTTCTTCTCTTCGCCCTCCAGCCCTTCAGCGTCGCGCCAGTCCGGCCGACCGAAGAGTTCATCGAGGGCAACCTCGTAGTTGGGTTGCGAGTGCCACCGGCTGATTGACTCATACATGAACGAGACAAGCAGCTCGGTCTTTGGGAATTTGGCCAGGCGTCGAAGAAGGTCAAGCGGCAGGCCCTTCACACCGAAGGGGTCAACCATTACGAACGCGGGGGCGAGGCGATTCGTACCGAGACGATCCAGGACATCCGTCATGTGCTCCTGAAAGGAGCCACAACGCGTAGCAACACGCACATTGGCGGGATCCTCGCGAGCGGCCAGAGTCGAAGAGAGCAACTCGAAGCGGGCTGCGTCCTCCTCAATGAAGAGGAAGAGGAACTCCGTGTCCGACCACCTTGGGAACTGGTTGTGGCCAGTGAGCGTATCCAGCGCGATGACGGGTGAACCGGGCTTGCCTCCCACGTATTCGCCCGGTCCTGCGAAGCCATCAACGAAGACCAAGCGCCGCTGAGCGCTGGCCATCTTTGGGTAGTAGCCCTGGAGGTACCGACGCAGAATCGAGTGCTTGGCGGCTGTATGGGGTTCTAGTGGCCAAACTGTGGTTTCCGGCATAACGAACATATGTACCACAGACCACGAGTAGCGACCACCGAACGCCCCGCTCGGCTTGCTGCCCCCACCCCCCGCGCTTATCTTTGTGGCGCAAATCACAAGGGCCTCGGGGGCGGCCCTGGCGGGCGCTGTTGCGCGTCCCGCGGCGCCCCGGCGCTCGACGACGGCGAAAGCGAGGCCATGAGCTTCTACGACACCTGGTCCGCCGTCTTTATCGCCTCCATCGTCGGCTTCATTCTCGTGTTCTCGGCCCTCGTCGGGGCGCGGCTCCTGGGGCCCTTCGCGCGGGAGCGCGGCAAGGGCGTCTCCTACGAGTGCGGCATGCTGCCGATCGGGCGCAACTGGGCGCAGGTCCACGTGCGTTACTACATCTTCGCGATCATGTTCCTTATCTTCGACGTGGAGACGATCTTCATCTTCCCCTGGGCGGTCATCTTCCTGAACCAGGGCATCCCCGATGTCGTCTTCTGGTACATGTTCGTGTTCATCGTCGTGCTCAGCCTCGGGCTGGTCTACGCCTGGCGGCGCGGCGTTCTGGAGTGGAAATGAGCGACGAAGCGGCCTCCACGCCTGAAGGGCCGGCGATGCCCGCCTACGTGCCCGACTACGGGAACGAAGCCGAGCGCCTGACGCCCGTCGACCTGCCCGAGCAGACGGCCGCCTACCGCATCGTCATGCCGGGCATCCTGCAGACGGGTGTCGACACGGTGCTGGCCATGAGCCGCAAGAGCTCGCTCTGGCCGATGACCTTCGGGCTGGCCTGCTGCGCGATCGAGATGATCGGCACGTTCATGGCCAACCACGACCTCGACCGCTTCGGCATCGTGCCCTGGCCCAGCCCCCGCCAGAGCGACGTGATGGTCGTCTCGGGCACGGTCACGAAGAAGATGGCGCCGGCGATCAAGCTGCTCTACGAGCAGATGCCGAACCCGAAGTACGTCATCTCCATGGGCGCCTGCGCCACCAACGGCGGCCCCTACACCGAGTACGACCGCGTGCTCCAGGGCGTCGACAAGATCATCCCGGTGGACGTGTACGTGCCGGGCTGCCCGCCCCGCCCCGAGTCCCTGCTCGATGGCTTCCTGCGGCTGCAGGAGAAGATCATGGAAGAGAAGAGGATGGTCGGGTGAGCGCGGAAGCGGTCATCGGCGAGCCGGAGATCGCGGCGCTGGTGCGGGAGCGGCTGCCGGACATCCCCTTCGAGGCCTCCGAGACGAAGACCTACGCCGACCTGCGGGTCGCGCCCGAGCACTTCCTCGCGCTCGTCACGGGTCTGCGGGACGACGACGAGCTGGCCTTGGACCTGCTGCGCAACATCGTCGCGCTCGACATGGAGGAGGCGGGGCTCGAGGCGAAGTACCACCTCTACTCCTTCCCCCACGGCCACGCCGTTCAGGTGACGGTCGCGGCGCCCATCCCGAGCTGCGAGCTGCCCTCGCTGACGGACCTGTATCCGGCCGCCAACTGGCACGAGCGGGAGGCGGCGGAGATGGTGGGGCTCGTCTTCACGGGCCATCCCGACCCGCGCAACCTGCTGCTGGAGGAAGACCTCCGCATCCACCCGCTGCGCAAGGCGCATCCGCTGCAGAAGGCGGAGATCCTGCAGGGCATCGAAGACGGGCCGCCCGGGGTGGAGGTCTAGATGTCGATCTGGCCCGAGGAGCAGCAGGTCGTCACCGCCGAGGGTGATCTCGACACGGTCGACATGACCGTGAACGTGGGCCCGCAGCACCCGGCCACGCACGGCGTGTTCCGCATGGTGCTGACGGTCGACGGCGAGCTCGTGGTCGATTGCGAGCCGTACATCGGCTACCTGCACCGGGGGCTGGAGAAGCTCTCGGAGAACGCCGACTACCGGCAGGCGATGGGCTGGTGGGACCGCACGGACTACCTCGCGGGGATGTGCTGCGAGGGCGCCTACACGATGGCGGTGGAGAAGCTGGCCGGGATCGAGGTTCCCGAGCGCGCGGAGTACATCCGCGTGATCATGATGGAGCTCTCGCGGATCAACTCGCACTTCATGTTCCTGGGCGCCTTTGGGGCGGACGTGGGCTCGTTCGGCACGAGCTTCGTCTACGCCTGGCGCGAGCGGGAACGCATCTACGACCTGTTCGAGGAGGTGGCGGGGGACCGCATGTTCCCCACCTACTTCCGCATCGGCGGGGTGACGATGGACCTGCCCGACAACTTCGAGTCGCGCTGCCGCTGGGTGCTCGGCTCGATCCGGCAGGGCCTGGAGGACTTCGACGGGCTGCTGACGGGCAACGAGGTGTTCGTCGAGCGCTGCCGGGGGCTCACGCCGGTGACGCCCGAGCAGGCGATCCAGTGGGGCTTCACGGGGCCGATGCTGCGCGCCACGGGCGTGCCCTGGGACATCCGCAAGGCGGAGCCCTACAGCGTCTACCCGAAGATCGACTTCGAGATTCCCGTGGGCATCCAGGGCGACGTGTTCGACCGCTTCCACGTGCGGCTGGCGGAGTGCTACCAGAGCGTGCGCATCATCGAGCAGTGCCTCGAGGAGATGCCCGAGGGCCGCGTGCTCGCGCCCAAGCTGCCGAAGACGCTGCGCATCAACGACGGCGAGCTGTACATGCCGACGGAGGGCACGAAGGGCGAGTACGGCGTGTACCTGATGGCGAAGGGCGGCACCAATCCGTACCGCGCGAAGCTGCGCTCACCCTCCTTCTGCAACCTCTCGGCCCTGAAGGAGCTGGTGGTCGGCAGCTATGTGGCCGACGCGATCATCATCCTGGGGTCGCTCGATATCGTGCTGGGCGAGGTGGACAAGTGACCGACCTGCCCTTCGGCGAGGTGTTCTTCGGGCTGAGCTGGCTCGACGCGATCATTCGCATCGTCATCGTCGTGCTCGTGATGACGCTCGTCGTGGTGTACCTGACCTACGGCGAGCGCAAGGTGGTGGCGCGCTTCCAGATGCGGCTGGGTCCGACGCGCACGGGTCCGGCGGGCCTGCTGCAGGGCTTCGCCGACGCGATCAAGCTGCTGATCAAGGAGGACGTGCGCCCGCGCAACGCCGACCGCTGGGTGTTCGAGTTCGCGCCGTACCTGACCTTCATCCCCGTGTTCCTGGTGCTGGTGGCGCTGCCCTTCGCCCAGGACTGGGGCGTGCGCAACCTGGCGCTGGGCATGTTCTTCGTGTTCGCCGTGCTGGGGCTGAACATCGTGGGCGTGCTCATGGCCGGGCTGGGCTCGGGCAACAAGTACGCGCTTCTCGGGGGCGTGCGCGCCGCCGCGCAGATGATCAGCTACGAGATCCCGCTGGTGGTGGCGCTGCTGGCGGTGGCGATGGTGGCGGGCACGCTCGACCTGAACGCGATCGTGAGCATGCAGGACAGCCGCCCGTTCATCCTCATCCAGCCGCTCGCCTTCGTCATCTTCGTCACGGCCATGCTCTCGGAGCTGCACCGCGCGCCCTTCGACATCCCCGTGGCGGAGTCGGAGATCGTGGGCGGCTACTTCGTCGAGTACTCGGGCATCCGCTGGAGCATGTTCCAGCTGGCCGAGTACGCCGCGCTGTGGGCGTTCAGCATCTTCGGGTCGGCGATCTTCCTGGGCGGGTGGCAATTCCCCTTCGGCGACGACTGGGGCTGGGGCTGGCAGCTCGTCCTGACGCTGATCAAGAGCCTCATCATGATCATGCTCATCTTCTGGGTGCGAGCCACGCTGCCGCGGCTGCGCATGGACCAGCTGATGAGCTTCTGCTGGAAGGCGCTCATCGAGGTGAGCTTCGCCCTCTTGCTGGTGAACGGCCTCTTCCTCTTCTACGAATGGCCGCAGGAGATCCTGGCCATCGTGAACTGGGTCGGCGCAATCCTGTTCCTGGGCGGCATCTACCTGCGGGCCGCCCGCAAGCCCTCCACGAAGAATCTCGTGGGCAGCTACAAGCACGCTGAGGTACCGAACCCATGATCGGAATCCTGAAAGGCCTCGCGACCACCTTCTCCACGTTCACGCGGCGTCCGGTGACCATCCAGTACCCGGACGAGAAGCACGAGCTGTCCGAACGGCAGCGCAGCTTCCCCGTGCTGACGTGGGACTTCGACCACGACGAGCCGTTTTGCACGGGCTGCAACATCTGTGTGCGGAACTGCCCCGTGGACTGCATGACCGCGGTGATGCACGACAACCCGAAGCATCCCGAGGGCACGAGCGACCGCCGCAAGATCATCGAGAAGTTCTGGATCGACTACGCGCGCTGCATGCGCTGCAACATCTGCATTGAGGTCTGCCCCTTCGAGGCGATCGCGATGGACAACCGCTGGGAGGGCCACGAGCACTCCGCCTACGACCGCCGCGACCTGCACAAGGACATCGAGGACCTGCTGGAGGCGAGCAAGAGCGGCGAGTTGCCCAACCCCTTCCGCCCGCTGGACAGCATCGAGACCAACGCGGCCCTGGCCGAGGGGGACGAGCCTCCCGCCATCGGCTTCGCCGGGGCGCGGCCGGAGGCGCAGGAAGCGCAGGCCGAGCGCATCGCGCAGGGGCTGGGCGCGGCCATCCAGGAGCGCGAGCCGGAGGTTCAGGCGCAGGCCGCGACGGCCGGCGCGGGCGCCACCACCGAGGACGACGAGGTAGCCAGCCTTTCGCCGCGCAAGCTGCGCGCCCGCCGCATGAAGGCGGAGCGCGAGGCGCGCGCCGAGCGCGAGGCCGGTGAGGTGAGCGAGGAGACGATCGCCTCGCTGCGGCGCTACGCCAGCGAGATGTACACGGAGATCACGGGCGAGCCCGTGCCCCCAATCGGCACGCCCGCTCCCGCTCCTGCCGCAGCTGCCGCTCCGGCTGCGGCCGCCGCCCCCGCGGGCGACGTGGGCGACCCCAACTCGCCGCGCAAGATCCGCGCCCGCCGCATGAAGGCGGAGCGGGGCGCGCGCGAGCACATCGAGAAGGGCGAGGAGGTTCCGGCGGAGCTCCTGCAGACGCTGAACGACACGGAGAGCGCCCTCTACAAGGAGATCACGGGGAACGACCCGTCGCCTGCGGGCGCGGCTCCGGCAGCGGCTCCCGCCGCCGCCCCCGCTGCCGAGGGGGCGGCGGGCGACCCGAACTCCCCGCGCAAGCTGCGCGCGCGCCGCATGAAGGCGGAGCGCGCCGCGCGCGAGCACGTCGAGAAGGGCGAGCCCATCCCCGAGGACATCGTCGCGACCATTACGGAACTCGGCGGTACGCTCCCGACCGCGGACGACAGCGGAGGGGGCGGCAGCGCGTGACCACCGAAATCCTCTGGTGGATCTTCGCGGTCGCCATCGTGGCGGTCTCGGCCGGGGTGGTGTTCGCGCGCACGGTCATCCACTCGGCCATCTTCCTCATCCTCAGCCTCGCGGGCGTGGGGGCGATGTACCTCTTTCTCACGATCGAGTTCATCGCGCTCGTGCAGTTCCTCATCTACGGCGGGGCGGTGACGGTGCTCATCCTGCTGGCGCTGATGTTGACGCGCATGGGAGTCGCCGGGCGGCCCGAGCCGACGACGGGCGTACAGGCGCCCTTCGGCGCGCTGGTGGCGGCGGGGCTCATGGCCACGCTCATCGGCGTGGCCGTGGCGACAGCCTGGCCCGGAGACCCCGGCGGCAACGCCGTGGCGGTCTCGATCAAGACCATCGGTGAGCAGATGTTCCAGCACTACGGGGCGCCCTTCATGATCACGGCGGCCCTGCTGCTCGTGGCCTTCATCGGCGCGATCGTGATCGCGCGGCAGGAGGACGACGACTAGTGGTTCCGATGGAGAACTACCTGATCCTCAGCGGGATCCTGTTCTCGCTCGGCGTCTACGGCGTCCTCGCGCGCCGCAACGCGGTGCTGGTGCTGATGAGCGTGGAGCTGATGCTGAACGCCGTCAGCCTCAACTTCGTGGCGTTCTCCGCGTACCTCGACCCGGACAAGGCGACGGGCATCATCTTCGCCGTCTTCGTCATCGCCGTGGCCGCCGCCGAGGTGGGCCTGGCGCTGGCCATCGTCATCCGGCTCTTCCGCAACCGTTCGACTGCCAACGTGGACGAGGCGGCCACGATGCGGTGGTAGGGGGAGCCGTCCATGGCTGAGCACGCCTGGATTCTGGCGGCCGTCCCCGGCATCGCCTTCATCGTGATGGCGGCCTTCGGCCGCAACCTCCCGCGCCAGGGCGACTGGCTGGCGGTGCTCTGCGCGACCGCGATCTTCGCGCTCTTCTTCGCGGTGCTCGCGAACTTCCTGAACCTGGGCGGAGACTCCTGGCCCATCCAGAACAGCATCGAGTGGACGGCGATCGGCGACTTCGAGCTGAACATGGGCATCGCCGTGGACCCGATCACGATGGTGATGCTGGCCGTTATCACGACGGTGGCCCTGATGGTGAACATCTTCTCGGTGGGCTACATGAAGGGCGAGCCGCGCTACTGGTGGTACTTCGCCGTCCTGCAGCTCTTCGTCGCCTCGATGCTGATGCTGGTGCTGGCCGACAACCTGCTCCTGCTCTACGTGGCCTGGGAGCTGGTGGGCCTGAGCTCGTTCCTGCTCATCGGGCACTACTGGGAGCGGCGCTCGGCGGTGGAAGCGGCGAAGAAGGCGTTCATCACGACGCGCGTGGGCGACGTCGGCCTGCTCATCGGCATCATTCTGTTCTGGGAAGCGACGGGCACCTTCAACATCCTCGAGATTACCGAGCACGTGAAGAACGGCGCCATCGGCGATACCCGCCTCTTCGTGACGATGATGTTCATCCTGCTGGGGGCGATGGGGAAGAGCGCGCAGCTGCCCTTCCACGTGTGGCTCCCGGACGCGATGGAGGGCCCGACGCCGGTCAGCGCCCTCATCCACGCGGCCACGATGGTGGTGGCGGGCGTGTACCTGGTGGCGCGCATGCTGCCGGTGTTCGAGCTGGCAGGCGACGCGCTCACGGTGGTCATGGTCGTCGGGCTGCTGACGGCGCTCTTCAGCGGGGTGGTGGCCTTCGCCCAGACCGATATCAAGAAAGTGCTGGCCTATTCCACGGTCAGCCAGCTGGGGTTCATGTTCGTCGCCCTGGGGGCGGGGTACGCGAGCGCCGGCATGTTCCACCTGTTCACGCACGCCTTCTTCAAGGCGCTGCTGTTCCTGGGGGCGGGGGCGGTCATCATCGGCACGCACCACCACCAGGAGATGGGCCAGCTGGGAGGGTTATGGCGGAAGATGCCCATCACCGCCGCCACCTTCCTCATAGGCTCGTTAGCCCTGGCGGGACTCTTCCCGCTGGCGGGTTTCTGGAGCAAGGACGAGATCCTGCACGCCGTCGAGGGCCAGGGGACGTGGGCGTTCTTCCTGTTATCGATCGCCGCGATCATGACCGCGTTCTATACGGCGCGGCTCTTCATCCGCACCTTCCTGGGCAAGCCCCGGGACGAGGAGGTCGCGAGCCACACGAGCGAGGTCAGCCCCGTGATGACGCTGCCGCTCGTGTTCCTGGCGTTCATGTCGATCGTGGCGGGCTTCTTCATCTTCCACGACTTCGGCAGCGCCCTCGGCTTCCCGGGCGGCTTCAGCGAGTTCGTGTTCCTGCACTACCCCTCGGCGTTCCACGTGGACTGGGGCCTCGTGGGGCTCTCCACGGTGCTGTTCGTGGTCGGCACGTTCGGCGGAGCGTGGCTCTACTGGAACGGGCGGCTTGACCGCTCGACGGTGCTCGCGGAGTGGCAGCCGAAGGTCTACGAGATGGTGCAGCGCAAGTTCTACTTCGACGACCTGTACCAGTTCCTCATCGACCGCGTGGTGCTCGGGTTCAGCTACCTCGTGAGCTGGTTCGACCGGTTCGCCGTGAACGACACGGGGGTCGACGGGTCGGCGACGATGACGGGCTACACGGGATTCGTGCTCAAGCACCTGCAGACGGGCAAGGTGCCGAACTACGCGATGGCGATCGCGGTGGGCGTGGTCGCCCTCACGCTCATCAGCCTGGCGGTGGGGAGCTAGGGCATGGACGAAGCGCAGGGCTATGTGCTGGTAACCGCGCTCGCGCTGCCCCTGCTGGCGGCGGGCGTGCTGCTGTTCGTGCCGGGCACGCAGAAGATGACGGCGCGCTACTTCTCGGCCGTCATCGGCGCGATCCTGCTGGGGCTCTCCGTCTACGTCTTCCTCGCCTACCAGGCGAGCGGCGACCCGCTGCAGATGCAGCTCCGCTGGCCCTGGATCGAGAACGTGGGCTTCCTGGCCGAGAACGGCATCTCGCTGCACCTGGGCGTGGACGGCATCTCGGCGCTGCTGACGCTGCTGACGGGCGTGGTGGCCTTCGCGGGCACGCTCATCGCCTGGAAGCTGGAGTACCGCGCCAAGGACTTCTTCATCCTCTTCTGGATCCTGATCGCGGGCGTCTACGGCACGTTCTTCTCGCTCGACCTGTTCTTCTTCTTCTTCTTCTACGAGCTGGCGGTGGTGCCGCTCTACCTGCTCATCGGCATCTGGGGCTCGACGCGCAAGGAATACGGCGCGATGAAGCTGACCCTGATGCTGGTGGGCGGCTCGGTCGGCATCTGGATCGGCATCTTCGCGGTCGTGCACCAGGCCGGGGCGGGCAGCTTCGACCTGCCGACCCTGTGGGCGGCGGGCCAGGACGGGACCATCACCCCGGACATGCAGAAGATCATCTTCCCGTTCTTCGTGGTGGGGTGCGGGGTGCTGGCGGGCCTCTGGCCGCTGCACACATGGTCGCCCGACGGTCATATGTCGGCGCCCACGTCGGTTTCGATGGTGCACGCGGGCGTCCTGATGAAGCTGGGCGCGTTCGGCATCATCCGGCTGGGCATCCAGCTCCTGCCGGACGGCGCCGAATTCTGGATGCCGGCGCTGCTGGTGCTTGGCACCATCGGCGCGCTCTACGGCGCGATCGCGGCGCTCACACAACGGGACTTCAAGCTGATCAGCGGCTACAGCTCGGTCAGCCACATGGGCTACGTGCTCATCGGCCTGGCGACCCTGCACGAGGTGGGCGTGAGCGGCGCCGCCCTGCAGATGTTCAGCCACGGCGTGATGACGGCCCTCGTCTTCCTCCTCATCGGGGCGCTCTACGACCAGGCGCACACGCGGGACCTGAGCGACTTCGGAGGTGTCGCGAAGGTGATGCCCTTATGGGTCATCGCCTACGTGATGGCGGGCCTCGCCAACGTGGGCCTGCCGGGACTCTCCGGGTTCACGGCGGAGTTCCACATCTTCGTGGGCGCGTTCCGCACGTATCCGGTGTTCGGCGGGCTGGCCATCCTGGCGGCGGCGATCGCGGCGGCGTACATGCTGCGCATGTTCGGCGTGGTCTTCTTCGGACCGCTCAACCCCCGCTGGAAGGAACTGAAGGACCTCTCGCCGCTGGAGACCGTCTCGGCGGCGCTGCTGATCCTCTCGATGCTGGCGATGGGCCTCTGGTGGTCGCCCTTCACGGACCGGCTGGCGAACACGGTCACGAGCCTTCCGGGGGTGATTAGCTGATGCGCGACTTCACCCTGTTCATCCCCGAGTACCTGGCGGTGGGCGCGGCCGTGGCCATCCTCGCGGTGGAGCTGATCTGGCCGAGGATCCGGAAGGACTACCTGGCCTACGCGACGGCGGCGGGCGCGCTCGGCTGGCTGATCGCGGCCATCCCCTACATCGGCGACAGCGCCGGCGACTTCGAGGGCGTGCTGCTGACGGACGACTTCACGACCTACTTCCGCATCCTCGCGGCGGGCATCGTGATGGCGATCGCGCTGCTCTCGGCGCACTACATGCGCAACCGCACCACCACCGCGGGCGAGTACTACGGCCTGCTGCTGGTGGCGGGCACGGGCATGGTGCTGATGGCGGCCTCGCGCGAGCTGCTGACGGCCTACATCTCGCTCGAGCTGCTGAGCTTCTCGCTCTACATCCTGGTGGGCTACCTGAAGCGGGACCGGCTGAGCAACGAGGCCAGCCTCAAGTACATCCTCCTGGGCGCCTTCTCCAGCGCCATGCTGCTCTACGGCATCAGCCTCATCTACGGCGTGACCGGAACGACCAGCTACGAAGGCATCGCCGAGGCGCTGGACGCCCGGGCCGGCGGCACGGACCCGGCCGTCGTCGTCGGCATCATGCTGATCGTGGCGGGCGTGGGCTTCAAGGTCTCGGCCGCGCCGTTCCACATGTGGGCGCCCGACGCCTATCAGGGCGCGCCGCTGCCGATCACGGCGTTCCTCTCGACCGCCTCCAAGGCGGCGGGCTTCGCGCTCATTCTGCGGCTGTTCACGGGCGCGTTGGTGGTGGACGCGGTGGAGTGGCGGGCGGCGATCGCGGCGCTGGCGGCGATCACGATGACGGCGGGCAACCTCATCGCCATCCAGCAGACGAACCTGAAGCGGCTGGTCGCCTACAGCTCGATCGGGCAGGTGGGCTACATGCTCGTCGCCATCGCGGCCATTGGCTACGGCAACGTGGACACAGCGGCGAGCGCATCGAGCGCGCTGCTCCTGCACATCGTCGGCTACACGGCCTCGACGCTGGCGCTGTTCGCGGCCCTCACGGCGCACTACAACCGCACGGGCGACGACAGCATCGCGGGGTTGCGGGGGCTGGCGGAGACGCAGCCGTTCCTGGCGCTCGTGATCACGGCCTCGCTCTTCTCGTTCGCGGGCCTGCCGTTCTTCGCGGGCTTTGCGACGAAGCTGCTGCTATTCCAGGCGAGCACCTCGAACGGGCTGCTCTGGCTGGTGGGACTGGCGGCGGCGAACAGCTTTGTAAGCCTCTACTACTACCTCATGGTTATGCGACAGATGTACCTGTTCGATCCGCCCGAGGGGCAGACGCGGTTCCGGCCGGCGCCCCTGCTGGGCGCCCTGGCGGGACTGTTGCTGCTGGGCGTGCTCTTTATCGGCATCTACCCGCAGCCGGTCTTCGAGGCCACGGATCGTGCGGCGTCGGCGCTGATCGAGGTAAGCGCCTGGGGGCTCGTCCCGCTGCCGTAGGCCACCCCTCGCCATGCCGGCGGACCTGGAAGCGATCGTGGCCGCGGCGAGGCGGGGAACCCTGGAGTTCACGGACCACTACATCCACGAGCGGGAGGGTCAAGGAGACAGACCAACCACCGATGAGATTCAGCGGAGCCTGCGAGAGGGGGAGCTCACCATAGCCTCCGACGATCTGGGCGCCCGGGACGATCGAGGGGCTGTCTGCGAAGTTCGCTGCCGGTCCCGGAGCGGAAGGCGGATGGCGGTGCGCATAAACTACGAGAAGTCGCCTATGCTGGTTGTAACGGCGTACTGGATGTCCAGAGATGGCTAAGGTCAAGGCGTTCGCCACCAGGGTTGAGCCCCTCACGGTGTACCGGGAGGGCGTCTCCGTGTGGGATGAACCGTTCCCGGTCACGGTGTACGAGGATGGGGAAATTGCGCTCGCCGGTAAGACGGCGCTGGCGTTGGAAGAGCGCCACAAGCACTACAGCGAGCTGGCCGAGCGCGGTGAGCTTCCTGAGCCAACTGCCCTTCTCGAACGGGAACCGGAGGAACCGTCCCCGTGGCCACCCCGCATCATCGAAACGCGCCTTGAGCCGGTAACCGTGCACGAGGACGGCGACCGCGTCTGGGAGCAGGAGTTCCCGGCCGTCGTTTACAGCGACGGGCACGTCACTTTCGAGATCGCGGTGGTCGACGAGATCGAAGCGCGCCGCGCCCACTTCGTGGAGTTGGCCGAGCGGGGGAAGCTCCCCGCGCCGACCGGGCGCTCAAGACCCCGACCGGATCCTCCGAAGGCACCCTGTGTTGTCGCCACCCGTACCCAGCCTGTTCCGGTGTACCAGGAGGGCGCCCGCCTCTGGCAGGAAGAGTTCCCGGTCGTGGTGTACGACAACGGCGAAGTCGCCCTGGAGGACGCGGTCCTTCGCAAGTGGGAGGCTCGCCAGAAGCACTATCTGAAGCTCGCCGAGCGTGGCGAGCTACCCGAGCCCTCCGAAGCATCGGGAAAGGGTTCGCACGAGGCGGCGGGCGGCTAGCGCTCGCCGAGCTCCCCGAGGCTGATCGTGTCGTCGCCCGCTTCGGCGTCGCCGTAAACGCCGGCGGGGACACCCTTCCAGACCGTGACGATGAAGTCCTCGCGGAAGGGGTCGGCCGTCATCGCGAGCTGCTCGTCGACGGCGTCGATGAGCTCGCGCACGCGGTCGTCGCTGGCGTCGGGGGTGGTGCAGAGGGTGGCGTGGATGTTGGGGCCCTGGAGGTGCAGGTCCACGCGCCCGACGATCTCGCCGTCATCGAGGATGGTGTAGGTCTCGGAGTGGGGGGTCCGCACCTCGCGGTCGAAGCTGATCACGTTCCACGCTCCCGCTGGCCCTCAGGTTGGGGTGATTCGTCCCTCATAGTCTCAGAGCGGCCGCCTACAGGGGCCGTACATGCCCCGTGCCGAGAACCATCCACTTGTAGCTGGTGAGCTCGACGAGGCCCATCGGCCCGCGGGCATGCATCTTCTGCGTGGAGATACCGATCTCCGCGCCGAGCCCGAATTGGGCGCCGTCGGTGAACTGCGTGCTCGCGTTCACGTAGACGACGGCGGCGTCGACCTCGGAGGTGAAGCGCATGGCGTTCTCGTAGCTGTCGGTGATGATCGCCTCGCTGTGCCGGCTGCCATGCGCCTCGATGTGCGCCAGCGCCTCGTCCATCGAGCCGACGACGCGCACGCCCGCGCGCAGGGCGAGGTGTTCGGCATCCCAGTCGTCCGGGCCCGCAGGCTCGACGGTCAGGCCGGGGACGTTCAGCCCGGCGAGCAGGCGGAGCGAGTCGTCGTCGCCGAGGAGGGTGACGGTTCCCGCCCAGCGCCCGCCGAGGGAGCGCAGCAGCTCGGGCGCGACCGTCTCGTGCACGAGCAGCGTGTCGAGCGCGTTGCAGATGCTGTAGCGCCGCGTCTTGGCGTTGTCGACCACCTCAAGCGCCATCGCCAGGTCGGCTTCGGCGTCGACGTAGGTGTGGGAGACCGCCTCGCCGTGCGCGACGACGGGCATCGTCGCGTTCTGGCGCACGTAGTCGATGAGCCCGGCGCCGCCGCGCGGCACCATCAGGTCGACGACGTCGTGCATGCGCAGGAGCTCGTCGATATGGGCGCGATCGGGGTCGCGGATGACCTGGGCGGAGGCGGCGGGGAGCTCGGAGCCTGCGAGGGCGTCGTTCAGCAGGTCGCCGAGCACGGCGTTGCTGTGCACGGCCTCCTTGCCACCCCGCAGCACCGCCGCGTTCCCGCTCTTGAGGCAGAGGGTAGCGATATCGATAGTCACATTCGGGCGCGACTCGTAGATGCAGGCGACGACGCCCAGGGGCACGCGCTTGCGCGAGACCTGGAGGCCGTTGGGGAGGGTGCGCGCGTCGATGGTCTCGCCGACGGGGTCGGGCAGGGAGGCGATGTGGCGGGTATCGGCGGCCATGCCTGCGATACGCGCGGGAGTGAGGGTGAGGCGCTCGAGGAAGTAGTCGTCGAGCCCCGCCTCGCGGCCGGCTGCGAGGTCCTTCGCGTTCTCCGCCAGGATCGCGCCCTCGCGCTCGAGCAGGAGCACGGCGATGCGCTCGAGCGCGTCGTTCTTGGCGTCACTCGAGGCGACGGCGAGGCGTTTCGAGGCGTCGCGGGCAGCCTCAGCCTGCTCGCGGACGCGCGAAAGGGTCGTGGTCATGGGGTAAGTGTAGCCGCTTCCTGTTGTGTGTACGTCGGGGCCACGCCTAGGCTTAAGCCAGCACGGGACTCCCTGGAGCCCAGAGCGGCGGCGACATGCTTCTCGCCCTCGACATCGGCAACACCTCGGTCCACATGGGACTGTTCGCGGGTGACGACCTGGCCGCGACGTGGCGGGTCGGGGTCGAAGCAGAGCGCTCTGCCGACGAGTACGGCGTCCTGATGCTCAACCTCCTTGCCACGAGCGACCTGACAGCCGAGTCCGTCGACAGTTGCATCATCGGCTGCGCCGTTCCCCCCCTGCTCTCCACCTTCCAGCGCGTGTGCGCGCGCTACTTCGGCGAAGATGCCGTGGTCGTCGGGCACGGGCTGCGCACGGGCGTGCGCATCCTCTACGACAACCCGCGCCAGGTCGGCGCCGACCGCATCGTCGATGCGGTGGCGGCGATCGAGCTCTACGGCGCTCCGGCGATCGTCGTGGACTTCGGCACGGCCACGGTCTTCGACGCCGTCGACGCGGACGGCGACTACCTGGGCGGGGCGATCGCGCCGGGCATCGGCATCGCCAGCGAGACGCTCTTCAGCCGCGCGGCGATGCTCTCGCGGGTGCAGCTCGAGCGGCCGCCCGCGGCGATCGGAAGGAACACCACGCACGCCCTGCAGTCGGGCATCCTGCTCGGCTACGTGGGGCTGGTGGAGGGCATGGTGGCGCGCTTCCAGGAGGAGCTGGGCGGCGGCGCCACCGTCATCGGCACGGGCGGGTGGGCGAGCGAGATCGCCGCCGAAACCGACGTGCTCGACACGGTCGATCAGAATCTCACACTGCAGGGGCTGCGCCTCATCTATGACCGCAACGCTGGCTGAGACCACGGGAACCTTCCGCGAGCGCCCGCTCGACGGGCGAACGATCGCCCTCGGCGTCACCGGCAGCATCTCCGCCTACAAGGCCGCCGACCTCTCGAGCAAGCTGCGGCAGGCCGGCGCGAGCGTCGAGGTGCTGATGACGGAGGCGGCCACGCGCTTCATCGCGCCGCTCACGTTCCAGTCCCTCACGGGCCACGAAGCCATCGTCGACATGTTCGAGACGGAAGAGGCGGAGGCCCACGTCGAGGTCGCGCGCCGCGTCGACGCCTTCCTGATCGCGCCGGCCACGGCCGACTGCCTGGCGCGGCTGGCGTACGGCGGCGGCGGCGACATGGTGACGCTGACGGCACTCGCGACGACGGCCCCGATCGTCGTCGCGCCCGCCATGGATTCGCAGATGTGGGGGAACGCGGCGGTTGAGGCGAACGTGGCGGCGCTGGTCGAGCGAGGGGTGGAGGTGGTGGGGCCGGCGGAGGGCCGCCTCGCGAGCGGACGCTGGGGAGCGGGACGACTCGCCGAGACGCCCGCGATCCTGGGGGCGGTCCGCGCCGCCATCGGGCGTCGCGAAGGCGATCTCTGCGGGCGTTCGGTCATCGTCACCGCGGGAGGCACGCAGGAGCCGCTGGACCCGGTGCGCTACATCGGCAACCGATCGAGCGGGCGCATGGGCTTCTCCATCGCCGCCGCTGCGCGCGACCGGGGGGCGCGGGTATCGCTGGTGACGGGACCATCGCCGCTGACAGCGCCGTACGGGGTCGAGCGAATCGACGTGAAGACAGTCGAGGAGATGCTGGGCGCGCTGGAGCCGCTCACGGAGCGTTGCGACGCGCTGCTGATGGCGGCCGCGCCGGCCGACTTCCGGCCGCTCGAGGCCGCCGGCCAGAAGATCAAGAAGGCGGACCTGAGCGAAGACGAGATGACGCTGGAGCTCACGGAGACGCCGGACATCATTTCGACGCTGCCGGGAGGCGGGGTGCGGGTGGCCTTCGCCGCCGAGACGGAGAACCTGCGCGAGAACGCCACGGCCAAGCTCACCGCGAAGCGGGCCGACCTGATCGTAGCGAACGACGTGACGGCGGCGGGCAGCGGTTTCGGCACGGAAACCAACGAGGTCACCATCTTCCACCGCGACGGCGAGGCGGAGCGGCTGCCGCTGCTGAGCAAGTACGCCGTCGCGCACGCGATCCTCGACCGGGTGGTCGCGCGGCTGTAGCGCTCCAATAGCCACTAGCGCCCCCGTTGACGTAAGCTCGACAGCCATGACGCACTCCTCGGACGGCATGCAGCGACGCTGCACCTGTATGGCGGGGTCCCGCGTTTAGCGGTCCCCGACAGCAGCCCACACCGCCCAGTCCCGAGAGGTAGCGAACCCCATGTCCGTGCTCAGCGAGATCCGCGACGACATCCGCGCAACGATGGAACGCGACCCGGCGGCCACGAGCGCGGTCGAGGTCGTCCTCTTCTACCCCGGCTTTCACGCGCGGCTCGCGCACCGGCTCGCGCACGGCCTCCACCGGCGCGGTCTGCCCTTCATCCCACGCGGCATCATGCAGTTCGTACGCTTCATCACGGGCATCGAGATTCACCCCGGGGCGACCATCGGGCCGCGCTTCGTGATCGACCACGGAATGGGCATCGTCATCGGCGAGACGACGGAGATCGGCCCCGACGTGACCATCTACCAGGGGGTCACGCTGGGCGGCACGAGCACGCGCCGCACGAAGCGCCACCCGACGCTCGTGGGCAACAACGTCGTGGGCGCGGGGGCGAAGGTGATCGGGGCGGTCGAGATCGGTGAGAACGCACGGATCGGCGCGGGCTCGGTCGTGATCACGAACGTGCCCGCCCAGGCGACGATCGTGGGGGTACCAGGGCACATCGTGGCCTTCCACGACGACTCGAACGGCGTGATGCAGCGCCTGCCTGATCCCGAGTGGGACCGCCTGAACCAGCTCGACGAACGCGTGGACGAGCTGCGCGAGCTGCTCGCGCACCTCGAGGACCACGTCGACGGGCTGCACGACGACCACCACCCCGAGGAGCGCTCGCGCGCCGAAGCGCCCCCGCGCAGCTGACGATGCTGAAGCTGCGAGACACCCTGACCGGCGAGAAACGGGCGCTCGAACCAATCGCGGAGGAGGTTCGCCTCTACGTCTGCGGGGTGACGCCCTACAGCGAGGCCCACCTCGGCCACGCACTCTTTTCGATCGTGTTCGACGTGCTGCGCCGCTACCTCGAGTGGCGGGGATACGCCGTGCGCCACATCCAGAATTTCACGGACATCGACGACAAGCTGATCGAACGCTCTCACGAAACGGGGGCGACGGTTGCGGAGCTGGCGGAGCGCTTTTCCGAGGCGTACATGGCGCAGCTCACCCGCCTGAACGTGCTGCCGGCGACGGAGTACCCGCGCGCCACGGAGGAGATCCCGAACATCATCGGGGTCATCGAGGGACTGGTGGCAAAGGGCGTGGCCTACGAGTCGGGCGGCGACGTCTACTACCGCGTTCGCGAGAAGGCCGACTACGGGAAGCTCTCGAAGCGGGACGTGGACGACCTCCGCAGCGGCGCCCGCGTGGACCTGAGCGAACTGAAGGACGACCCCCTCGACTTCGCCCTCTGGAAAGGGGCGAAGCCGGGCGAGCCGCACTGGGACAGCCCCTGGGGTCCGGGGCGCCCGGGCTGGCACATCGAGTGCTCGGCGATGGCGGTTGGCTCCCTCGGCGAGCAGATCGACATCCACGGGGGCGGGGCGGACCTCATCTTCCCGCACCACGAAAACGAGATCGCGCAGAGCGAGTCCTTCACGGGCAGGGCGCCGTTCGCCGGCTTCTGGATGCACAACGCCCTGCTGCAACTGGGCGAGGAGAAGATGTCGAAGTCGGTGGGGAACATCATCGGCATCGACGAGGTGCTGGACCGCCACGGAACGGACGCCCTGCGCATGTTCATCGTGACGAGCCACTACCGCAGCCCGGTCACCTACGGCGAGGAGGCGCTCGACGCAGCCCGCGCGGGGGCCGAACGGCTGCGGCAGGCGGCGTTCTCGAAGGGGGTGGCCAACGGCCACGCCCTCGACTCCACGGAAGCGCGGGAACGCTTCACGGAGGCGATGGACGACGACCTGAACACGCCGCGGGCGCTGGCCGCGCTCTTCGACCTGGCGCGCGCGATCAACCGCGCCCACGACGAGGGCCACGACGCCAGCGAAGCGCAGGCGACGCTTCGCGAGCTGGCGGGCGTCCTCGGCTTCACCCTGCACGAGCCCCCACACCGCGACGAGAACGCGGCGCCGTTCGTCGACCTGCTGGTCGAGCTGCGCACCGAGCTGCGCACGGCCAAGCAGTACGCGCTCGCGGACCGCGTTCGCGACGGCCTGGTCGAGCTTGGTGTCGAGCTGCACGACGGGCCCGAGGGCACGGAGTGGTCGTTCCGGTGAGCGAGCGCCGGGCATGACCACTGGCGAGGGTCGCGGGTTACGCAACTACCTGCGGCACAAGGCTCGCGCCATGCGGGCGGCAGCCGCAGCCAGGCCGAACCCCGAGCAGTGGCGAGAGACCGTATCGGCCACGTGCGTCGCGGACGACGCGACGGGCGTGCGCAAGCTGCGCATGCGCGACTGGGAGCTGATCGGCGACTCGGGACCGGACTTCGGCGGCCAGAGCCTCGGCCCAAGCTCGCCGGAGCTGTTCTGCGGGGTGATCAGCACGTGCCTCACGCACACCTACCTGATCGCAGCCGCCACCCTCGACATCCCCCTCGACCGGGTCGAGGTGACGGTCAGCTCCTCCAACAACGACGCGCACTTCCTCGGCATCGAGAGCGACGACCCCGACCTGCCGTTCGACATCACGGCGCGGGTCTCGCTGGAGGCGCCGGACGCGAGGGCCGATCAAGTCGCGACCCTGCACGCCTACGCCGCCGAGCGCTGCCCCCTCTCGAAGCTGGTGCGGGAACCGAACACGGTCACGCTGGTCACGGACTGAGGGGAGCTAGCGCAGCTCGCTGATCTGGCGGGAGCGGACGAGGTCCCAGTCGATCTCGTAGCCGAGGCCGGGTTCGTCGGGGGCGTGGACGAGACCGTTCGCGTCGACCTCGATGTCGTTCACGAGGCCATACTTCTGTGCGGCATCGGGCAGAAGCACCTCGAAGTACTCGCAGTTGTTCACGGCCATGATGACGTGCAGGTTGGCGACGTTGTTGAGGGAGTTGCCCCCGTGATGGACCTCGCACTTCATGCGGAAGGCGTCGGCGAGGTTGGCGATCTTGTGGAGAGCGGTGATGCCGCCGGAGACGGCCACGTCGCCGCGCAGGATGTCGGTGGCCTGCTGCTGCACCCACTGCTGCATGCCGTAGAAGCTGGCGGGCGCGAATTCCGTGGCGAGGATGGGAATGTCGAGCTTCTGGCGCAGCTTCACGTAGCCGTAGATGTCCTCCTCCTCGAGCGGATCCTCGTACCAGTAGTAGTCGAGATCCTCGATGGCCCGGCCCACGCGGACAGCGTCCTCGTAGCTGTAGGCCCAGACGGAGTCGAGCATCAGGCGCATGTCGGGGCCGACGGCCTCGCGGGCGGCGCGGCAGATGTCGATGTCGACGAGAGGGCGCGTATCGGGGTGGATCTTGTAGGCGGTCCAGCCGCGGTCCCGGAACGACTTCGCCTCCTCGGCGTAGGCCTCGGGCGAAGGGAGGGAGGCGGAGCTGGCGTAGGCGGGCACGGAGCTGCGGCAGGAACCGAGCAAGCGGTGCACGGGCAGTCCCGCGACCTTCCCCGCGAGGTCCCAGAGGGCGACGTCGACGGCGCCGATGGCGCGGAAGGAGGCGCCCCGGCGGCGCTTCCACATGGCATGCCAGAAGCGTCCGATGTCGAGCGGGTTCTCGCCCATGACGACCGGCTTCAGGAGGGTCAGCACGGCCTCGGCGTCCATGGTGGCGTCGCGGCTGGCGGAGCCGAGGAACGAGTGGCCTTCGAGACCCTCGTCGGTGCGGATGGTGAGCACGCCCATCTGGCGCTCGCCGCCGTAGGCGATGGAGGAGCCGGGATAGGCGCCGTGGGGCACGTCCCACCCGAAGGTCGTCAGGAACACATCGTCGATCTTCATTCTTGCTCGCTCCGCTCGGTCGCTCGTCTGCTTCGCGCTCGCCCCATGGGCTCGCCCGCGCTCTGGACCGTCCGCATGGTACGCCGCCGCCGGTCCGGCAACCCGAGCCCCTTGCCGGCAAGGGTAGGCTTGGAGCACGAGGGCAAGGAGGGGGCATCACATGGCAGCAATGCAGGCATTCCGGAAACTGGTGGCGATCTACCTGGGGGTCGTGGGCGTGGGCACGGGCGCGCAGTTCGTGCTCCAGAACTTCTACGACTCTGTCGACGCGCTATCCGACGGCTGGAGGATCATCTCCTGGCTCATCGCGGTCGCGCTGGTCCTGATGCTGGCGATCGCCGGCCACGAGAGCCGGGCCGCCGGCCACGATCCTGGCGCACCCGTGACGCGGGCCTGGCTCACGGCCAAGGCCAGTCTCTACGCCACCGCCTTCTTCGCACTCCTCTTCTTCTGGAACTGGTTCACGTGGGAGTGGGGACGCAGCGGCGTGGAGGCCGATCTGCAGTACTGGCGGCTCATCGATGCGGGCGTGGCGGTCCTTGCGGTTTCGGCGGCGCTACGGGCGTGGCGGGCGGGTCCGGCCGAGGACTAGCGGCCGGTCCTCCCGCTCAGCTGTCGCTCCGGAGGGGCTCGGGGAGGTGGTCGAGGTTGGGGGCGCGCTGAATGACCCCATAGCGCGGCGCGCCCTCGGGGTGGCGACCTTCCGGCCAGACGAGTAGCTCGACGATGGCCCCGTTGGGCAGGTCGAACTCGTGGAACCAGGCGGCCTCGGCGGGGATGCTCATAGCCCAGCGGAGGATGGCGTCGTTCGTACCCGAGTGCGAGACGATCGCGATCGCCTCCCCGGCATGGGGAGTCACGATGGCATCACAGGCGGCTCCGACGCGCTCGGCGAAGGCCTGCAGCGTCTCGCCACCGGGGACGCCGGCGTGCTCGCCACGCCAGATGGTCCAGTCGAACTCCTGGTCCGGACCCCAGTCCGCGAGCTCGAACTCGCTCAGGCGGTCATCGACTCGCACTTCGAGGCCAGTCAGTCGGGCGAGGGGCTGCGCCGTATCGCGGGCGCGACGCATGGGGCTCGCGTAGATGGCGGCGAGGCCGGCGTGCGCGAGGGCGACGCCGACAGCCCCGGCCTGCCGCCGCCCGAGCGGGGAGAGGGGGGTGTCGTGGCCATAGGTGCCGTCGCCGGCGCGCGCCTGTCCGTGGCGCACGAGGTAGAGGCGGACGGGTTCAGTCACGATGGGAAACGCCCCTGCCGCGCGGCTAGGTACTCGTCGCGAGTCAGATTGATGTCGCTCAGGATGCTACGGATGAGCGACGGGCCAATCTGACGGCCCGGTGGTCCGGAACGGTTGTCGTCCGCCCGTCTGGGTGTCTGTAGAACACGTGGCTGCCTTTGCCCTGTCGAGACTCGAACCCCAGCCGTCGCAGGATGCCGTCAAGTTCGCGGAACGTTGCCGGGGGTATGCGACTCAAACCGCCACGTCGAGTTGTTGAAGCCCCACGAACTGCGGGGCCTCATCTGCCGAGAGTTCACCCTCTTCTGCAAGAAGTTCGAGGACTTCACGCAGGTTGTCCCGAAGTTCGTCCAAGGTCGCTCCCTGCGTGTGAGCGCCCGGAATACCCGGGACGACTCCAACGAAGAGCCGCACGTCCTCATCCCACTCTACGTAGGCCGTAAACGTGGTCATGTCGACGATCCTACCCCCTGGGGAGGCCGAGGCCGCGGGTGGCCATGATGTTGCGCTGAATCTCGCTCGTGCCCGCCTCGACCGTGTTCGCGGCGGAGCGCAGGAAGACCTGGGCCTGGTCGAACCAGACGCGCGAGGACTCGCCACGCAGCATCCCGGACATGCCAAGGATGTGCATGCCGGTGAGTTGGAGCCGCTGGTTGAGCTCGCTCCCGAAGAGCTTGCTGGCGCTGGCTTCGTGGTTGGGCACAAGGCCCTGCGCCTGCATGGTCGCGACGCGGTAGGCGAGGAACGTTCCGACGTTCACCTCGATCGCGCGCTCGGCGAGCTCGGTGCGGATGGTCTTGCGGTGCTGCCAGAGCTCGGGGCGCTCCTCGACGAGCCGGGTGAAGCGCTCGATCGTGCGGCGGCCCCCGGCGTACGCGCCGATGCCGCTGCGCTCGAAGTCGAGGGCCACGGCGAGGTGGTACCAGCCCCGGTTCTCCTCGCCCACGCGCTGCTCAACCGGGACGCGCACATCCTCGAAGAACACCTCGTTGAAGCTGTGCTGGTCGCCGAGGTTGATGAGGGGTTGCACGGTGATGCCCGGCGACTTCATGTCGAGCATGAGCAGGGAGATGCCCTTGTGCTTGGGGGCGTCGGGATCGGTTCGCGCGGCGAGCCAGCCCCAGTCGGCGAGGTGGCCGCCCGAGGTCCAGATCTTCTGGCCGTTGATCACGTAGTCGTCGCCGTCGCGCACGGCGCTCGTCTGCAGAGAGGCGAGGTCGCTGCCGGCGCCGGGCTCGCTGTAGAGCGTGCACCACCACTGCTCGGCGCTCGTGATGGGCGGGATGTACTTCTGCTTCTGCTCCTCGGTTCCGTAGAGCATGAGGGAGGGGCCGACCCAGGCGACTCCCATGTTCCCGACGGGCGCCCCCGCGTACGACATCTCCTCGTTGTAGACGAGCTGGCGCATGTGGGGCGCGCCCCCGCCGCCGTACTCCTTCGGCCACGCCATCGCGAGCCAGCCGCGCTCGGCGAGCTTCTTCTGGAAGCCCATCGTGTAGTCGTACTCTTCCTGATTCGTCTCGAAGCCGCCTCGCCTCGACCGCTCGAGCCGCTCCTCCTCGGGGGGAAGCTCATCGGCGATGAACTGGCGGACCTCGTCGCGGAAGGACTCGATGTCGCTCTCGTGGGTGAAGCGCATGGGATGGCTCCAGTGGGAAGTGGAGCGAGTCTAGCAGAGGGCGCGGTAGCGGCCCCGGTCAACGAGAAGAACGTTTCCGCCGAGCCGCTAGATACTCGTCACGGCTGAGATTGATGTCGCTGAGGATGTCCCGGATGAGTGCGGGCCCGATCGGCCTCCCCTGGTGGTCAGGGACAGTGGTCGTCCGACCGTCCTCGTGTCCATAGAAGACGTGACTGCCCTTGCGTCGACGCGCCTCGAAGCCCAACCGGCGAAGGATGCGATCCAGTTCCCGAAACGTTGCAGGTGGAATCCGGCTCACACCGCAACGTCTAGCTGTTGAAGGCCCACGAACTGCGGGACCTCGTCTGCGGAGAGTTCGCCTTCCTCAGCGAGCAGCTCGAGCACCTCGCGCAGGTTGTCGCGAAGCTCGTCGAGAGTGGCGGCCTGCGTGTGAGCTCCGCGAATGCCGGGAACAGTACCGACGAAGAGATTGACTTCCTCGTCCCACTCGACGTATGCCGTGAACGTCGTCATCCCTCTAGCCTACCCCCTCGGCAGGCCAAGGCCGCGGGTGGCCATGATGTTGCGCTGGATCTCGCTCGTGCCCGCCGCGATCGTGCCCGAGACGGTGTACAGGTAGTTCTGCGCCTGGTCGATCTCTGCGCGCGAGGACTCGCCCCGCAGCTGGCCCGCCATGCCGAGCAGGTGCATGCCCGTGCGGGCGATGCGCTGGCCAAGCTCGCTGCCGAAGAGCTTGCTCGCGCTGGCCTCGTGGTTCGGCAGGAGGCCCTGGCCCTGCATCGTCGCAACGCGGTAGGCGAGGAAGGTGCCCACGTTCACCTCGACCATGCGGTCGGCGAGCTCGTTCCGGATGCCGGGGCGGTTTTCGACGAGCTGCGGGTTCTCCGCGGCGATGCTGGTGAGGCGCTCGATGTTGCGGCGGCCGCCGGAGTAGGCGGCAATGCCGCTGCGCTCGAAGTCGAGGGCCACAGCAAGGTGGTACCAGCCCCGGTTCTCCTCGCCCACGCGCTGCTCGACGGGGACGCGCACGTCCTCGAAGAACACCTCGTTGAAGGCGTGCTGGTCGGCGATGTTGACGAGCGGCCGCACGCTGATCCCGGGCGACTTCATGTCGAGCATGAGGAGGGAGATGCCCTTGTGCTTGGGGGCGTCGGGGGCGGTTCGGGCGGCGAGCCAGCCCCAGTCGGAGAGGTGGCCGCCGGAGGTCCAGATCTTCTGGCCGTTAATGACGTAGTCGTCGCCGTCGCGAATGGCGCTGGTCTGGAGGGAAGCGAGGTCGCTGCCGGCGCCCGGCTCGCTGTACAGGGTGCACCACCACTGGTCGGCGCTCGTGATGGGCGGGATGTATTTCTGCTTCTGCTCTTCCGTTCCGTAGAGCATGAGCGAGGGCCCCACCCAGGAGATGCCCATGTTCATCACGGGCGCGCCCGCGTACGACATCTCCTCGTTGTAGACGAGCTGGCGCATGTGCGAGGCCCCGCCGCCGCCGTACTCCTCGGGCCAGGCCATGGCCAGCCAGTCGCGGTCGGCGAGCTTCTTCTGGAAGCCCATCGTGTAGTCGTACTCTTCCTCCACCGTCTCGAAGCCACCCCGCAGGGCGCGCTCCTGGCGCTCCTCCTCGGAAGGCAGCTCATCGGCGATGAACTGGCGAACCTCGTCGCGGAAGGACTCGACGTCGCTCTCGTGGGTGAAACGCATGGCGGGGCTCCGGGCAGGAAGTGGGGCGAGTCTAGCAGGGGACAGGCGCGCAGGCCCCGCCGCAGGCTAGCCCGCGGTCGTCTTCGGGCGGACGGCGCCCTGCTCGCGCAGGTCGGCGATGGTGACGACCTGGCCGGTGTAGTCGAGGGGCTGCTTCGCCATCCAGAGGACGGCGTCGGACATGATGACGGGGTCCTCGAAGTCAGAGCGGTCGACGTCGCCGAGGGTGAAGGCGTAGCCCTCGGTCCAGACGCCGAGCTCGAGCCGGATGCAGTTCACGGCCACCGAGTCCTCGAGCTCGATGGCGAAGCCCTCGGTCATCGCCTCGAGCGCGCGTTTCGTCGTCGTGTAGCTAATGCGGCGGAACCCGGGATTCACGGACGCGCCCGAGGAGATGTTTATGACGCGGCCCTCGCCCGCCTCGCGCATGCGCGGGCAGAAGTAGTAGATGAGATAGAAGGGGCCGTGGATGTTGATGTCGGTGGCCAGCCGCCAGCGCTTCGTCGAGTTCTCGAGGGTGGCGCCGGGGACGCCGACGGCGGCGTTGTTGACGAGCAGGTCGCAGCGGCCGAAGCGCTCGTAGACCGTATCAGCGAGGGCGGCCACCGCTTCCTCGTCGCGCACGTCGAGCGGGGCCACGAGCACGTCGGCGCTCTGCTCGCGCGCGAGCTTGGCGGTCTCGTCGATGGTGCCGGGGAGCCTGGCGGGGGAGTCGGCGGTCGAGCGAGCGCAGACGACGAGGTCGTAGCCGGCGGCGGCGAGGTCGATGGCGAGCTGCTTGCCGATACCGCGGCTGGCGCCGGTGATGAGGGCGACGGGTTTGGACACTGGTGCCTCCAGGCCGCGCGCTGGCGGCCCGGCGATCTTGGGGCACGGTCGGGTCCAGGGGAAGCGGGTGCATCCGTAATGCAGGCAGAGTTGAACATGGAGGACAGGCTGGTCTTGTACTAAAGCCACACTTGGATATGGAACCCAAGGAAGCCTTGTACTAAAGTGCAACTTGAGTATGGAGACGAAAAGCGCTCGGTGCTCAAGCGAGGAACAGCATGCCGCCTAGAGCTCGCTCCCTACGATCGGGCCGGTACGAGCCGCAGCCCCAGGGCTACAGCGCCTTCATCCCGGCGCCCCTGCCGCCCAATCCGCCGCTCGACCTGACGGTGGAGCTGACAGGACTGCTGGCGGAAGCAGAACAGGTGCTGGGCCGGCTGGACGGGTCGACGCAGATCCTGCCGAGCCAGGAGCTGTTCGTGGCGATGTACGTGCGCAAGGAGGCCGTGCTCTCCAGCCAGATCGAGGGCACGCAGAGCTCGCTCGACGACCTGCTGGCCGCGGAGGCGCGCATGCTGCGCTCGCGCCAGCCGGACGACGTAGGGGAGGTCGTGAACTACGTGGCCGCGCTGAACCACGGGATCGCCAGGCTGGCGACGCTGCCGGTATCGGTACGCCTCATCCGGGAGCTGCACGAGCGGCTCCTTACGGGGACGCGGGGCAGCGAGCGCCAGCCAGGCCACCTGCGTGAGAGCCAGAACTGGATCGGCGCCGGCGGCGCCCCGCTGAGCGAGGCGATCTTCGTGCCCCCTCCGCACCACGTCGTGCCCGAGGCGCTCGGGGACCTCGAAGGGTTCATCCACAAGGAGCGGGACCTGCCCCTCCTCATCCGCATCGGCATGGCCCATGCGCAGTTCGAGACGATCCACCCCTTCCTGGACGGCAACGGGCGCGTCGGGCGGCTGCTGATCACGCTGCTCCTGTGCGAACAGGGGGCACTGCAGCAGCCCGTGCTCTACCTCTCGCACTACCTCAAACAGCATCGAAGCGACTACTACCAGGCCCTGCAAGCAGTGCGGGAGGAAGGCGCCTGGGAGGACTGGGTGGCCTTCTTCCTGCGGGCTGTGCAAGCATCGGCGATCGACGCCACGGAGACGGCTCGGCATATCGTCGACCTGCGCGAGCGCCACCGCGATCTGCTGGTCGTGGAGCTGGGGCGTGGAGCGGGGACGGGCCTGCGGCTCCTGGAGGCGCTCTACCGGCGTCCCCTCATCGACATCCCCGAAGCGCGGGAACTGCTCGGCGTCACCCACCAGGCGGCCAACAACCTCGTGACGCGGCTGCAGGCGATGAGCGTGCTCGAGGAAGTGACGGGGCAGGCCCGCCATCGCGTCTATCGCTACTCCGAGTACGCGGACCTCTTCGCCGATGGGACGGCGGACGAGGCCCACACTCAAGCAGTACTTGAGTATGGCGGTCAGTGAGCCCCTGTGCTCAAGCTTGCTTTCACATGAACCAGACGGGACGCCCATACTAAAGTGTGACTTGAGTATGGAGAGTTCCGAGCGGCTGTGTTCAAGCCTGCTTTCACATGAACCGGGCGGGGACGCCCATACTAAAGTGTGACTTGCATATAGCTTCCCACGGACGCCCGTCTTCAAGCGACGAACACCGCAGGGCAGCTCAGCCCACGCGGCCGAAGGCGGCGAGCTGGCGCAGGCGCTTGACCGTCAGGACGCCCTTCCAGGCGACCTCCGCCTGCGGCCAGGCTTCGGGGTACGTGCCCATCCAGCTCCAGTTCGGCGCCCAGGCGCCGTCCTCGCCCTGCGTCTCGATGAGGTAGTCAAGGTGGCGATCGACGTACTCGCGGAAGGGAGCGTAGAGGGGCGAGGCGGGGGCGTCGACGGCATCAAGGGGCTGGAGGCCGTAGCCGCCCCACTGGTCGGGGTCGGTCACGAGCGTGGCCTCGACGAACCCGGGGAGGCGGGCGAGCACGGCGTTGCGGGCGGCGGCGGGGACGGCGGGGGTGGTGGAGAAGCGGATGTAGCACTCCAGCGCGTCTTTCTGGACGGCGGCCGGCTCCACCTCCCCGGCGCGCTCCACCACGACCTCGGTGATCTCGCGCAGGAAGTCAGGGTCGATATTCGATCCGAATACGTGCAGGGCGGCGGCCACGGAGGGGCGGGGGTTATCGGCGTAGAAGCCCCAGCTCTCGTCGAACTCGTCAGACCAGTGCCACCAGGGTGCGTGGGGGGCGGTGTTGTCGTGGCCGGGGACGAGGGGCCAGGAGCGCCACTCGGGAACATAGGACGCGAGCAGGAAGCCGACGGCGCGGGCGGCAAGGGGATCGGCGGCGTCCAGGCCGAGCTCCTCGACGATCTCGAGGGAGCGCAGGGTGCAGAGGACCGAAGACGCGCCGTCCTGGAAGTCGGCCTCCATGCCGCGGAAGCCGCCGTCGTCGTTCTGGAGGGCGGCCAGCTCCTCCAGAACCGTGTCGCGGTCGCCGTTCAGTAGGTGGTGGTAGAAGACGGCCTTGTCGAGGGGGAGGGCGTGCGTCAGCACAAAGTCGACGGCGCGCTCACGGCCCTCGGGGGTCAACTGCTTCAGAGACACTAGAACAAAAATTCTAGCGGAGCGAGCGGCCGCCGTCGATGGTGATGACGGCGCCGGTGACGTAGCTGCTGGCGTCGCTGGCGAGGTAGACGGCGGCGCTGGCGACATCCTCGGGGGTAGCGAAACGCCCGAGGGGCACGTCGCCCTTGAGACGGGGACCGTGGCGACTCTCGAAGAGGGCGGTTGTTAAATCGCTCTCGGTCCAGCCGGGGGCGAGGGCGTTGGCGCGGATGCCGCGGTCGGCCCATTCGAGGGCGAACACCTTCGCCATGTGGATCAGCCCCGCCTTCGTGACCCCGTAGGCGCCCTGGCGCTCGTCGGGCTGGAGGCCGAGCATGGAGCTGACGTTGATGATGCTGCCGGGGCGCTCGGCCTCGAAGAGTCGCGTCGCGACCTCGATGCTGCAGCACCAGGCGCCCCGCAGGTTGACCCCCATGAGCTGGTCGAGGTCTTCGGCGGTGGTGTGCTCGACGCGCTTGTAGAAGGGGCTGATGCCGGCGTTGTTGACGAGCACGTCGACGAGCCCGAGGCGGCTGGCGCTCTCCACGAGGGCGCGGACGGACTCGGGGTCGGCGACATCGCAGGGGATGGCGATGGCGTTCGGGCCGAGGCGCTTCGCCGCCTCGTCGAGGGCCTCCTTGCCGCGAGCGCTGATGACCACGCGCGCCCCGGAGCCAACGAACGCCTCGGCGATGGCGTAGCCGATGCCGCGCGAGCCGCCCGTCACGATCGCAGTCTTGCCTTCGAGGTCCATGTCCATGCCCGGAGCGCCTCCCGCTGCCTGCCGCCGCCGGAGTGTACCGAGCGGGTACGATTCGCGCCGTGGCCACCTCCGACGACGTGCGCGAACTCGCCCTGGCCCTGCCGGAGACGGCGGAAAAGCCCTCGTACGGTACGCCCGGCTTCCGCGTGGGCGACCGGCTCTTCGCGCGGCTGCACCAGGACGGCGAGTCGCTGGTGCTGCGCATGGACCGGGACGAGCGGGAGGCGCTCGCGGAGGCCGAGCCGGAGAAGTTCTTCTGGACGCCCCACTACGACCGCCACCAGTGGATCCAGGTGCGATTGGTAGCGGTGGACCGGGAAGAGCTGTTGGAGTTGCTACAGGATGCGTGGCGCCTGCGGGCGCCTGCGCCGGCTTTGCGGCGGGCCGGGGTGGACTAGCCCGCGCGGGGCGTGACCTCCACCTCCAGGCGGTCGCCGAGGCGGTCGCGCTCGACATCCAGGTCGTACTGGGCCTGGAGGTTCAGCCAGAAGCGTTCGGAAACACCGAAGTAGCGCGCGAGGCGCAGGGCCGTGTTCGCGGAGACTGCGCGCGTGCCGTGGACGATCTCGTTGATTCGCCGCGGCGGCACGTTGATGTCCTTCGCCAGCCGGTACTGGCTAAGGCCCAGCGGGCTCAGGAACTCCTCGGGCAGCACCTCTCCGGGGTGAATGGGCGAGAGCTTGGTAGTGGTCATCGTTCTTGGCCTCGCAGCGATCGTAGAGGAGAGGGACAGAGTCGCGCCTGCCCCCGGCAGCCGCTACCTTCCTCGGGTGGCGGCGACGATCGAGGCGGAACGGGCGCTGGCGCACTTGCGCCGGGCAGACGACGTGATGGCGATGGTCATCGAGGCGGTGGGGCCGCCGCGGCTGCGGGAGCCGTCGCCGACGGCGTTCCAGGCGCTGGCGCGCTCGATCATCTTCCAGCAGCTCAGCGGCAAGGCGGCGAGCACGATCCTGGGGCGCTTCGTGGCGCTGTTCCGCGAGGGCGCGACGGCAGAAGACGCCGTGGACGGCTTCTTCCCCCAACCCGGGGAGGTGCTGAGCATCGACGACGAGGCGATGCGATCGGCCGGCGTCTCGCGGCAGAAGGCCGCAGCGCTTCGCGACCTGGCGGCGCACTTCGCCGAGGGCAAGCTCAGCGTCGAGCGCTTCGGGGAGTGGAGCGACGAGGAGGTCATCGCACACCTGCTGCCCGTGCGCGGCATCGGGCGCTGGACGGCGCAGATGTTCCTGATGTTCCAACTCCGCCGCCCGGACGTGCTCCCCACGGCCGACGTGGGCCTGAACCGCGCGATGATGCGCCTCTACGGCCTCGACGCTCCGGCGACTCCCGACGAGGTCGAGCGCATCGGGAAGCCCTGGCACCCCTGGGCGACCCTCGCCTGCTGGTACCTGTGGCGCAGCGAGGACGTGACCCTGCCGATCGGAGGGCCCGCGTGAGCATCCTCATCGACGAGGCGACGCGCATCCTCGTGCTCGGCATCACGGGACGGGAGGCCGTCTCCTTCACGCGCGACATACTCGACTACGGCGGGCAGGTGGTGGCGGGCGTCACGCCCGGGCGCGGCGGGCGCGACGTGCACGGCGTACCGGTCTACGACACGGTGCGGGAGGCGGTGGAGGCGCACGAGCCGGATGCGGCCGTCATCGCCGTGCCGTCACGCGCTCTGCGCGACGCGGCCTTCGAGTGCATCGCCTACGGCATCCCGCTCGTCGTCATCGTGACGGAGCGGGTCCCGCGGCTGGACGCGGCGCAAGTGGTCGAGTTGGCGGCGCGCGAGGGCGTGCGGGTCATCGGGCCGAACAGCATGGGGCTCATCGCCCCGGGGAAGACGAAGGTGGGGAGCGTGGGCGGTCCCGCCGCCGACACGGGCCGGAGCTTCGTGCCGGGGTCGGTTGGCATCATGTCGCGCTCGGGGGGCATGACGACGGAGATCGCGAGCTTGCTGGCGCAGCACGGCCTCGGCGTCTCGACGGCCATCTCCATCGGCGGCGATCCGATCACGGGCTCCTCCTTCGCCAGCCTCCTGCCCCTCTTCGAGGCGGACCCGGAGACAGAGGCGGTCGTCACCTTCAGCGAGCCGGGAGGCGCAATGGAGGCGGAGCTGGTCGAGAGCATCCGGGAGCGGGGGACGCGCCTGCGCATCGTGAGCTTCATCGCGGGGAACTTCATGGCGGAGATGCCGGGGGTGCGCTTCGGCCACGCGGGCGCGCTCGTCCAGCGCGACGAGGACAGCGCGGCTGCGAAGGCCTCGATGCTGCGCACTGCCGGGGTCCACGTCGCCGAGGCGCTGGCGGACATTCCGGCGCTAGTACGGGAGTAGGGGTTAGTCCACGAGCGGGAGGAGTTCGTCGCCGGCGGCGACGGGGCGGAGGGGGAGGACGGGGGCGGCTTGCTCCTCGGCGTGGTAGGAGCTCCGCACCAGGGGCCCCGACTCAACGTGGGCGAAGCCCATCCTGCGCGCCGCCTCGCCCAGCTCGTCGAACTCGTCGGGGTGGTAGTAGCGCTCGATGGGGAGGTGGTGCTGGTCGGGGCGCAGGTACTGGCCGAGCGTGAGGATGTCGACGTCGCTGGCGCGCAGGTCCTGGAAGACGGCGAGCAACTCGTCCTTCGACTCCCCGAGGCCAGCCATGAGGCCGCTCTTCGTGAGGCGCTCGGGAGCGGCCGCCTTCGCCCGCCGGAGCAGCTCGAGGGAGCGCTCGTACTTCGCCTTGGGACGCACGCGGCCGTAGAGGCGGGGAACGGTCTCGGTGTTGTGGTTCAGTATCTCGGGAGCGGCGTCCAGCACCGTCTGGAGGGCGTCCCAGTCGCCCATGAAGTCGGGGATGAGCACCTCGATCGTGGTATCGGGCGAGAGGCGGCGCGTCCAGCGAATCGTCTCGGCGAAGATGCCGGAGCCGCCGTCGGCGACGTCGTCGCGGTTCACGCTGGTGATGACGGCGTGGCGCAGGTCCATACGCTGGATGGCGAAGGCGACGCGCTTCGGCTCGCCCAGGTCGAGCTCGCCCGGACGCCCGGTGGTGACGGCGCAGAAGCCGCAGGAGCGGGTGCAGGTGTCACCGAGGATCATGAAGGTGGCCGTCCCGCGGTTCCAGCAGTCGCCGATGTTGGGACAGCGCGCCTCCTCGCAGACGGTGTGGAGCTCCTGCTCGCGCATCAGGTCGCGCAGGCGCTCGTAGCCGCCCCCCACGGGGAAGCGCACCCGCAGCCAGTCGGGCTTGCGGCCCGTCATCGCGGTCATGCAAACAGGGTAGCGGGTCCGGCCGCGGGAGCGTAGCGAGGCGGGGCCTACAATCGCGCCATGCCCGGACAGGACCTTGACCGGCTCTTCTCGCCGCGCGCAGTGGCCGTGGTGGGCGCCTCCACGAACGTCGACTCGCCGGGGCACGACTACGTGCGGGCGCTGCGGGAGTTCGGCTTCGAGGGCGAGGTCTACCCCATCAACCCGCGGGCGGACGAAGTCGCAGGCTACCGCGCCTACCCGAGCCTCGGGGAGGTTCCCGGAGCCGTCGATCTCGTGATCTGCTGCATCCCCGCGACCGGGGTGCCGGACGTCGTGGAGGCCTGCGGCGAGGCCCGGATCCCCTTCCTGCACCTCTTCACGGGCCGGCTGAGCGAGACCGGCGACGCCGACGCGGCGTCGCTGGAGGAGGAGATCGAGGCGCGGGCGAAGGCACGAGGCGTGCGCCTGCTCGGGCCGAACGGCCTGGGCATCTATCACCCGGCAGGACGCATCGCCTTCCGACCCGACCTTCCCCGGGTCGGCGGGGGCGTCGCCTTCCTGAGCCAGAGCGGGAACAACGCCGTCGAGGTGGTCATCCGGGGGGTGGCGCGGGGGTTGCGCTTCGGCAAGGTGGCGAACTACGGCAACGGACTCGACCTGACGCCCGGCGAACTGCTCGCCTGGCTCGCCGACGATCCCGAGACGGCGGTCATCGGGGCCTACGTGGAGGGCGTGGCCGACGGGCGAGGGTTCTACGAAGGGCTGCGGCGGGCGGCGGCTCGCAAGCCGGTGGTGATCCAGAAGGCCGGGCGATCGGCGGAGGGGGCGGGGGCGGCCGCCTCGCACACGGCCGCGCTCGCGGGCCAGGCGGCGATCTGGTCGGGGATGCTGCGGCAGGCGGGCGCCATCGAGGCGCACAGCCAGGAGCAACTTCTCGACCTCATGGTCGGCGCCTCCTTGCTGGAACGCCCCGGGGGACGGCGGGTGGCGGTTGCCGGCGGCGGCGGCGGACGCAGCGTGCAATCGGCGGATGCCTGCGCGGCGCAGGAGCTGGCGTTGCCGCCCCTGCCCGCGGACGTGCGCGAGCGGGTCGCGGAGCGCGCCCCCACGCTCGCGGACTGGGTTCGAAACCCCGTCGACCAGTCGATCCTGGCGGGGAGCGGGCTCTCGGCGAACGGCCTGCTCGCGATGATGGCTGGCTCGGGCGCCTACGACGCCGGCATCGCCAACGTGGGGGAGGAGTGGTTCCTGGGGCGGCCCGAGGCGGAGGGGCGGCTGCGCCACGCCTGCACGCGACTGCGGGAAGCGATCGAGGCGTCGCCAATCCCTATCGCGGTTGTGCTGGGGGCGACGGAGATGACGGCCGAGTGGCAGCGAACGCTCATCGACTCGGTGCGCGAGGAGCTGGTCGAGGCGGGGCTGGCCGTTTTCCCCACGGTCGAGCGGGCGGCCCTGGCGCTGGGGAGGCTCGCGCCGCGATGATCGCGCCGCCACCGCGCGCCACGGAACCGGCGCTCCCGGAGACGGACCTCGACGAGGAGGCGCTGCTGGCGCTGATCCCGCCCTACCGGGTCATCCTCCACAACGACGAGCACAACACGATGGATCACGTGGTCGAGTCGCTTGTGCGCTGCGTGCCCTCCCTGACGGTCGAGGCGGCAGCGGCAATCATGATCGAGGCGCACAACGAGGGGAAGGCGACGGTGATCGAGTGCCCGAAGGAGGCTGCAGAGCACTACCGCGGGGCGCTTGAGTCGTGCGGGCTCACCGCCACCATCGAGCCCGTGTAGTGGTGCTACGCTCATGGGGTGCGCTGGTTCCGGGACCTCGACCCACCGACTCCCAGCGGAGGGGTGGTAGCTGCCCTCCTGCTGGCCGGGGGCGCCGTCATCGGCATCGTGGCCCTTCGCGTCTTCGCCGGAGGGTGGTTCCTGGGCCTCGCCCTGCTGGGGGCGGTTGCGCTCTGGGAGCTCGGCTGGGAACAGCCACGACGCCGGAGGCTGCGGCGAGCCCTGATCGAAGCGCGGCAAGCGGCGGCGGGGACACAGCCACTACTCTCGGAGACGGGCAAGCCCCACTGGAGCGACGCGCTCCCGAGGCCCCTGGCCGTCATCCTGACCGCCGCCCCGAACACACTCCTGGTGATCGCCATCCTCATCGCGACCTCGATCGCGATGGAAGCGTTCGGGAACCTTGATCTGACCGCCGAGTAGCGACCTCGACCCGCACGGTTCCTGCGGCGCCGGGCCGGACTAGAGGCGATCGTCGAGGGGCGTGTCGTCGCCCTTGCCGGAGCCATCGTCCGGCGGGAGGTCGATGTCGATGTCGTCGAGGGGTGGCAGCGGCGAGTCGGGGCGGAGGTCGCCGATGTTGCCGAGGTCGGGGGGGCCGTCCTCGCCGAATTCCTTCAGGATGCGGCGAGCGACCTCGTCGAGCTCGTCCGGACCGAGGCCCATGCGCTCCATGGTCTGTTGCAGGAGCCTCTGGACCTCCGCGAGGTCACCACGGATGAGCGCCTCGGCCACCTCGAGCTGCGTCTCGATGGCGACGAACTGCTCGCGGCGGTCGCTCTCGCTCGTGTTGGAGAGGATGGTGGCGAGGAGCCGTGTGAAGAGTGTGCAGGTGCGGGCGATGCGAATGCGGTCGTCGTGGTGCGGCGGGAACTCCCCGGTTACGGCGACCTCGAGGCCGGTGCGCTTATCGGTGGCGACGTACTGCTCGGGCATGCAGCAAGCATAGAGGACGGGCAGGTCAGGTGCGGGAACGTTTGCGCTTGCGTTCCCCTGCGGGCCGCCAGCCGACGCCCTCGGCGAGGATGGCGGTCACGAGCTGGTTCAGGGAGACACCCTCGTCGCCCGCAACGGCTGCCAGCTTCCCGTGGAGGCCGACCGGCAGGCGCACCTGGAACTTCCCGCTGTGCTCGGTGAAGCGATCCTTTGGCGGCGGGACTTCCCAGCCTTCTTCGATGTGGCCACCGATCCAGAGTTCCATAGCCTCGCGGATCATCTCGGTGGCTTCTTCGGCCGTGTCTCCCTGGCTGATACACCCGGGCAGTTCCTCCACCCAGACAACCCACGCCGGTGGTCCTCCCGACGTGTCGTACACCAAGCTGATCGTATAGGGCAGCTCCAGGTACTCCGCGACCCTTGCGGCAATCTCCGGGTCATCCATCGGGTCGTGCGGCTCTGTCCGGGGAGGCGCAGTCTCTTCAGTTGTCGTCATCGCTGGTTACCTCATCTATGGCCTTGAGCGCGTTTTGCACGTATATCCGCTTGAGGGGCCTGCGGTACGGGATGGTCACATCGCGGACCAGGTCCGGATGAGAGTAGCGGTAGTGACTCCCCGTGACATTGACCAAGGTAAAGCCCACCGACTCGAGCGCCGTCCTTAACTGCTCCGGCGAGACATCGGTCTGGGAACGGCGAAGCCGCTCGATGCGCCGCTCCCGCCTCGCCATCGCGATGATACTACATACAGTACCACTTCCGTACAACCATTGTGGTCACGAGTGCCGGGCCCTCCCGACCGCTACACGGGGCGGGCCCGCCGTCTCGACCGCGTGCAGGCAGAGGGCGAGCGACACGACGTAGTCGTCGTGCCCGCGGTCGTTCCCCCAGGCGAGCCGGCCTCCCAGCGCGAGCGATGCTCCGCAGGCCGCCAGCTCCTCGCGACAGCGGACAGCTTCGAGGCTGCCGTCGCTGCGCGGCAGGGCGAGGCGTCCCGTGCGGGCGGCGGCGAGGAGGGCGTAGCCGAGCGCGCTCTTCGAGGCTGAGGTGAATACCACCTCGTCGAGGCGGCCGCCGAACTGCGGGCGGAGCTGCGCCACGAGCGGGGCGCCCAGACCGGTCGCATCGGCAGAAACGCGGTCGAACTGCCAGGCGCGATCGAGGGCGCGGACGTCTTCGAGGACGCGGGCGTACGGCTCGCCACGCCACTCGCGTTGCGCGACCACGGCGCAGCCAGGCACGCCGCCGCCCCCGGCCGCCTCGACGCGAGCGATGGTGAGGACCGTGGCGTCCGCGTCCGCTCCTTCCCCACCGAAATCGAGCCCGGCGACGTAGCGCTCTCCCGACTCGGGCGCGGCAAGCGGGTCGTGGCCGCCTTCGATCGCGGCGAGCAGGTCCCGCGTGAGCAGGCGGCCTGCGACCTCGCCGGGCGCAAGCTCGTACTGGCTCAGGAAGAGCGGATGCGAAGCGCCCAGCCGCTCCCGCTCCGCCTCGACGTAGGCGCCGTAGGCAGGCAGCACGGTGGCAACTTCGCGCCAGCCGGCCTGGTGGTGGCGGCGAGGGCCGAGCGGGATAGCGGCATCGCGGGCGCGGTTCGCCTCGGCGGCCCGTTCGAGGAGGGTGCGCCCGTTCCAGGCCGTCCCGAAGAGGATCGTGGGCGCGCCGGTGCTGGCCGCCATGGGCCGGAACTGGCGGTTGAACCACGTTTCATCGATGTCCTGCGCCTCGTCGGCGATGAGCGCGATGGAGGCGGTGTGCCCGGCGACGCTCGCCTGCGGGTTGGCGCTGAGCAACGCAGCCCGTGCGCGGCCCACCGCGATGGCGTCGCCCCGCGAGCGGCTGCGGCCGGCAGCGGGCACGAGCGCGTCGGTAGCCGCCAGGGCGGCGCGGACGCGCTCGGCGCTGATGCGCGCCTGCGGGTCGAGCGTTGGCGCGCAGACGACGACGGTTCCGCCGGCGACGGCGTGCGTCCGCAGGAGGAATGCGACGAGGGCGGCGGCGATCTCGTTCTTGCCGGACTGCCGCGGCATCATCACCGTCAGGGGGGCGGCGGGGCGGCTCGCGATGGCGCGCAGGAGGCCGCGCAGGACACGCGACTGGTAGGCGCGCAGGGAGGGACCGCGGGGCAGGGCGAGGAGCGGGTCGGGCACGGGGAGAGGGTTGAGGGGCGGCGGGGCAAGTGGGAGGTGGCGGTGACAGGGCGGGGTCGGAGGTGGATGGCGGCGGGGCGATCGTGGCGCCAGCACGAACACCTGGAGGTGCGATTCATGGCGCTGACGCTCACCGAGGCGGCGAAGCTCAGCAACGACACCCTGCTCGCCGGGGTCATCGAGACGATGGCCGAGGAGAGCCCCATCCTGCAGCGGCTGCCCTTCATCGAGATCACGGGCAACGGCCTCACCTACAACCGCGAGAACAGCGCCCCGGACGCCAGCTTCTACGGCGTGGGCGACGACTGGGACGAGGATGCGCCCACGTTCACCCAGAAGACGGCGTCCCTCAAGATCCTCGGCGGCGACGCCGACATCGACAACTTCCTCAAGGAGACGCGCTCCAACATCCAGGACCTGGAAGCGGCCGTGCTCCAGCTGAAGGCACGGGCCGTGCAGGCGCTCTTCGACAAGACGTTCGTGAGCGGCAACGGCACGACGAACACGGACAGCTTCGACGGCGTCGAGCGGCTGTGCGACAACGACCAGGCGGTGAGCATGGGCAACAACGGCGCCACGCTGACGCTGGCCAAGCTCGACGAGCTCATCGACCGGGTGCGCCCGGGCCAGCCCCACATGCTGCTGATGAGCCGCCGTTCGCGCCGCAAGCTGAACGAGCTGGCGCGCGACGCCGGCACCTTCCTTGAGGCGGGCCGCGACGACTTCGGCGGGATGGTGCAGTACTACGACGGCATCCCCATCGGCATCAACGACTACATCAGCGACGCGCAGACGGCGGGCAGCAGCCGCGACGCCTCGACGGTGTACGCGATGCAGTTCGGCGACGGCGCCCTGGCGGGGCTGTCCGCTCCGAGCGGCCTCTCCGTCGACCGTGTGGGCGCGCTGGAGACGAAGGACGCGACGCGCCTGCGGGTGAAGTGGTACGCGGGCCTCGCGCTCTTCAACACCCTCGCCCTGGCCAAGCTGACGGGCGTCCGCCCGTAGCCCCGGCCCCCCAGCCACCCCATCCGGAGGGCGCCCCGCACGGGGCGCCCTCCTTTTGCGTGGGGCGCGCTAGCGGAGATCAGCAGGTATCTGCGCTGCGGGGTGCATCGCTCCCCAGCAAACGATTTCTCCGGACTCGCTCAGTGCGCATGTGGACACGCCCCCCGCGCTTACGGCGCGGTACTTGCCCTCGGGCTCTTCCGCCTGTCCGTAGAGGTTCCTGCCCCAGCAGACCACTTCCCCTGACCCGCTCAGCCCGCAAGTGTGTGATCCCCCCGCAGTTACGGAGCTGTAAATCCCCCGGGGAGGGTTTGCCCGGCGGTCGTCACCATAGTAGGGGCCGAAGTGTGGGACTCCGCACCATATGCTCCCGGACTCGTGCAAGGCACAGGCATGACCGCCAAGGGCGCTGCTCACCTGAACGAAACCTGTTCCCTCCGGGCTGGGTCCTCCCTCGAAACTTCTCCAGTGACAGACCACTTCGCCGTTTTCCAAGATGCCGCACATGCTCGCCCCACCCAGGCTAACGGAACGATAGCTACTGGCAGACAGACTCACGGGATACGGGCCCCAGCACACGAGGTCGCCATCATCGAGCAGCCCGCAGCTGTGCTCCGCCCCCGCGACCACGGAGCGATAGCGACCAGGCGGGACATCCGTCTGCCCTTCGTCGTTCCGCCCCCAGCAGATAGCCTCCCCGTTCTCTTGCAGTGCACAGCTATGGAAGTAGCCTGCGCTTACGGAGCGGTAGCTGCCCTCCGGTGCGTCGGCCTGGCCACTGTCGTTGCGACCCCAGCAGACGACCTCTCCGGACTGACGCACGGCACACGTGTGGTCGTAGCCCGCATCCATGGAGCGGTAACGTCCCTCGGGAGGCTGAGCCTGGCCATAGTCGGCGAGAGTCCAGCAGGCCACTCCTCCCGACTCCCGTACCGCACAGGCGCTTCCCTCGCCCCACAGATCCCGGTACATGCTCACGTCCCGGAACGTTCCCAATGGGAGGCGGCCGTCCGCTCCCCAACAGTTGAGCTCTCCCGCTTCGCTGATGGCGCAGGTTCCGCTCAGGGCGCGGTAGCGTCCCGGGGGAACAACGAACCCGCCCCCTACTCCGTACCCCGCGCCCCAGCAGGCAATCTCGCCGGACTCCCGAATGCCACAGCTGTGAGCATACCCGGCGTACACGGCCCGAAACGCGCCCGATGGCGCATCGGTCTGCCCATGCTCGTTTCTCCCAATGCAGAGAACCTCACCCGATTCCCGAGTGGCGCATGTGTGGAACGCGCCCGCGCTCACGGCGGCGTACTTCCCCTGCGGGAGGTCCGTCTGGCCGAATTCGTTGCTCCCCCAGCAGTGCGCGTATCCCTCTTCGAGAACGCCGCACGCATGCCCCCATCCGGCAGTCACGAGGCTGTAGTCGTTGTGGGGTTGAGAGGCTGCCTGTCCGTGTCCGTTGTCGCCCCAGCAGACGACTTCGCCGCTCGCGCGGATGGCGCAGGTGTACTTCCACCCCGCGCTCACGGCGCGGTAGGTTCCTGCCGGCGCCTCAGTCTCCCCGTCTGTGTCCTCGCCCCAGCAGAACAAGGCCCCTGCCTCCGTCAGGGCGCACGAGTGTCTCTCACCCACCGTGACGGAAGCCACCCGCAGCCCGGTCGTGTCCGGGGGCGTGGCAGTAGGAGTGGGCGAGGCGGTCACAGTCGTAGGGCTGGCACTCTCCGGGGATTCCGTCCCGCCGGCTCCACTCGCCGTTGGCGAAAAGGCAGGGGTTCCGGCTGGTAGTGGCGCCGCGTCGTGCCCGTCGCGAAGGGCTGTGACTGCGACGACCAGGGCGATCAGGCCAGCCACCACCACCAACCCGACCCCCACCCAGACCAGTGGGCGTCCCAGAGATGCCAGGGCCAGAGGAGGTGCGACTAGCGCCCGAAGGCGCTTCCAAACCGGCTCCCTTCCCGGACTCCAGGCCGCCAGCTCACGGCGGTCAGCCACACCGAGCTTCTCGAGCATGTTGCCGATGTGGGTCTTGACGGTCTCCGGGCCGATGCCGAGGCGCACCGCGATCTCGGCGTTCGTGCCGCCTTTGCGCAGCTCGTCGAGGACGCGCTGCTCGGCTGGGGTGATGATGCCGGGGAAGCGGGGCCGCCCCCCGCGATCACGCTCCATGGGCCGATACTGGCACACGGACCAGGGGGGTTTCCTCCCCCGACCAGCGCGGGATGGCTGGCCCGTACCGGCACCGGGGCGGCCGGCCGGGGCGGGCTGGTTGGCGCCGTCTCGGCGGCGGCCGGCACGGGCAAGCGCATCCTTCGAGGCATCCTAGGGGTCGAAGGGCCGAATTACGCCAGCCCCCCACGCGTCCCGATAGCGCGTGACGGTGCGCTGGCGCATCCTTTTTGCATGCGGGTCGTGCAGAAGTTCGGGGGGACGTCCGTCGCCGATGCGGAGCGCATCCGGCACGTGGCCGGGCAGGTCGCCGGCCGCGTGAGCGCGGGCGACGAGGTCGTCGTGGTCGTCTCGGCCATGGGGAACCGCACGGACGAGCTCATCGACCTCGCCCTCTCGGTCTCGCCCGACCCGGACCCGCGCGAGCTCGACCAGCTCCTCGCGACGGGCGAGCACATGTCGGCCGCCCTGCTGGCGATGGCCCTGCACGCGATGGAGCAGGAGGCGGTCGGGCTCACGGGGAGCCAGGCGGGTATCTACTCGCGCGCGTCGCACGGGTCGGGCCGCATCCAGCGCATCGACGCGGACCGCATCGAGGAAGAGCTGCAGGCGGGACGCATCCCCATCGTGGCCGGCTTCCAGGGCGTCACCGAGGAGGCCGACTACGTGACGCTGGGGCGCGGCGCGAGCGACCTGACGGCGGTCGCGCTGGCGGTCGCCCTCGGCGCCGACCGCTGCGAGACCTACAAGGACGTCGAGGGCGTCTACACGGCCGACCCCCGCACCGTCCCCTCCGCCCGCCGCCTGGCGGACGTGCACTACGAAGAGATGCTGGAGATGGCCACGCAGGGCTCGCGGGTGATGCACAGCCGCGCGGTCGAGCTGGCTGCCGTGAACGACATGCCCATCCTGGTCGCCTCGAGCATGGTCGATGCGCCGGGAACCCTGATCCATGGAGGCCCCGAGATGGAGGAACGCAATCGCGTCCGCGGCGTCGTGGACGACCACGACATCGCGAAGGTGACGCTGCGGCACGTGCCCGACCGGCGCGGCATCGCCGCCCAGATCTTCGAGCCGCTGGCAGCCGCCGGCGTGAGCGTCGACACGATCGTGCAGAACGCCAGCGAGCGGAACCTGACGGACCTCACGTTCACGCTTGCCCGGGAGGATCTGCGCCGTGCGGAGGGCCTGATGGAGGCCATCTGCGAGTCGATCGGGGCCGACGGCTACACGGCCGACACGAACCTGGGGAAGGTCAGCATCGTGGGGGCCGGCATCCAGACGGAGCCGGGCTACGCCGCCCGCATGTTCCGGGCGCTGGCCGACGCCGACGTCAACATCGACCTGATCACGACGAGCGAGATCCGCATCACCTGCATCGTCCACGAGGACCACATGGGGCAGGCAGTGAGCGCCCTGCACACGGCGTTTGGGCTCGATCAGGCGGACGCGGTCTAGGTCAGCGAGCCCACCTCCCAATCTTGACAGGCGGTGTAGGCTGAACGCAGATCACCGTAGGGAGGTCGCACGTGTACCACGTCAAGACTCACCTCCTCCACGGAGTATTGATCGTGCAGTGTTGAGGCCCGCCTGAGCGCGGGCCGAAGCGGGAAGCCTCCAGCCCGGAACGGGTGCAGGGCAGAGGCGGTACCGCAAAGAGTCCAATACAGGCCCCGGGAAACCGGGGCCTGTTTGTGTCCGGCGGGCAACACGGCGCGCCGTTGGCCCTGCGGGCCCAGCCGGTAGACTCGCGCCATGCGAATCGCCATCGCCTCCGACCACGCCGGCTACGAGTACAAGGAAGCGATTAAGGCGTTCCTCGCGGAGCGCGGCCACGATTCCGTCGACTTCGGCACGGACTCGGATGAGTCGTGCGACTACCCCCTCTTCATCCGCCCCGCCGCCGAGGCGGTCGGCAGCGGCGACTGCGAACGCGGCATCGTGCTGGGAGGCTCGGGGAACGGCGAGGCGATCGTCGCGAACCGCGTGGCGGGCGTGCGCTGCGCTCTCTGCTGGAGCCACGAGTCGGCGGAGATGGGGCGTCGCCACAACGACGCCAACGTCATCTCCATCGGCCAGCGCATGGTCACGCTGGAGACGGCCCTCGACATCGTGGCGACGTGGCTCGACACGCCCTTCGACGGCGGTCGTCACGCCCGCCGCATCGCGCAGATCGATTAGGAGAGCGCCCCGCTGCCGTGGCGCTGAGTGGGGTGCGTGGGGCTACTGCTCGGCCACCCTGGCTTCGATGCGGGTCACCGTCGCGAGGATGGTGGCAAGGAGGTCGCCGTGGCTGGTGAGGCGCCTTCCGTGGTCCGCGAGCATGGCGGTGTGTGCTTCCAACGTCGCGGTGTGCGCTTCCAACGTCGCGGTATGTTCAGCCAGCGTGGCCGTGTGCTCGTCCAGTGTCGCGCGCACTCCCATTAGTTCTGCGCTGTGGCCAACCAGGGCGTCCTGCAGGTCGCGGAGCAAGTCGCTGTGGCCATTCACGAGCGTCGCGAGGTGATCCAGCTCGGAGGCGTGGGTGGCCAACACAGTGTCGTGCTGAACGAGCTTGGCGAGCAGGTCGGCGTTCGATGGCTCGGGCACCGACACAGCATAACCTTTGTGTATAGCAAAATCTACCGGTCCAACCTAAAGAAGCCGGCTGGCTTGCAGGAGTAGGCCAGCGCGCCCACTCAGCGCGACGACAGCCGCGCGCTCCACTCAGGCGCGCGCAGCGAAGCGGAGCGCGGCGCCCTCCTAGTCCAGGCGCTCGAAGATGGTGGCGATGCCCTGGCCGCCGCCGATGCAGAGGCTGACGAGGCCGTAGCGGCCGCCCGTGCGCTCCAGCTCGTGCATCAGCTTCACCGTCAGGATGGTGCCGGTCGCGCCCACGGGGTGGCCGAGGGCGATGGCGCCGCCGTTCGGGTTGGTCTTCTGCGGGTCGAGCGAGAGCTCGTTCGAGCAGGCGCAGGCGACGCTGGCGAAGGCCTCGTTCAGCTCGATGACGTCCATCTGGTCGAGGGACATGTCGGCCTTGTCCAGCACCTTGTGCACGGCCGGGATGGGGCCGCTGCCCATGATCGACGGGTCGACGCCCGCCTCGGCGCGGGCCACGAGCCGCATGCGCGGCTTCACTCCCAGCGCTTCCGCCTTGGCCGCGCTCATCACGACCGTGGCGGCGGCGCCGTCGTTGATGCCGCTGGCGTTGCCGGGGGTGACCATGCCGTCCTTCTTGAAGGCGGGGCGCAGCTTGGCGAGCTGGTCGGGCGTGCTGGCGCGGGGGAACTCGTCGGTATCGAAGACCCGCTCCTCGCGGCGCTCGCGCACGGTGACGGGGACGATCTGCTCCTTGAAGTAGCCGTTCTCGATGGCGCTCAGGGCGCGACGCTGGCTCTCGGCGGCGAACTCGTCCTGGGCCGTGCGGGAGATCTCGTACTCCTCGGCCAGCTTCTCCGCGGTGATCCCCATGTGGGTGTCCTCGAAGGGGTCGCTGAGCAGCTTGACGATGCCGTCCTCGATCGTGTCGTGGCCGAGGCGGTAGCCCGAGCGCGCCTTGCGCAGGTAGAAGGGCAGGCGGGTCATGTTCTCGGCGCCGCCGGCGACGACGACGTCGGCGTCGCCCGTCTCGATGTAGCGCGCGGCCGTGTTGATGGCCTCGAGGCCGCTGCCGCAAAGCCGGTTGATGTTGACGGCGGGCGTCTCGACGGGGATGCCGGCCTTGATGCCCGAGACGCGCGACAGGTAGGCGTCCTCGGCGACCTGGCCGACGATGCCCATGATGATCTGGTCGACCTCACCCGCTTCGACGCCGGCGCGGTTGACGGCCTCGGCGATGACAGTCGTGCCGAGATCGGCGGCGGGTGTGTTGGCGAGCGAGCCGTTGAACGTGCCGATAGCGGTGCGAACGCCGCTGGCGAGGACAACATCTTCCATGGCGGTACCTTCCCTGGGAGCGGCGGCGCGCGCCGCCGGAATTGTGCGCGACATTGTAGCCCCTCCGCCTCTCCCGAGGGCGGCGGACGCGCCAGAGCCGCCCGCCCTCTACGATGGCGCCGTGAGCCGCTTCGCCATCCGTGCCGCCGACAGCGACGACGCGCCCGAGCTGGCGGAGCTGCTGGCGGAGGCGTTCGCGGAGTCCAACGCTTGCTTCCCGGAGCCCTATCCGCCCGCCGAGGCCGAACTCGCCGTGCGCATGCAGACCGGGGAGGCGTTCCTGCTGGCGGAGTGCGAAGGCGACGTGGTCGGCGTTGTGCGGCGGAGCGAGGACGAGGGGATCGCGAGCTTCGACCTGCTCGCCTCGCGGGAGGCGGGGGCGGGCCGGGCGCTCGTGCGGGCGGTGGAGGCCCGCGCCCAGGACGGCGGCCTGCGGCTCGTCCGCGCCCGGCTTCCCGACGAGATACGGTTGGCCGACTACTTCGCGGCGCTGGGTTACCTGCCCATCGGACGCGCGAGCGAGGCGTTCCGGGGCGAGCAGATGGCCGTGCTTACGGTCGAGCGGCGGCTGCCGCTCCTGACCGTGCGCGAGCAGCGCCGCAGCGACGCGGCGGCGATCGAGTCCCTCACGGGCGAGGACCCGTGGCCGTTCGAACAGGGGCCGCGGCCCGGGTGGTTCGTCGCCTCCGACGGCGACCGCGTCGTGGGGGTCATCCAGGCGCGCGGCACGGGGGGCGGCCTGGCCGCCATCCGCGAGCCCGCGCTGGCGGCGGGCTACGAGGGGCGGGGGCTGGACGCCTGGATGGTCGAGCGCGCCGCCGACTACGCCGGGACGCACGGCTCCCACACAGCGGAGCTGCCGCTGACGGAGCGAACGGCGCCGCTCCAGCGGCTGCTGGAGGACCGGGGCTGGGACCTCGAGCGCGGGGCCGACCGCTACGTGAAACGGCTCAGCGGCCAACTCCGCGAGGACGCCTTCACGGACTAGGTCGCGAGCCAGTCCGGGGTGTTGTCCCAGGAGTCGAGGGCGGCGACTTCGGCGAGGGGCTTGCGGCTGAGCGGACCGAAGCGGCCGCGCGGGTAGCCGAGGGGCACGCAGTAGACGACCTGCGCCTCGGCGGGGATGCCGAAGAGCTCGTGGACGCGTTCCTCGACGACGGCGTGGAGCGTCGTGATCGTGCCGCCGATGCCGATCGAGCGGGCGGCCAGCAACAGGTTCTGGACGGAGGGGATGACGGACTGGGCCGCGCCCGCGCCCCGTGCCGTCGCACAGACAAGGACGAAGGCGGGGGTGTTCCCGATCTCGCCGGCGAGGCGCATGGCGGACTGGCGTACGCCCTTCCCCGGCGGGATGTCCTCGGGGCCGTTGATGCCCTCATCCTTGCGCTTCGCCCACCAGGCCTCGTGGTAAAGCTCGCCGAGGGCAGCGCGCTTCTCCGGGTCGGTCACGAGCAGGAAGCGCCAAGGCTGGGCGTTGCCACCGTTGGGCGCCTGGCGGGCGGCGTCGAGGATATCGCGCAGGTCGCGCTCCTCGATGGGGTCGGGGCGGAAGCGGCGGATGGCGCGCATGGTGTACATGGCGTCGCCGAGGGTCATGGTCCAGCGGTCGGGGGCGGGAATGGGCACGAAGCACCTCCGGAGAGTTGTAGGGCGTCAGCCTGCCACCGGGAGGCGTCGGGGGCCAGTGGGGGAGGGGCGGGCTGCGTGACCCCGCGTCCAATTACCAGTAGGAAGTCGCCCCGTTGCAGAAACCACGACCGAGCGCGCGCCAGCGCAGCGCGAACTCCCCCGCCGGCGTCTCGCGCTTCGGCCAGCGCTGGAGGCACTGCTCGCGATGCTCGACGCCCACCGTCTCCGCAATCCAGTGCTCGTAGTCGGCAATCCAGGCACACGCCTCGGGCACCAGGAGGCATGCTGCCTCTCTTCCGCGCTCAGAGGCCGCAGCGAGGGGAAAGGCGTCGCCGCCAGCCTCAAGCCAGCTCTCGATCGGAGGGGCGTCGCCATCGGTCACTCGCGGGCGCATGTCGAATCGGCCGAGGAGGATGCCCGCGCTGGAGTCGCGGCAGTAGAGCACCCCGGACCCGCGCAGCCAGACACCTCCGCCATCGTTGATCGAGCAGGTGTAGCCGGCCGTTCGCCCCCCCGGTCCCGCCTGGGCGATGCGCTCCAGTCCGTATCGAATGAGCAGATTGCCATCGGGGTAGAGGACATCCTGACCCCAGCACCAGCACTCGTCGTTCATCAACGACTGGGCGGCCTCCAGCCAGGCTCCGTCGCTCGGGGGGGCCTGCAGCGGTGTATCCGTGCTGCTCAACGAAACAACCCGCGCGCCACTGGTGTGTGCATCCGCCTTGTTCCTGCTTGCTGCCCCACCCGGGTATTGATACTTAGTATCAATATGGACGCCATGGACGTCAATCCGCCTTGGGCAAGAGATGCGCGAGGCGTGGCTGGACGCAGCGAAGGAGGCCACGCGGCGTCCCTCCCGCTACGCAGCCCCCCGAACGAGCACGGTGGCGACCATCGCCACGTAGGCAGCCAGAAGGACTGCGCCCTCCCAGCGCGTGATGCGGGTGTCGGACCAGGAGAGGGCGAAGAGCACGATCGTCGAGACCGCCAGCGCGGGCACCTCGAACAGGTAGAGGGAGCTGTCGATGGGGAGGGTGGCGACCGCCCCGGTCAGGCCGAGGACGCCCAGCAGGTTGAAGACGTTCGAGCCGACCACGTTGCCGAGGGCGATGTCGTGGTTGCCGCGGAGGGCCGCGACGGCGGTCGTCACGATCTCGGGCATACTCGTCCCGATGGCGACGACCGTGACGCCGATGGCGACCTCGCTGATGCCCGCGCGCCCGGCGATGCCCGTCGCGCCGTTGACCACCAGCTCGGAGCCGACGGCGAGACCGCCCACGCCGAGCGCGAGGAGCGCCGACTGGCCCGCGAGCCCGCGGCGGTCGAGCTTCCCGGCGGGCGCGGGCACGTGGTCGGCGGCGAGCGTCTCGGCGGCGTCGGGCTGCCGCCAGAGGGAGAGTCCGATGAAGAGGACGAGGGCGAGGAAGAGGAGCGCTCCGGTGGCGTGCCCGATCGTGCCCGTCAGGCCGAGGCCCGCCACCGCGGCCGTCGCGGCCAGCAGGACCGGCATCTCCCAGCGCAGCAGGCGGGGGTGCACATCCATGGGTCGGATGACGGCGGCGATGCCGAGGACGAGGGCGACGTTCGTGATGTTCGAGCCGAAGACGCTGCCCACGGCGAGCGCGCCCGCCCCTCCGACACCGGCGGCGAGGCCCACGACGAACTCGGGAGCGGAGGTGCCGAAGGCGACGACGGTGGCCCCCACGATGACGGGTGAGAGCCCGAAGGCCATCGCGAGGCGTGAGGCGGAGCGCACGAGCAGCCACGCCCCGGCGAGCAGGAGGCCGAGGCCGGCGACGGTCAGGACGGCGTCGAGCGCCATCCCGGCAGTCTAGGGGTTGCCACCCCACGCCGGACACACGACAAAGGCGCCGCCCCTGGGGGCGGCGCCTTAGTTGTGCCTGACTCCGAACGCGCGCTAGGCGTCGAAGTAGAGGGAGAACTCGTGCGGGTGCGGGCGGATGTCGACCGCGGCCACCTCGTTCTCGCGCTTGTAGTCGATCCAGGTGCGGATCAGGTCCTCGTCGAAGACCTCGCCCTGGAGCAGGAAGTCGTGGTCCTCCTCCAGCGCGTCGAGGACGCCGCCGAGGGAGCCGGGGAGCACGGGGTAGCCGTGCTCGTGCGGGTCGATCTCGAAGAGGTCGACGTCATCGACCGGGTCGCCCGGGTCGATGCGGTTGGCGATGCCGTCGAGGCCCGCCATGAGCATGGCGGAGAAGCCGAGGTAGGGGTTGCAGGTCGGATCCGGCGAGCGGAACTCGAGCCGCTTCGACTTCGGGTTCGAGGAGAGCATGGGGATGCGGATGCCGGAGCTGCGGTTGCGGGCGCTGTAGACGAGCACGTTGGGCGCCTCGTAGCCGGGCACGAGCCGCTTGTACGAGTTCGTCGTGGGCGCGCAGAAGGCCATCAGGGCGGGGCCGTGCTTGATCAGGCCGCCGATGTAGTAGCGCGCCGTTTCCGAGATCATCCCGTAGCCGTCCTTGTCGAAGAACAGGTTGACCCCGTCCTTCCAGAGCGACTGGTGGACGTGCATGCCGTTGCCGTTGTCCTCGAAGACGGGCTTGGGCATGAAGGTCGCCGTCTTGCCCGCGTTGCGGGCGACGTTGCGGACGACGTGCTTGTACCACTGGAGGTTGTCGGCCATCTGCACGAGCGGCGCGTAGCGCATGTCGATCTCGCACTGGCCGGCGGTGGCCACCTCGTGGTGGTGGATCTCCACCTGGATGCCGACCTCCTGCATCTTCAACACCATCTCGGTGCGCAGGTCCTGCAGGGTGTCGCGCGGGGGAACGGGGAAGTAGCCCTCCTTGTGCTCGGTCTTGTAGCCGAGGTTGGGGGTTCCCTCGTTCTCCATGTCGATGCCGGTGTTCCAGGCCGCCTCGACGGAGTCGACGCGGTAGAAGGCGGTGTCGCGCTCGGAGTCGTAGCTGACGCTGTCGAACACGAAGAACTCGGCCTCGGGTCCCCAGAAGGACTCGTCGGCGACGCCCGTCAGCCTCAGGTACTCCTCGGCGCGCTGGGCGACGGCGCGGGGATCCTTGTGGTAGCCCTCGGCGGTCACCGGGTCCTTGATGTCGGCCGTGATGCTGAGGGTGGTGTGGGCGGCGAAGGGGTCGAGCACCGCCGTGTCGGGGTCGGGGATGAGGATCATGTCCGAGCGCTGGATGCCCTGGAAGCCGCGGATGCTGGACCCGTCGAACCCGAGCCCCTCCTCGAACGTGTCCGGGCTCCACTCGCTGGGGGTAACGGAGAAGTGCTGCCATGCGCCGAGCAGGTCGGTGAACTTCACATCGATGATCTGCACGCCTTCGTCGGCGATCAGCTGTTGGACTTCTTCGGGTGTCGTCATATCGGGTTACCTCGTGGGATCGTGCTGGCGCGCCCGCGGGGGCGCAGGGATGGGACGGATGGATCATCGCCATCGCCGGGCGGTAGGGGCAACGCCCGGCGATGAAGTTCGTGTTACGGCTGGATGTCGCGCGGGCCTAGATCGCGATGTCCCCCCGCTCGCCCGTGCGCACGCGAATCGCCTCCTCGACGGGGATCACGAAGATCTTGCCGTCGCCGATGTTGCCCGTGCCGGCCGCCTCGATGATGGCGCCGATGGCCTTCTCGACGGCGTCGTCGCCGACGACCATCTCGACCTTCATCTTGGGCAGCAGGTCCACGACGATGGTCTCGCCTCCGCGGCCCTGGTGGGCGATGCCGCGCTGGGCCCCGCGGCCGGTGACGGAGATGATGTTCAGGCCGTGGATACCCTGCTCCTCGAGGGCGTCCTTCACCTCGTGCAGTCGCTCCGGGCGGATGATGGCCTCGATCTTTTTCATGACTCGCTCCCGCCGCTGTCCGCGGCCTGCTCCGGTTCGATGATACCGACCGGAATGGCGATACCGGCCTCATCGCTCTGGTAGGCGCGTTCGCCGTGCTGGGTCACGTCGAGGCCGACCTCCTCGTCCTCCTCGCTGACGCGCACGCCCATCGTCAGGTCGAGCACCTTGAGGATGCCGAAGGTGACGATGAAGGAGTAGGCACTGACGGCGCCGATGCCGACGATCTGGTCCCAGAGCAGGCGCCATTCGCCGTGGATGAGACCTTCGCGGAACTCGGGCGCGCCCACGACAGCCGTCGCGAACAGGCCCGTGCCGATTGCGCCCCAGAGGCCGCCGACACCGTGGACGGCGACGACGTCGAGGGAGTCGTCGAAGTGGAGGTACTGGCGCAGGCGGACGGCGAAGTAGCAGAACAAGCCCGCTCCGAAGCCGATCGCAAGCGCCTCCATGGGTTCGACGTAGCCGGAGGCGGGCGTGACCGCCACCAGTCCGGCGACGGCGCCCGAGGCGGCGCCCACCACGCTCGGTTTCCCGGACACCTTCCAGCTAATGAGCGTCCAGGTGAGGGCCGCCATGGCAGCAGCCACGTTCGTGTTGACGAAGGCGTAGACGGCCTGGCCGCTCGCTCCGACGGCGCTGCCGGCGTTGAAGCCGAACCAGCCGAACCAGAGCATGGCCGCGCCCAGCACCACCATCGTGATGTCGTGCGGCTCCATCGGCTCGCTGCCGTAGCCGCGACGCTTCTTGAAGACGAAGACGGCGGCCAGGGCGGCGACACCCGCGTTCACATGGATGGCGAGGCCGCCGGCGAAGTCGAGGCCGTTGATGCCGATGTCGGCGGGAACGCCCTCGCCGGAGAAGGTGTTGAGCCACCCGTTCACGCCGAATACCCAGTGAGCGATGGGCGCGTAGACGATCAGCGACCAGAGGGCGATGAAGAGGAGGAACGGCCCGAAGCGGGCGCGCTCGGCGAAGGCGCCCGTGATGAGCGCGGGCGTGATGATGGCGAACATCATCTGGAAGGCCATGAAGAGCAGGTCGGGCACGCCGCCCGAGCCGGAGTCGACGCCGACCCCGCGAAGCCCAAAGTGGTCGAGGTTGCCGATGAGCCCCAGGCCCTGGTCGGGCCCGAAGGCGAGCGAATAGCCGACGACGACCCAGAGCACGCCCACCACGCCGATGGTGATGAACGAATGCATGATGGTGCCGACGACGTTCTTGCTGCGGGTGAGCCCCCCGTAGAAGAACGCCAGCCCGGGCGTCATGAAGAGCACCAGGGCCGAGGCGGCCAGCATCCAGGCCGTGTTGCCAGCGTCGATTTGGAAGTCGGACACGCGCACCCCCCGCGACCCCGCGCACCGGGCGCGGGGCAGCATCCGCTTGAGTGGCGCGTATCTTGAAGGTTCCGTGTTTCAACGATGTTTCGCGTGCGCGGGGCTCAGCCCAGCACGGGGGAACGTGGTTAGCTACCCACCAAGTTCAACGGCTACCCAATCGGGACGAATCTCTTACCTTCGCTGCGAAGGTGCACACCGTTCGCGTGGATTGTGACTTCCCCAGGGCACTCCGTGGTAACGCTTCCCAGCCTCGTGCTCTCTATGCCCTGCGCAGTACCAATCGCAAGTGCTCGCTCGGCCTCTGCCTCTGGCACAACCGCGCAGAAACCGACGCCCATGTTGAAAACACGGAACATCTCCGCAGCAGGGATCTCACCTAGCTCGCCAATGAGATGGAAAACTGGCGGGATGCTGGGGAGATCGGTTATCTCAAAGCCCACCCGCTCACCCACCTCGGGAGGAACCCGGTTGAGGTTGATAAAGCCATCGCTCGTTATGTGAGCGAAAGCATGAACATCAAGTGCGCGGCGGAGGTCTTGGGCGAGGTCCACATATATTCTCGTCGGTGCGAGCAGTTCCTCGCCGAGGGTGCGCCCAAAGTCCTCCACGTACCGTTCAAGGGGCCATCCCTTGCTCCGGAAAGCGCGGCGGGCCAATGTCAAGCCGTTACTATGAATGCCAGTCGAAGCGTATCCAATCAGTGCGTCTCCAGCTCTGATGGACTGCCCAACGATCTCCGCCTTGGGAGCCATGGTGCCAACGCAGGTTCCCACTAGGTCGAACGCGTCTTCGCTGTCAGCGAGCATCTCCCCGACTTGAGCGGTTTCTCCGCCAGGAATAGAGACATGTGCTTGACGCGCGCCTTCAACTAGGCCTTCGGCGAGATCCTTCAACTGCTCGGTGTCGGCAGCCTTGACGGCCATGTAGTCGACCATCGCGATCGGCTCAGCGCCCACACAGATGATGTCGTTGGCGTTCATGGCCACGCAGTCAATGCCGACCGTGTCGTACCTGTGCAACTCCTCCGCCACAAGGATCTTTGTACCAACGCCATCCGTGGCGATTGCCAAGCTTAGATCGGCGGAGAGTGGCAGGACGCTCGCATACGGCTCCGCAACACCGTGGAGGCTGTCGGGCGCGACGAGCCGGGAGAAATTACGGGTTGACTTGAATAGCTCGATTGCGCTGCCAAATGAGCGCATCTCGTCAGACGAGGCAACCCCAACATCCCGGTACGAGAGCGAGGGCTCCCTACTGAGTCCTTGAGTGGCCCCTACCCGCACTGTGTGAGCCATTTCCTCAAGTGCCTATCCGCCTTAGCAGATTTGCCTTCTGACTGTACAGGCTTTCCCAACAGTCGTCGACACCTGTCCCGGCCAGCAGCGACTAACCATCTTAGCGCGACGCACTAGGCCTGCGATATCCCTCACTGCCGGAACCTACAGATTCTTCAGCAATATCCAGATATGTGCGAGCCGCCCTACGAGACAAGGTAGAACGACGGGCGAAGTGCCTGGCCAGCGCGTAGTAAGCGGAAGCGCCCTTCCATACGACTGTGGCCCTTGCGCGCGTTCATCTCCTCCCCCATGCGCCGGAAGTCCTCGCGCCTGCGCCCCCCGATCTGGCCCATGGTGCTCATGCGCCGGCTCATCCTGACCTCCGTCGTGGCGCTGCTCATGCTGTGATTCGCGCGAATAACCGCCTGTTCTTGACGCCACGCTCGACAGTCCTAGACTGGATGCGGACATTTGTTCGGCAGGAGAAAGCGAACCTCATGGCTGTGCAGCACGAATACCACATCCACGCTCCCCCATCCGAAGAGCACTCCATGCCAGAGCCGGAGATCGGCACGATCCGCGTCGTCGACACCCACGACAACGGGGCGGCAGTCATACTGGACTGCATTCTGAAGACCGCCGATGGGAAGTACCACGCGTTTCTGCTCCGAGGAAAGCTCAGCAGCCTGGCCAAGGAGTACGAAGGCTTCAGTGATGCGAGGAAGGCTCTACAAGACCTTCCTGAGCGGCACCGGATGACGGTCTAGCCGCGCTGCTGCGGGTTCGCCGCCTCTCGGGGCGGGGGTGGGGAGCGGCGGATCGACCAGCGACGGAAGCGCTCCTCCATGCGGTCGTGCCCCTGCCGCGCGATCATCTCCTCGCGCAGGCGCAGGAAGTCCTCGCGCGTGCGGCCACCTATCTGACTCGTGTGGCAGAGCACGGCCTCGAGGCGCGTCTCCCAGTGGTCGGTCACATCGATCGTGTAGTCCGGGTCCTCGCTGCCCGCAAAGAGCACCTCGTTGACCTGGTGCGAGGGGAGGCCGTCCTCCTCGTCGCGCGGGTAGTAGAGGCGGTCGCGCACGAGCGGGTAGACGGCGTCGGCCGTGAGGATGCCGACGTTGCGGTGGTCGCGGTGGTTGAAGCCGCGGCGGAAGGCGTCCCAGGTCACGATCACATCGGGGCGGTGGATGCGGATGAGGCGCACGATCTGGCCGCGCAGCTCCTCCTCGTCGATGGTGTGGCCGTCGGGGTGGCCGAGGAAGACGCACTCCTTCACGCCCAGGGCGCGACAGGCGGCGCGCTGCTCCTCCTCGCGGATGGCGGCCAGCTTCTCGGGGTGCATCTCCGGGTCGTGCGTGCCCTTGTCGCCGCCGGTGACGACCACGTAGACGACTTCGGCCCCCTCGGCGCACCAGCGCGCGACGGTGCCGCCGCAGACGAACTCGGCGTCGTCGGGATGGGCCATGACGACCATGGCGCGGGCGGGGGTACCGAGGGCGTTGGGGTCGGGCTCGGAGGCCCGATCGCCGCCCGCGAACCAGCGGCCGACAGCGCGGAAGGAGTCGGCGATGGTCACACCGGCACCTCCTCGCTCGCGTGGGCGCCGACGACGTCCTCGTAGAGGGCCTCCATGCGGCGGGCGATCTCGTCCCAGCGGAAGCGCTGGACGGAATCGCGGGCGGCGCGGGCGAAGTTCGCGCGCAACTCGGGGTTGCGGATGAGCACCTCGAGCTTCTCGGCGAACGGCTCGGGGCAGCGCCAGGGGATGAGGTAGCCGTTGACGCCATCGGTCACGGTCGAGACGAGCCCGCCGACGCGCGAGGCGACGACGGGCGTCCCGCAGGCCATCGCCTCGACGGCGACCAGCCCGAAGCTCTCGTAGTAGCTCGGCACGACGCAGACGTCGGCAGCGCTGTACCAGGCGGGCAGGTCCTCATGCGGGACGGCGCCGGTGAAGCGCACGCCCCCGGCGAGGCCTGCCTCGCGCGCCTGCTCCTCGAGCTCGGCGCGCAGCTCCTCGCCATGCTCGTCGCCGCCGACGACGAGCAAGAGCACCTCGGGATCCTCCAGCTGCGCGACAGCATCAATGAGGATATCCACGCCCTTCAGCTTCTCCAGGCGGCCCACCCAGAGCAGCACCGGGCGGTCCGGTTCGATATCGAGCGCGCGGCGGCACTCGTCGCGGTCGAGGGGGCGGAAGAGGTCGGTGTCGATGCCGCAGGGGACGCTAACCATGCGGTCGGGGTCGGCGCCGTAGTAGCGGGCGAGGAGGTCGTGCTCGTGGGCGCAGGCGGAAATGATGGCGTCGGCGGAGGCAGCCAGCTCGCGTTCGCGGCGGATGCGCTCACCGGGCTCAGCCTCCGAGATGCGCGCCCGGTTCTTGACCTCGCCCAGGGTGTGGAACATCGCGAGGTGGGGCGCATCCTGCGCCCGGGCGAAGGGCTCGCCCGCGGCGATGGCCTGCCAGTAGTGGCTGTGCACGAGGTCGTAGCGCAGGCCCTCGTCGGCGGCGAAACGGTTCATCTCGGCGACGAACGCGGGCACGTAGGGGGTCAGCAGTTCCTTCTCGAGGGGCGCGGCCGGACCGGCGGAGAGCTGTACGAGGCGCAGGTTGGGGGCGAGCGCGGTGATCTCGGGACCCTCGCTCTCGCGCCGCGTGAAGATGTCGACCTGGTGTCCGCGCCGGGCGAGCTCACGGGAGAGCTCGTGGACGTAGACGTTCATGCCACCCGTGTGCCGCCCCCCGAGGGGCGCCACCGGATTCGTGTGGTAGGAGACCTGCGCGATTCTCATAGAGCGTCCCGATAGCGTAGCGCCATCGCGGCCTTCTGTATTCGGCATGCCCGTCAGCTCGCCAGCGGGTGACTCCAGCGGAGGCCCGGGAACCGAGAGAAATCCCGGTCGGTTGTGATCCACTCAGCACCTGACTCGATCGCCAAGGCTGCGAGGTAGGCATCGGCGACGAGATTCCCGCGAGCGCTGACGGCTTCGCACAGGCTCGCGAAAATTTCCCAGTGGCGCTCGCCGGGGGCAACCGGGACAGCGTTCGGTACTTCGCGGACGGCTGCTGCGAATGCCAGCGCCTCCGGCAGCGGGGTGGGCACGGCAAAGATGCGGGGATGAGTTACGACCCTCACGAAGCCACTGAGGACCAATTCGCTGACCCCGAAAGCGGTGACAGAGGCCGCCTGCCGCGCAAGCCAGGAGGCGTACTCCCCATGCTGCTCGGCGTCCTCACGATGCGCGTAGATGAGGACGTTTACGTCGGCGACGATCAACCGTCTTCCATCACATCAAGAAGCGCAGCCGAGTCATCCAGATCGACACCTGGCTGGAGCCCGGTGCCCCTAAACGTGGGGAACTTGGGTTGAGCTTGCCGGGGACGCGCCCTGGCCTCTGCCAGGGCACGCCGGACCGCGTCTTCGATGAAGGACGCCAAGGTCCGTCCACTGCGCGCGGCGTGAGCCTTCGCCTCGCCAAGAAGTTCGTCATCTAGCCTGATGGTCGTGCGCATACACCAAAGCATCATCTGTAAGCATCAAAATGTCTAGCCCCTCAACACACCTACCGCGACAGGCCGACCGTCACGATGTCCCGGGGCTGGCCGCCGAGGTGCCGCTTGTACGGCTCCGTGCCCCGCAGGAAGTCGACGGCCGACCGCCCCTGCTCGATGGCGTCACGCACGAGGAGGGCCTTCGAGAGCAGGCCCACGGCCAGGTGCGAAAGGGCCGGGTCGAAGCCGCTGTTGTAGAGCATCGTGGTGCGGGCGCCCTCGAGGGCGAAGATGCGGGCCGCGGGCCGCCCTTCGAACGTGAGCGTGGCGATGCGCGCGAGCCCGAGTTCGCTGAGCCCGGCAGCGAGGTCGCGGAAGAAGGCCTCTCGCTCGGGGCTGAGGAAGTCGGCCTTCTCGTCGTGGCTCTCCCGCATCATCTCGAGCAGGCCCTCCCCCGCCCCTGTGGGTTATTCACATCTGACGCTGCCGACGATCTTAA
>VXPF01000056.1 GCA_009839725.1 Dehalococcoidia bacterium | reverse complement strand
CTACAGCGTGACCGCCCAGCAGAAAGTTCTCGGTACAGTACGTGTAGGCCCACCACGACCTGACGGTGCACAGTACCGGGTTGGCGGGGCCATCTTCTCGGCCGCTCTAGAGGAGTCGGGATGTATCACCTCTACGAGATAGTCCTCGAGAGCGATGATCTGTGGATTAAGTTCCAGGCCTCGTGCTCGTCTTCCGAGCAGGCCTTGGTATTCCTGGAGCACCGACTGGGCGGAGAGCACCCCGAGCCTCCGGTTCCCGTGTATCCGTACATGTCTTTCGAGATACCTACCAAACTGTCCCAACGCGTCGGCGAAATAGCGAACTGGGAGTCCGTCAAAGACAGTTTCCCGGACGATTGGGATGACCACGAGTTTCGCTTGGCCGAAGGGCCTTACCCGTGGTGCGAGAGTCTGTCGGACGAGTGCGACTGCCACGGGCGAAAGGGCAGACTCGACGCCGTGTTCTGTTCCGAATTCGGCCTACTGAGCGAGACATCCAAGCGCACAGGCAAATCCCCGAACGTCAGACATTCTGAGTATCTCAAGTGGCTGCGTGAGAGATTAGTGGACAGCCAAGCCACTTCCAGGAAAGGGAGCCCCCCAGACGTCGAAGCTCCCACGGAGCCATCCGAGCAAGACGGACTCTACTGCCAAGTCGAGGGGCGTTATCACTCCTTCAGCGAACAGGTCAAGTTGAGAGCGGAGGCGAGTGTAGCCGCGACCCGACGTTCGCTAGAGACTTGGAGCGAGAATGACCGAAGGGTTGTGCTGTCAAACCTGCGCGGACTCTCTGTGCACTGGCTTCGAACCTTTCAGTTCCAAGAGTGCGCAGATCGACTGGTGAGAGGCAGGGCTGACGTCCCTGCAGTTCTGTACAAGTACATCCCCAAGAAACTTATTGGAAAGGGCGCGCCAAACAGCCTGCGCGCCACCCAGCTGCTCGCCCTGAACGACGACATGGAATGCAACATCATCACGATGCGCGGCAGGGAAACGGATGCTCTCGATTTTATCGCCCTAGTCCAGTCAAGACTAAAGGAGTGTCTCGGAGCAGATGTGGCGGAACAAGAACTAATGGAACGGGCGCTGCGGTTCGGCGACCTCAGGCTGTCGACATTCATCCAAGACTATCTTAATCCCCTCGTGGGCGTGGTCTCCTTAAGTACGGATGTATCGGTTCCTACGATGTGGACGCACTATGCTCTGAACACCGGCATAGTCGTTGGCTACGATACAGAAGTCTTGAGGAACTTCGGTTTTGACCTGAGGAAAGTTAGCTACACGGAGATTGCCCCTGTGTACGAGCCAACTAGGAGCGATGTCATCCAATTGCAGTTTGCTGATCGTGAGCGGATTGAAAAGGAGACCAGAGCAGGAAGGACCAGAAGCGCTGTACCGGTGCTGGGCACGGTGGGGCTTACAGAGCTAGGAGCGGGCTGGCAAGACCTCTCTCGGCTTCTGTTCGTAAAGGGGCCGTCGTGGGAATACGAAAAAGAAGTCAGACTGCTAGTAGATCTACAGGAGGCGCGGGAGACCGGTGAGATAGACGACAACGGCTGGCCGGTCAAGGTGATCGATGTACCACCGGAGGCCGTCAAGGAAATCTACGGAGGAGTGCGGACCTCGGATGCGGACCTCGCGAGGGTGGCCGAACTAGCCCGTGGTGACGATAAGCGCGGTCTGTTTGTTGGCCACGTGTCTTCCCACGCTTTCAGAATACAGAAGACCGGTGGAGTGCGGCACTGAGCTCCAGGAGTCGCGGGCCTGCCGCCGGATGGGATGGCGCTCGCCGGCATGAGGCTGCTGGATGGCCATAGCCCGTATGTCGAAGTCGAGAACGGTCGCTGGTCATCATCGAGACCGGTTGCGGGCTGAACAACACCTCGAAGGTGGGCCTGCCTGTCGTCAAGGCAGGCCCACCACTGCCAGCCATAGCGGACTAAGCCGGGATACCGGGGACAGCCCCGTGCCCCGCTACCCGCCGCCGCCCGTGGACACGATGACGCCGCAGGCGACGCGCTCGCCGGTGTCCGCCTCTTCCTCTCCGTAGGGATCGGGGAGCTCGTGGACGATGATGGCGGAGCCGTCGTCGTCGAAGACGGAGTGGCTCGGGCCCTCGTCCAGGGTGACGCCGTCGGTCAGGAAGTCGGCGCGGGCGGAACCGTCGGCGGCGGCGTAGATGTTGAGCAGGTCGCCGCCGTGCCCGCCGGAGTCGTCGTTCCTCCAGGCAGAGTGGACGAAGCCATGGTCGGCGCCGGTCGGGTTGAAGTGGTCGCCGGCGGCGTCGAAGTCGGGCGTACAGGCGCCGGCCTCGTGGATGACGAATGCGTGGCCGCCCGGGGCCAGTCCCTCGACCTCGGCCATGATCAGGACCCCGTTGGAGGTCTGGAGGAATGTCGCCGTGCCAATGGCGGCGCCGTCGGGCGAAACGAGTTCGGCCTCGGCAGTCAGGCCTACGGTGGGTTCATGCTCCCCGTTACACCTCACAAGCGACAGGACGACGATGAGGACCAGCAGGGGCGCCAGGGCGACGGCGGCGGGCAGGAGAACCCTAGTCACCGGGGCCGCCACGGCGATCTGGCCGAGCCTGCGAGGGCGGAGTCCCTTGCGCCGTCCGGGAAATGAGGGGCTGGTTCCGTTCGGCTACAGAGCACATATGCGAGCTACAACACTCCGCCCGGCGGGTGCGTCCGATGGTACCACCTCTCGATAGGCGCCCGGCCCGCGAAAGGGGGCGCCTGCGCCTGTTCGGCGGGTTGACGCGCGGCGGGGATCGCCGGGCCGGCCTTTCCGATTAGAATGGGGCTCGCTGTGATTGACAGATATCTTCTTCGCGCTTCCCGGACCTGTGCGGTCCACAAGCGAGGGGTCCGGGGACTGGCGCTGGTCCTGGCGGCCCTTGCGCTGACTGCCTTCGCTGCCTGCGGCGGCGGGGATCCCGAACCGCCGCCGCCGCAGGAGCCCCTGACCGCCGAGGAACAAGCGCTCGCCGAGCACCTCCGTCACAAGACCGCGGAACTGTGGTTGGTCTACAACGGGCACGACGTCGACGGACTGAGAGTCTTCTACGAAGAGAGCTACTTCGAGGCAGAGGAGGCGGAGCTGCGGAGGAACATGGAGTTCTTCGAGAGCGGCAAACTGGTGATCACGGCGGAGGAGACATCCCCGCCCACAGAGATCGAGCCGGGCAGGTGGCAGATCAAGCAGAAGGCGAGCTGGGACGGGGGCTCGGTGAACATGAACTTCATCTATGAACAGATCGACGGGGAGTGGCTCCTCACCTACGCCGAAACCGACTAGTCCGGGGGGCGGGGCTGGCGCCAGGCCCGGACGCACCCAACTGAGGGACCGGGTGGGAGGCCCAAGCCTCCGGGACCGCCCCCGGTTCCCCTAATAGATGCCCGGGACGATGCGATAGGGCACCTTCTCCTGGTACTCGGCCCACTTCTCCTCGCCGTATTTCTCGGCGCAGGCCCTGTCGTCCTCGACCTGGCGCCAGGTGAACATGGAGATGACGAAGATCGCGTAGGCCCATGACCAGGCGACGTCGAAGTGGCCGAAGGAGATGCCCACGGCCAGCGCAAAGAAGCCCTCGCCCATGTAGTTGAAGTGGCGGGCGGCTCCCCAGAAGCCGGTGGTCAGGATCTTGCGGTCGCCGGCCTCGATGTAGCGGGGTTCGATGATGCCGAGGAACTTGCGCTCGGGCCAGCGCTTGAAGGTGTACTTCTGCATGTTGGCGCCGCGGGAGATGCTCCACCCGACGAGGAACAGGGCGGAGGCGCCGATGATCCAGACGTAGGTCCAGGCGGTGCTGAAGCCGGGGTCGGGGTACGCTGCCATGCCGTACAGGGGGACGATGAACAGCCATCCGTAGATGACGACGTCGCCCCAGAACATCTTGAAGCCCATCTTCTCGTGGATGAGGTCGAAGGTGTAGAGCTGGACGCGCTCGAAGACGTGATAGTCGAACACATAGAAGGTGAAGATGGCGGCGTAGACGAAGACGCCGAGGTTGACCTCGTTGGTGGGGCTGAACTGCTCGTAGTGCCAGGCGGCCCCCGACATGGCGTTGATGCCCAGCATCGTGCCGCCGACAACGTAGAAGGTCATCTTCAGGTCGAGGCGGTCGTTGAAGAACCGGATCTCCTGGACGCGGCCGAGGTAGAAGTCGGTGATCGGGTTCGTGTTCTCCGTCTTCGGCTGGGTGTAGACGGCCAGCGCCGTGAAAATCACGGCGAAGCCGGTGCCACCGGCGACGGCGTAGAGCGAGGTTCGGTAGAACCAGTCGCGCTCCAGGCCGGGGATGAGCTCGAACCCCCAGACGAGCACGGCGACGATGAAGACGAGGAGGCCGTTGAGCCGGTACCTGCGGGGTTCGCCGGTCGCCTTGTCGACGGCGTATCCGGGGACCCATCGTCCGGGCAGGACGAGCGTCGCGATCGCGAAGGCGATGAAGATCAGCAGCGGCGTGAAGAGCCCGAAGATCTTGTCTGCGGTGGAGAGCTCGAACAGTTGCTCAATACCCAGCCATTCGATCATGACGGCTACCCCCGATTGTTAGGCCGCAGCGTAAAGAACCGGGGCCGGGCGCGCAGTAAGCGAGATGACCCGGCAGGGCGCGGTGACGGCGGCCTGTCCAGAGCCCGGCCTACCCGTGCCTCTCGAGGGGAAAGACCGGCTGCGTCCAGGCGCGCGGTCCGGAAGAGCAGTTAACGGAGGCGCGGACGTAGTCTTCGTCGCCGGTGGCGCGGTACCGGGCGGTGGTGCCGGTGCACTCAGCCAGGAGCGCGCCCTCCTTGCCGGTGAACCGGGTCGTGTAGACGAAGTCACGCTCTTGCTCGATTTCGAGTGCGATGCCCTCGGGGGAGCACTCGACTTGCGTGAGGGTCACGCCGGTGGAGGCGTAGAACCTGCCCGAGGCGAGACCCTCCACGATCGCCTCCTGTGTCAGCTCCGCGGCCTGTACCACCACCCAGCCCCGACCGGGGTTGGCTCGCGAAGGTGCGAAGTCGTGGTAGTGATGGGAGTCGTCGGTGGCGACCCCGAAGATGACACGGCCAGCGCTGAGGACGCCATCCCAGATCTCCTCGCAGCTCGGCCTGCCGGGAGCGCCGAGCAGATTGACAACGGGATGCCCGTTGAACACCTCCAGCAGGCTGGCTCCCTCCACCTGAGCAATCTCACGGTGGCCGAAGGCCCACTCGTAGTTCGGGTGGTTGATGGAGGCGATGCCGCCCACCTCGGCTATCGCATCGACATTGGCCTGGAGCGTCGCCACCACGTCGCCGGCGTCGATGGGCTCGACGACGCGTGAAATGCCGATCCCGTTGAGATGCACCGGCGTCCCGTCCGCCTCGAGGCGGAGGGTGACCTCCTCGCCCGGCACCATCAACGGCTTTCGGAACCGGCGCCGGCCCGAGCCGTAGTCGAGCAGCGTCAGGTGGTTGTGGTCGCTCAGGACGAGGAAGTCGTAGCCGTGCCTGCGGTACCAGCTCGTGACCCTGTAGGGATCCTCGTCACCGTCGGACTCGGTGGTGTGCGTGTGGATGTTGCCCTTGTACCACCGGACCCCGCTCATCGACGTCCCCTTCGCGAGGACAGTGTACCGGCAGGCTGCCGGGGTGGAGGCCTGCCCCAGCCTCTGTGGCGAGCGTTCGGGAGCGCGCTCGAGAGGCTAGGAAGAGAGGACGAGGAGGAGGGTAGCCATCACGACGCCGGCGATTGCGCCAGTCATCAGGGCGAACGCGATCGTTGTGAGCTTTGGCAGGGGCGGCAGCCCACTTCTACTCTGCATGTCAGTACCTCCTGGTAGCTCGTTGTGCGGTCCGACTTCGATCTATTGGACGGAGGTCTCGCTACAAACAGGCTAGAAGGCCCCGCCTGGATGCCGGGTAAGGGTTCGAGTAACGGTAATGACCGGGTTCAGCAGGGCTTGCCGGAGGCACTCGCACGTTCCGTGCAGCTGGCGGGCCTGAGACGCCCAGGCCGACGGGGTATCAACGGCTTGCCTAGAATGGCCCGCGATGGCCGCTTCCGCCGCCCGTGAGCACCCGCGTTACGAGGCCGATGAACGCCTGCCCCTGTTGAGCTCGGCCGGCTACGGCCTCCAGTTCAGCCTGATCGCCTCGGCCACCCTGCTCGTGACCCCGGTCATCGTTGCGACGGCTGCGGATCGCGGCAACTCGTACGTGACCTGGATGGTGTTCGCCTCGCTGGTCGTCGTGGGGCTCTCGACGATCATCCAGGTGCGGAGGCTGGGGTTCGTCGGCGCGGGGGCCGTGCTGCCGATGTTCACGGCCGCCTTCGCCATTCCCTTCTGCATCACGGCGCTCGTCGACGGCGGTCCCGCAACACTGACGACGCTCGTCGTCGTATCCGCCATCGTGCAGCTCGTCGTCTCGCGCTGGCTCTTCATTTTGCGCCGCTTCGTCACGCCCACCGTCAGCGGCACGGTCATGATGATCCTGTCGATCACACTGGCCTCGGTTGTGTTCGACCTGCTGGACGAGGCGACGAAGGCGGACCCCGAAGAGGCCTCGCTGACCGCCCTGGTGACGATGGTGGTGGCGGCGGCGCTGGTCTTGCGGCGATCGACGCTGCTGCGCTTCTGGGCGCCGCTGGCGGGGATCGTGGTGGGCTGCATCGCGGCCGGCGCCCTCGGCATCTACGACACCACCCGGATCACGGAGGCCGCCTGGGTCGGCCTTCCCGGCGAGGCGCCGGGCCTGGCCTTCGACTTCGGCATCGACTTCTGGGTGCTGGTGCCGTCGTTCCTCTTCCTGGGGGTGATCATCGCGATTCAGGCGAACGGGGCGACCATCGGGATGCAGCGGGTCGCCTGGCGCGACGACCGCGCGGTCGACTTCCGGCAGGTGCAGGGCTCGGTGGCGGGCGCGGGCGCGAGCAATCTCTTCGCGGGGCTGGCGGGAACGGTTCCGAACGCGGTCAATCCGGCCATCATCCCGTTCATCCAGATCACGAGCGTGGCGGCGCGGCGGATGGGCTACAGCATCGGGCTGATCCTGCTACTGGTGGCGTTCCTGCCGAAGGTCTCGGCGGTGCTGAGCAGCATCCCCGGGCCGGTGATGACGGGCTACCTGATCATCATCACGGGCGCGCTCTTCGTGGACGGCGCCCGCACGGTCATCCAGAACGAGGCGAGCCAGGAGAAGATCGCGATCGCCGGGGTCTGCTTCTGGATCGCCGCCTCGTTCCAGTTCGAGCTGTTCACGCTGCCGGACGTTGGGCGAGCGGGGAACGCGCTGCTCAAGAGCGGCATCACCACGGGCGGGCTGGCCGCCATCGCCATGATCCTCTATCTGGAGCTCACGAATCCGCGGCGCATGCGGTTCCGCTCGCAGCTCCACGTCGACGCCCTGCCGGATCTGAACGCCTTCATCACGAGATTCGCGCAGCGGCGGGGGTGGGACCAACCGATGCAGGACCGTCTGAGCGCGGTCGCCGAGGAGACGCTGCTCACGCTCGCGCCCCTTGACCTGAGTCTGGGAGATGAGTCGGAGGAGCCCGAAGAGGTGCGGCAGCTTGTCGTCCTCGCCTCGAGCGAGGGCGAGGTGGCTGACCTGGAGTTCATCGGGGGCGGCGAGAACTCGAACCTCGAGGACCAGATCCGCCAGATCCAGGAGCACGACTCACTGGCAGCGGCGGAGGAAGAGCTGTCGCTGGTGCTACTGCGGAGCTATACGGAGTCGGTGGAGCACCAGCAGTACCACGGGACGGATATCATCACCGTCCGGGTCGCGCCCCCGTAGGGGCAGGCAGGGCCCCTGGCAGCCAGCGGCGCAAGGAGGCACCCGATGGCGACCATCGACGATCTTCTCGAGAGCAACGCGGGCTACGCCGCGAGCTTCGACGCGGGCGATGCGCCCGCTCCCCCGGCGCTGGGGCTGGCGGTGATCGCCTGCATGGACGCCCGCCTCGACACCCACGCCCTGCTGGGCATCGGCGTGGGCGACGCACACGTCATCCGCAACGCGGGCGGCGTCGTGACCGACGACGCCATCCGCTCCCTGACGATTTCGCAGCGGCTGCTGGGCACGACCTCGATCATGCTGATCCACCACACGGACTGCGGCATGCTGACCTTCCGCGACGACGACGTGAAGGATGCGATCGAGGCGGAGACGGGCATCCGCCCCTCCTTCGCGATGGAGGCCTTTCCCGACCTCGACGGCGACGTGCGGCAGTCGATCGCGCGCATCAAAGCGAGCCCGTTCGTCCCGAACAAAGACGACATCCGCGGCTTCGTCTATGACTGCGCCACCGGGAAGCTGAGCGAGGTCGCCTAGCGCCTCCCCTGACCACATCCCGCACGCACGCAGGCGCAACACAACGCTCCTGCTTTTCCGTATCCTTCGCGCCCCTGATATGACGTATCGCCTTCCCCAGGCCATGCCACGAGTGAGCTATAGCCTCGACACTCTCCGCGGGGACATCTTCGGCGGCATCACCTCGGCGGTTGTCGGACTGCCGATCGCGCTCGCCTTCGGCGTGGCCTCGGGCCTGGGAGCGGCGGCGGGGCTGTACGGGGCCATCGCCGTGGGCTTCTTCGCGGCGGTGTTCGGCGGCACGAGGTCGCAGATCTCGGGTCCCACGGCGCCGACGTCGGTGGCCATGGCCGTCATCTTCACGGTGCACGCCGACGGCGATCTCTCGAAGGCCCTCGCGATCGCGATGATGGCGGGGGTGATCCAGATCCTGCTGGGCGCCCTGCGCATCGGACGGTTCATCTCGTACACGCCCTACTCGGTGACGTCCGGGTTCATGTCGGGCATCGGGATCATCATCATCATCATCCAGACGCTCCCCTTCCTGGGGTGGGCGGTGCCCACGGGCGGGCCACTCAAGGCGATGCGGTCCTGGCCGGAGGTGCTGGGGGACGTCAACTTCGAGGCGTTCGGGATCGCGTTGGCGACCCTGCTGGTCGGCATCTTCTGGCCGCGGCAGCTGCGCAGGTTCCTGCCGCCGACGCTGGCGGCGCTCGTCGTGGGAACCGTCATCGGCGTGATCTGGCTCTCGAACACGCCCGTGATCGGCGACATCGGCGCGGTGCCCAGGGGGCTGCCCGATTTTGCCCTGCCGGCGTTCGACGCGGGCTTCCTGGCAAGCACGGTGCAGCCGGCGATCACCCTTGCGCTGCTGGGAGCGATCGACAGCCTGCTGACCTCGCTGATCGCCGACTCGATGACGCGGACGCAGCACAACCCGAACAAGGAGCTGGTGGGGCAGGGCATCGGCAACGTGGCGGCGGCGCTCTCCGGGGGGCTCGCGGGCGCCGGCGCCACCCCGGGTACGGTCGTGAACCTTCGCGCCGGAGGCAGCACACCGGTTTCCGGGGTGCTGCGGGCGGTGATTCTCTTAGTACTGGTACTGGGGCTCGGACCACTGGCGGAGGAGATTCCCCAGGCCGTGCTCGCTGGCATCCTGATGAAGGTCGGCTGGGACATCATCGACTGGCGCTTCCTCACGCGGCTCTTACGAGTCCAGCCGGAGCACCTGCTGGTGATGCTGATCACCCTGGCCATGACGGTCTTCCTCGACCTCGTCTCGGCCGTCGCGATTGGCCTGATCGCGGCGGGCATGGCCAGCGCGCGCCAGTTCGAGCGGCTGCAGCTCGACAGCGTGGTGTCGGTCCCGCTGCTCGACCGGAGCTTCTTCACGGGGCACGAGAGCGCACACGACATCGATGCGTTCTCGGCGCGGGTCGGATTGGTGGCGCTGCGGGGAAGCTTCACCGTGGCCTCCTCGACCAAGCTGATCAGCACGATCACCGTGGACATCCGAGACCACGAGGTGGTCATTCTCGATTTCTCCGAGACGGTCTACATCGACGACAGCGCCGCCCTCGTCGTCGAGCAGCTTGTGGACACGGCGATCAGCGAGGACACGGAAGTCATCGTGATGGGTCTCACGGGGGCAGCCCGCAGGCCCATGGACGCGCTGAACGTGCTGGATCGGGTTCCCGAGGATCGCTTCGCTGCGAACCTGGACGAGGCACGGGAGATCGCCCGCGGGCTGCTGGAGCTGTAGCTAGCCCGCGTTGACCCTGTCGAACAGGTCGACGACCTCCCGCGAGGGCGGCGGCGTCGCGAGGGTCACGACGACGGCGGTGACGCTCGCCAGGATGAAGCCGGGAGTGGCCGGCTGCATGTCCCACATGCCCGAGGGGCCGCCATCGCTGAAGGCCCAGATGGAGGCCACGACCGTGCCTACGATGATCGAGGCGAGAGCGCCCTGGAAGTTGAAGCGCCTCCAGAACAGGGCGAGGAGCGTAACGGGCCCGAATGCAGCCCCCATCCCGCCCCACGCGTACGCAACGAGATCGCCGATGGACTCGGGAAAGGCGATGGCAACCACTATCCCGATGCCGCCGATGACGACCAGCAGCAGGCGTCCCAGCCAGACGCGCCGGTTCTCGCTGAGCGCGTAGGCGACCCGCTTCAACAGAGGCATGTCGTCAGTGGCGACGGCAGAAGCGAGGAGGAGCTGCGAGTCGGCGGTGCTCATGACGGCGGCGATGACCGCCGTCAGCAGGAGGCCCGTGACGGCGGGATGGAAGAAGACCTCGGAGACCACCAGGTAGATGCGCTCGGAGTCGTCGAGGTGGTGCAGGAGCTGTTCGTCCGCGAGGGCGCCGTGGGCGACCAGGCCGACCGTGAGAGCGAGCCCGTAGACCAGGACAATCCAGATGAACGACATGTTGCGGCTGCGCACGATGTGGTCCTCGCGTTCCACCGCCATGAAGCGCTGGAGGATGCGTTGAGCCCCGAAGGCCCCGAACGCCCACCCTGCTGCGGACAGGATGAGGGCGGCCGTGATCGGCGAGCCATCACTGCCGGTGAACGGGTTGAAGAAGCCGGGGGCGCCATCGGGCGTGTCGACGAACGGGCGGTCGGAGGTGCTCACGAGGTAGGCGGCGATGAGGAGCAGGCTGACGACCATCAGCAGGGCCTGGAAGACATCGGTGCGGGAGACGGCGAGGAAGCCGCCGACCAGGGTGTAGGAGGCGACGGTCACGAAGGTCACCACGATGCCCGTGTTGGTTTCGATACCGAACATGGTGTCGAGGAGCTTGGCTCCTCCGAGCAGCCCGGAGCTCACGTAGAACACGACGAAGAGGATGGTGATGGCGCCGGTCGCAGCGCGCAGGATGCCGGTCCTGTCACCGAAGCGGACCTCGAAGAACTCGGGGATGGTGAGGACGTCGCCCGCCTCCATCGTGTAGCGCCGGAGGCGTTTGGCGATGAAGGTCCAGCTGAGGAAGAGGCCGACGGCCGCGGCCGCCGGCACCCACAGCTCGACGAGGCCGCCCACGTAGGCCAGGGCGGGGAGCACCAGCATCGTCCAGGCGCTCGTGGTTGAGGAGCCGCTGCTGAGGGCGGCGGTGACGCTGCTCAGCCTGCGTCCGCCAAGGACGTAGTCGGACATGTCCCGCATGCGGCGCGCGCCGATGATCGCGATCACGATCAGCAAGCCGAAATAGACGGAGAAGACTCCGATGAGCCAGGCACTGGACACGGCGGCGCCAGTCTACGGAAGCAGCCTCTTGCCGACCGCTCCCCTAGGATCGGGGGATGGGCGAGGCGGTCATCGAGGTCCGGGGACTGCGCAAGCGTTACGGCGCGATCGAGGCGGTGCGGGGCATCGACCTGCGCATCGAGCGGGGCGAGGTGTTCGCGCTGCTCGGGCCGAACGGGGCGGGGAAGACGACGACCGTCGAGATCCTTGAGGGGCACCGGACGCGCTCGGGCGGCGAGGTGAGCGTGCTGGGGTTCGACCCGGGGAGGAACGAGGTCGCGCTCAAGGAGCGCACCGGCATCGTGCTGCAGCAGACCGGGCTGGAGCCCTACCTGACCGTCGCGGAGACGGTCGACATGTTCCGCGGGTTCTACCCACGGCCGCTGCCGCTGGAAGACATCCTCGAGGTGGTGGGGCTGGACGAGCAGCGCGACCAGCGTGTGCGCAGGCTCTCCGGCGGGCAGCAGCGGCGGCTGGACGTGGCCGTGGGGCTGGCCGGCAACCCGGAGCTGTTGTTCCTGGACGAGCCCACGACGGGGTTCGACCCCAGCGCCCGGCGAGGCGCCTGGTCGATGATCCGCAACCTGCGCACCCTCGGAAAAACGGTGCTGCTCACCACCCACTACCTGGACGAGGCGCAGGCCCTCGCAGACCGGGTGGCGATCATGGTGCGGGGCGAGATCGTGGCGGAGGACACGCCCGCGGGCCTGGTAGCGGCCGATGCAGACGCGGTCATCCGCTTCCGCGCCCCGGAGGGGGCGTCCCCGCCGGAGGGTCTCGACGTGCGGGAAACGGAGGAGGGGCTGCTGGAGTTGCGGACGGCCGACCCGACGCGTGACCTGCACGCCCTCACGGGCTGGGCCCTCGAGGCTGGCGTGGCGCTCGAAGGCCTCGTGGTGAGCCGCCTCTCGCTGGAGGATGTCTTCCTGCGGCTCACGGGCGACCAAGACAGCGAGGAGGCGCCGTGAGGGCGCTCGAACTGGCCCTTCGTCAGCTCAAGTACCAGGAGCGGGCGTTCCGGCGGAACCCGCCGGCGGCGTTCTTCACGATCGCGTTCCCGCTCATCTTCCTCGTGATTCTGAATGTCATCTTCGGGAGCAACGACATGGAGGTGGGCGATCGTGTCATCAGCGGGGCGGTTTTCTATGTCCCCGCCATCGCGACGCTGACCGTGGTGAACTCCTGCTACACATCGCTCTCCATGACCTGGGTTTTCGACCGCGACGGGGGGGTGCTGAAGCGCATCCGCGGGTCGCCTCTGCCCGGGTGGGCCTTCCTGTTCGGCCGCATTACCCACGCTATCCTCCTGATGCTGGTCCTGCTCGTGGTTGTCGTTGTGTTCGGACGCCTCTTCTATGGCGTCGACATACCCGGCGAGACCATGCCGGCCGTGCTCGTGACGCTGGCGGTGGGGTCGTTCGCGTTTTGCACCCTGGGGCTGTCGATCGCGGCGGTCGTTCCAAACTCGGATGCCGCGCCGGCGGTCGTAAACGGGACCATCCTGCCACTGCTGTTCATCTCCGACGTGTTCATCCCCCCAAGCGCGGGGACGCCGGCGTGGGTGGAGCACGTGAGCTCGATCTTCCCTGTGCGGCACCTCTCGGAGGCGCTGCAGACGGCCTTCAACCCGTTCACCAGCGGGGCGGGCTTCGAGCCGCTGCACCTGGGCGTGCTCGCGGCCTGGGGCGTCGCGGGGCTGCTGTTCACCCTGCGCTTCTCTTCGTGGGAGCCGCGCGTCTAGCTCCCTGCTAGCATCCGCGCTCGAAGGAGCGAGCGATGGACATCTCCTGTGCGTTTCCAGCGAACAGCGCGGCCGTGGAGCAGGCGGTCCTGGCGGAGGAGCTGGGGTACGAGCGCGTCTGGATCTACGACTCGCCGGCGCTCTACCACGACGTGTGGGTGACGCTGGCGCGGATCGCGGAGCGAACGGAGCGGATCGGCATCGGGCCCGGCGTGCTGGTGCCCCACCTGCGCCACCCAATGACGCAGGCCGCCGCCATCACCACGCTCGACGAGCTGGCCCCGGGACGGCTGGCGGTCGCCCTAGGGGCGGGCTTCACGGGGCGGCTGGCGATGGGCCAGCGGATGCTCACGCGGCGGGAGTTCGAGCTCGGCGTGCGGCAGGTGATGGCGCTCCTCCGCGGCGAGGTGGTGGAGGTGGACGGAGCGGCGACGCAGATGCTGCACTCGGAGGGCTTCGCGCCCTCAAGGCCGATCGAGGTGCCGGTGCTCGTCAACGCGCAGGGGCCACGCGGGCAGCAGTTCGCGCGGGACATCGGGAGTGGTGTGACCGTGAGCTTCCGGCCCGTGCCCGGCTTCTCCTGGTGCGCCGTGCTGAGCACGGGCACGGTGCTCGAACCGGGCGAGTCGCCAACGTCGGCGCGCGCGTTCGAGGCGACGGCGCCCTCGCTGGCGGGGCGCTACCACGGGCTCGCGGCGCGGGGCGAGCCACTCGACCCGCTCCCGGGCGGGGAGGAGTGGGCGGCCTCGATCGCGGGCGTCCCGGAAGGCGAGCGGCACCTTGAGATCCACCGCGGCCACCTCGTCGAGCTGAACGAGCACGACCGCAGGGCGATGGACCGCCAGCAGCTTCCACCGGCGCAGCTCACGGGCACGGTCGACGCCATCCGGGAACGGCTGGCGCGGCTGGAAGCGGGTGGGGCGACGGAGCTGATGTGGCAGCCGATGGGTCCGGACATCGAGCGGGAGATGCGAGCCTTCGCGCAGGTCCTGGCGTAGCAGCCGGGCGGTGCGCCTCGTCCTGTCGAGCCTGTAGGCTGGACCGCCATGTTCCTTCCCGCCGTAGTACCTCCCGAGGATGCCGGCGCGCCCAGGCGCTGGATGCTCGTGCAAGGCAACCGCGTGTTGTTCCGCGAGGCGGACGCGGCGCTGGCGGGGCCTGAGGAGGCGGAGCGACTATCGCTGACGGGAGCGGAGCACTTCATCGGGACGCTCGACGGGGAGCAGGTCTGGACGACCGGGGTCGATGACGGCGCGGAGGCGGGCGAGGGGTGGCGTTTCTGCGACCTGTTCTCGGTGTATGGAATGGCAGACGAGGAGATCTGGATGGCGGCGGGCCGGGCCGTGCAGATCATCGAGTGGGAACGGGTGAACCAGTTCTGCGGGAGCTGCGGGGCTCTGAACGAGCTCGTCAGGGCCGAGCGCGCCATGCGCTGCCCGGAGTGCGGCCTGATGCGCTTTCCGCAGCTCTCGCCGGCGATCATCACGCTCGTGCACCGGGGCGACGAGGTGCTGCTGGCACGCAGCCACCGCTTCCCGGAGGGCCTCTACAGCGCTCTGGCGGGGTTCGTCGAGCCCGGGGAGACCGTGGAGGGCGCGCTGATCCGGGAGGTGGAGGAGGAGGTGGGGCTCCGAGTGACGAACCTGGAGTACCGGGGCAGCCAGCCGTGGCCCTTCCCCAACTCGCTCATGCTCGGCTTCTTCGCGGAGTACGAGAGCGGCGACATCGTGCTGGAGGAGGCGGAGATCGCAGCCGCGGACTGGTTCCCGGTGGACGCGCTACCGAACATCCCGGGGCCGATCAGCATCGCCAACCGGCTGATCACGTCCTGGGTCGCGCGCCACGGAGGTGGTTAGCGCGTTGCGCCCGGCGGCACTCCTGCTGGCAGGAGTCGGGGTGGCCGCGTTCGTGCTCGCAGCCGGTTGCGGCGGGAAGGAAGAGCCTCAAGGGGTGGCGACCGCCGCACCGACCTCCACCCCACAGCCAACCCCCACCGCGCAGCCGACGCCTACCCCACAGCCAACTGCCACCGCGCAGCCACCCGCCACCGCGCATCAGACTCTCACCGCAAAGCCGACTACTGGTACGCAGCCAACTCTTATCCCGTAGCCTACGGCCACAACACAGCGAACTCCCACCGCAGCGCCGACCCCCACCGCCACCTCCCAACCAACCGCCACCGCACAGCCCACTCCTGCCGCAGAAGCACCCACCGAGGCCACTGCAACGGCGGAAGCGACGGCAACGACGGAGCCGAGTCCCGCGCCCGACACGACATCGGACCCATGCAGGACGGACGACCCCACGCCGTGTGTCCTGCCCACCGCCTCCGTAACCGTGCGGAGCGCGGACGGCGAGCGCACGCTGACGCTGACCGTCGAAGTGGCGAGTCGGGCCGACCAGCGCAATCGGGGCCTGATGTTCCGGGAGTCGCTGGACGAGCTGGCGGGAATGCTCTTCGTGTTCGAGGAAGACCGGACGGGCGGCTTCTGGATGCTGAACACGTTGATCCCTCTGGACATCGCCTACCTCGCGGCCGACGGCACCGTCCTCGAGATCGTGCACGGCGTGCCCCAGAGTCCCGAGGTGCTCCGCCCGGCGCAGCCATACCGCTACACGCTCGAGGTCAACGGCGGCTGGTTCGAGCGCCAGGGGTTTGGCGTCGGGGACGTGGTCGAGTTGCCGGACGACGTGGAGGCGGAATAGGGCTAGCCGGCGGCCTCCATGTCAGCGGTGAGGCGGGGGAAGAGGGGCTTGATGTTCCGGGAGCCGATGGCGTCGAGCTCATCGGCGGTGAAGCCAGCCTTGTTCACGAGGAAGGCGATGGCTTCGTCGACGTCCTCCTGGGAGAAGGCGGGGTAGTCGGTGCCGAAGACGATGTGGTCGGTGTCGGTGACCGTGCGGAGGCTGGGGAAGGCGTTCGGGTGGCAGGTCACCGCGACGTCGAAGTACATGCGGCGGAGGTAGGCGAGCGTGCCCTCCGGGGCGGTGGTGGTGAACGGCTCGGCGCCGTCGGAGCGGGCCACGCGTCCGGCGATGTAGGGGAAGCAGCCGCCGCCGTGGGCGATGATCCAGGTCAGGTTTCCGTAGCGTTCGAGCGCGCCCGAGGCGAGCAGGCTGCCGATGGCGCGCGTCGTCTCGACGGGGAAGTCGACGACCGCGGGCGACAGGTTGGGGATGCCCAGGTGGGACTTCGTGGGGTGGAGGTGGATTACGGCGCTGCGGTCGTTCATCGCGGCGAGGACGGAGTCGAAGCGCTCGGCGCCGATGAGGTCGGGGCCGACGCCGCTGGGGAGGAGCACGCCGTCCATGCCGAGCTCGTCGTAGGCCCGCCCGAGCTCGTTGGCGGCCGCGGCGGGGTCGACGAGGGGAAGGGTGGCGAAGGCGCCGAAGCGGTGCGGCCAGCGCTTCGCGACGCCGGCGAGGTAGTCGTTGGTCGCGCGGTGAAGGGGGACGGCCGCCTCGGGATCGCCCACGTCGGCGACGAAGATGGTGGGGGTGAGGACGGCAGCGGCGATGCCACTCGCGTCCATGGCGACCATCGCGGTCTCGGGGGTCCAGGCGCCGGCCATGGGGATGCCGACCTGCGTGGCCGCCTCCGCAATCTCGGCCGAGGGGACGTGATGGTGTACGTCGATGAATCCGTCCACGGTGGTCCTCCTGGGGTGCTCTGGCGGCCATCGTAGGGGAAGCGGGGCCGGCGCGGGCTCGTGCGGGTGGTTCTGGTAGCCTTGGCGCCCCTGGAGGAACGCGATGCGCATTGGCGTGATGATCGGCGGACGCCTCGACCTCGACGGTCTCGTGGCGCGCACGCAGGAGCTGGAAGCGCAGGGCTACGACAGCGTCTGGATGCCCAACGTGTTCGGGCTGGACGCGATGGGCGCCTTCACCGTGATCGGGCGGGAGACCGAGCGCATCGAGCTGGGGACGGCGGTCGTCCCCACCTACCCCCGCCACCCGGTGACGATGGCGCAGCAGGCGCTCACCGTGCAGGCAGCCTCGGGGAACCGCTTCGCGCTCGGCATCGGGCTCTCGCACAAGTTCGTGATCGAGGACATGTGGGGCATGTCGTTCGAGCGACCCGCGCGGCACATGCGCGACTACCTGGAGGCGCTTCTGCCGTTGCTCCGGGGCGGGGAGGTGAACGTCGAGAACGACAGCTACCGCATCCACGCGACCTACGGGGTCGCGGGCGCGGAGCCGCCGCAGGTGCTGCTGGCGGCGATGGCCCCGCGCATGCTCGCGCTGGCGGGGTCGGTGGCGGACGGGACGAGCCTCTGGATGACCGGTCCCGACACGATCGAGACCTACATCGCGCCGGCGCTGCAGGAGGCAGCGGAACGCGCGGGGCGGGAGCAGGCGCCGCGCATCGTCGCCGCCTTCCCCATCGCCGTGACGAACAACCCCGACGACGCCCGCGAGCGTGTGGGGAAGATGCTCGCCAACTACAGCCCCATCCCTTCGTACCGGGCGATGCTCGACCGCGAAGGGGCGGCCGGCCCAGAGGATGTCGCCATCCTGGGCGACGAGCGTGTACTCGACGAAGCGCTCGACCGGCTGGAGGCGATGGGCGTCAGCGACTTCTCCGCCTCCATCATGCCGGTCGACCCGGAGGCCGAGGGACGCACGGCGGCCTACCTGATTGGCCGCATGGGTCGGTAGCAGCCAGGCGATGCGCTCCAAGGTCGTCAGCAGCTTCGAGGAGGCGGTCGCGGGAGTCGAGGACGGCTCACGCATCCTCGTGGCGGGCTTCGGGGAGCCGGGGACGCCTCACAACCTCATCGCCGCGCTCCATGAGCAGGGGGCGTCCGACCTCACGATCATCGCGAACGGGGCGGGCATGACCCGCGACGACGGCGTGATGACGACGGGCAACCTGATCGAGGAGCGACGGGTGAGCCGCGTCATCCTCGCCTTCACCGCCTCGACGCACCCCTCGCGACAGACGCCGCTCGAACGCCTGAACGAGGCTGGGGAAATCGAGGCGGAGATCACGCCGCAGGGCACGCTGGCCGAGCGCATCCGCGCGGGCGGGTCGGGCATTCCCGCCTTCTTCACGCCCGCCGCGGTTGGGACGGAGGTGGCGGAGGGCAAGGAGCACCGCGAGTTCGGCGGGCGGACGTACGTGCTGGAGGAAGCGATCGTGGCCGACTACGCCCTCGTCCGCTGCTGGAAGGCGGACACCTTCGGGAACCTCGTATTCCGCCGCTCGCAGCGCAACTTCAACCCGATCATGGCGATGGCGGCGGACTGCACGCTGGTCGAGGCCGAGGAGGTGGTCGAGGTGGGAACGCTCGACCCGGACCTGATCCACACGCCCGGCATCTTCGTGCAGCGGGTGGTCTCCATCCCCGAGGCGGGCGGCATGCTGCAGGCGCCGCCGCTCGCCATGTTCAGCGGGACGCCACGGTCATGAGCGACACAGGCAAGCCGCTGACCCGAGACCTGATGGCGGCGAGGGTGGCGGCCGAGTTCCAGGAGGAGTGGGTGGTGAACCTCGGGGTGGGGATGCCGACGCGCTGCTCCGACTTCGTGCCCGAGGACCGCACGGTGATCCTGCACTCCGAGAACGGCGTCATCGGCTACGGGCGCAACGCCACGGTGGAGGAGGCCACGCCGTATGTCGTGAACGGCGGAGCGCAGCCGGTGCTGCTGACCCCGCTCGCCTCGATCGTGCACCACGCCGACGCCTTCGCGATCATCCGGCGGGGGCTTCTGGACGTAGCCGTCCTGGGCGCCTACGAGGCAGCCGTCAACGGGGACTTCGCGAACTGGCGCATCAGCGGCCGCAAGGGCGGCGGCATTGGCGGGGCGATGGACCTGGCCGTGGGCGCGAAGCAGGTGTTCCTGCTGCTCGATCACACGACCCGCGACGGCCGGCCCCGGCTGCTCGAGCGATGCGCCCTGCCGCTCACCGCGGCGGGGGTGGTCACGCTCGTGATGACGAACCTCGGGCTATTCGAGCCCGCCGGCGAGCACTTCGCCCTGCGGGAGATCGCACCGGGCTTCACCGTCGACGAGGTGCAGCGGCTGACCGGGGCGCCGGTCGTCGCGGCGCGGGGCCTGAGCGAGGTCAAGGTCTAGCGGGATCGCTAGACAGCCCGGCGAAAGCGCGTTCTCATACAGGCAGGCCCCCGTAGCTCAGGGGATAGAGCAGTGGTTTCCTAAACCATGTGCGCAGGTTCGATTCCTGCCGGGGGTACCAACCCTGCGTACTGCCTCGGGAGAGTGCGTTTCGCGAGGACCCTGCGGACGCTGCCGCACGGCCGGCCGGCCGCGCCGGCCTACTCGCAGCGTGGCAGGCCGGTTGCTTTGACCCATATCTTCGGCAGTTCAGGCGCCAGGCAACCGGTGAAGTGGTTCCCGTCGAGCATGAGCGCATCGAGGCTGGTGAGGTTACCCAGCTCCGAAGGTATCTCCCCGCTCAGCTGATTGCCTTCAAGCACGAGTACCCTGAGATTCGTGAGGTTGCCGAGCTCTGCCGGTATCTCGCCGGTCAGCTGGTTGTTCGCGAGTTCGAGGCTGGTCAGGTTCGAGAGGTTTCCCAGAGCCGGGTGTATCTCCCCACTCAGCTGATTCCCATTGAGCAGCAACTGGGTCAGGCTCGTTAGCTCACCGAGCTCAGGCGGAATCGCTCCAACGAGCCGGTTGCCGCCGAGTGACAGAGTCCGCAGGTTCGCGAGGTTGCCGAGTTCGGGAGGTATCTCTCCGCTGAGCTCGTTCCCATGCAGGCCCATCGAGCCGAGGTTTGGGAGGTTGCCAAGCTCGGCGGGTATTTCCCCGCCTAGCTGGTTGTTTGCGAGTGTCAGGCTGCGGAGCCTCGCGAGATTGCCGAGTTCGGGGGGTATCCCTCCGCTTAGCTCGTTGCTTTCTAGATTCAGGGAGTCGAGGTTCACGAAATTGCCAAGCTCGGGAGGTATCTCGCCACTCAGATGGTTGCCGGCCAGGTACAAGTGCATGAGGTTCGCGAGCTTGCCGAGTTCGGAAGGTATCGCCCCATCAAGTTGATTGAAACCCAACCACAATTGCTGCAAATTCGAAAGCTTACCCAACTCCAGAGGAATCCCCCCAACCAGTTGGTTGGCACCGAGGTCCAATAGCCGCAGGGAGGGCATATTGCCCAGCTCCGGGGGAATCTCCCCAGAGAGGCCCTCTCGGCTGAGGAGGAGTCTCGTGACTTGACCTGTCTCACCCGTAACGACGCCGTGCCAGGCCCCCAGGGGCGCCTCGCTGAGCCAGTTCCTGTTGTGCGCCCAGTGCTCCCCGCTCGTCGCGTTGTAGAGCGCCACCAGGGAAGGGAACTCGGGGGATCGGGACGGTGGGTCGGGAGTGGGGCCGCCATGATAGCGCGAGTAGGCCGCCTGAAAGGCGCCTTCCTTGCCTTCCGACACATTGGAGAGGAAGGCATAGTAGATGGCTTCGGCATCGGTAGCTTCCAGAAGGAGCGCCTGGTCGTACAGCTCCCTTATGGCCGCAGCCACGGTCTCGGGCCCCACTTCCTCGTGCATTCCGAAGAAGAACTGCTCACCTAGATTGCGGGCACAACGCTCCTTCAGGTCTTTGGTGAGATACTCTTCATGGGAGTGAGCCCAGATGTTGCTCGGGCATTCGGCTGCCACTTTGGGGGAATTCGAGTATTCCTGAAACGACAGGCCACCGGTCTCCGAATCCGCTACGGCTTCCAGGAAATGCGCCAGCCCCTCATAAACCAGAGTGGGCCACCAACGTGATAGTGGTGCGCTAACTCGTGAAAGATAGTCCTCTTGGATGCATGTGCCACGACGAGAAAGAAGCGAGTCCTGTCAACCCTTTCGGCATCGTGAGGCAAGTGCTGTACGGTAATCACTCGACCAGGTGTTCGAAACCCCGGAAATGAACTTCCGACGAGATGCAGAATGATGTCCTCGGAAGGGAACGGCGCACCCAGATAGGCCTCGAGTGCTTGCGCGCCCGACTCCAGGATTTCGAAGACATCCCTGTCGGTTGGAAACGGCACATCGCTGACGATCGCCATGCTGACTTCGCCGGCGAGCGAAAGCGCGACCCTCCTGGATTCAACATAATTCGACTCGAAGAGGACCGCCCGGTAGTCCGCAGGGGAGTAGGAAAGCGCAAACAGGAGCGCTGCGCCGTTGTCGTCCAGGCCATCGCTGAACCACGGCGTGGCCTCGAGTTGCGCCAACAAGGCAGGCTCCCCGCTGTCGCCCGGGCTAGACCAGAAATCAAGGGTGTCGAGCACGTGTGCATCTCGCTGGAGAAAGGGCGGATCCAGGAACGGCGCCCTGAACATCTGCCAGGCCAACGGTGGATTGTTGCGGATGATGGAATTAAGACTGGAAAGGGCGTCTTGCTTCACCCAGGGCAAGAGCCACTTCCAGCCAGATTGGGCCCAATACGTGTGAGCCGCGGAGCGGATCCAGTAGCCGCTCCCACGAGACAGCGCGCCCGACGCCAGGGGGCTGCCGCCTGGATCCGGCCTGTGCGGCACAAAGGTCTGCCGTGTCGCATCCCAACCCCACACCTCCGCGAACGAATCCGAGTGGTCGTTGATGGCGTTAGAAGTCCCGTACCGATCAGAACCGCCCCAGGCAACGAGATTCCAGCCTTCGCGCACCTCGACGAGAGCCGATGCGGCGACCACGGGGCGCGTCCACGAAACTGCTTCTCCGCCCCCGAGGTACAGCCAGAGCCCCATTCCCGGGCGGAGAACCTCCAGGTCGCCGACGGCCCCCGGAGCATCGCGAACCGCCCAGCTGAATCGCTGCCTTTCGGACTCCCAGGCGTAGACAAGCTCGAGGGAGGGGATGGCCTCGAAGATGGCTCCGACGCCCGACTCCTTCTGCGTCCACCCGGCCAGATTCCACCCGGGCTGAAGGACCGTGGTCGCTTCGACCGTCGTCGCGGCTTCCGTGTCAGTCGCGCCCACCGCCGGCGGCGTCGAGGTGAGGGCGAAGATGCCAGCCACCGAGAAGAGGAGAAGCAGGGCGAAAAGGCGCTTCCTCACGCGCTGCCTCCTTCCTAGAGAGGGGCCATCCCTCATCCGCGCTCCCATCAGGGAGCTACGACCGTTATGCCCGCTGCGGCCAGGACTCTATCACGGGCCGGGCGCGATTTACGCCATCCCCCTCAAGGGCTGAGGCTCCCCGCTCCCACTGCCGCTGGCCCGCAACTCGGGGGCAACGCTTTCAAGGACCTCCCGGGGCGTCGCCGGTCAGGCATGCCGCCACACCCAACACGACAACGAGTCCCACGGATGTCGCGAGGACGGCGAGGGTCCATATCCACCTGGCGACGACGATCCGCCAATTCATTGCGGCGGTCCGCTGCCAGGAATCCCGGATCCCCCAGACCTGCTTCTCATCGGCCCAGGTGCTCCCAATACGCCATGTCACTGGCCCCAGCACACAACGCTACCATCGCCCCTGATGCCGCAAGTCCAGAGGGAACCGGCACCCACCGCGCGATAGTTACCATCCGGCGGTGTCCCTTCGCCAAAGTTGTTCGACCCCCAGCAGGTAACGCCGTCGTCGATCCTCACCCCGCAGGCATGGCTGCTTCCGGTGCTGACGGAGTTGAAGGCTCCCGTTGGCGGACTGGCCTGACCACTGTGGTTGGTACCCCAGCAGAGAACGTTCCCGTGGTCGCTCCGTACTCCGCACGTGTAGTGACGCCCAGCACTCACGGAGCCGAACGTGAATCCGGGAGGGGTAGCCTGACCAGCATCGTCCGCGCCCCAACACTCGACATGTCGGTTGGCCCGTACCGCGCACGCATGATCAACTCCGACACTGACTGAAACGAACTCCCCGCCTGGCGGTCTGGCGTCGCCAAGGCCAGGGCCCCAGCAGTGCAGGGAGCCACCGCTCGCGACCGCACAGGCGTAGTCCACCCCTACGCTAACGGAGACGAATGTGTGGCCCGCTGGAGCGGCCCGTGGTCTGCCGTCACTGCCCCAGCAGGCAACAGCGTTTTCGGTCGTCACCCCGCATGCGCGGTGTGACCCGACGCTGACGGAGGCGAATTCTTCGTCGGGTGGATCGACATCGCCGAGGGTGCCCCAGCAAACAACTGCCCCGCCGGCCAGGACGATGCATCCGGACCTATCAGCAATGCTGAGGGAGGTGACATCCTCGCGATTCTCCCAGGGGTCATCCCGTAGGCAGGTCGCAAAGGCAAGGAGAACGGCCAAGCCGACGGCAAGTGCGACCACCAGCCCCCCAATGGCCCAACCTCGCTTTCCCGGCCTCGGGGGCCTGGGAGGAGGGCGCCAGAGGGATTGCTCAAGCCGCTCCAGCAGCGGGTGCCTGAGGGTTCCGAAGTCCTCCCCAGTGGGCTTTATCTCCGTCCTGAGGATGCCGACGGCGATGCCCATGGAGTCGAGCGTACAAGCCGCCATTTCGACCTGGCAACGAGCTGCCGACAGATCCACCGTCACCTCGAACGCTCGTCGCGTGCCGGGGTACCTCGCTCTCGTTCACGGCTGTTGATCTATTCGCGCGCCTATAATCGGGAGCATCCCGCTCATGTCGCGTCTTGCCGCTGGTTTCGCCGCAATCGGTCGGCGGGCGCCAGGCAGGCCTGGCAGCCGGAGTGTGACCACCATTGGTTAGCGCTGAAAACGACAACGTCCGGTACGAGCCGGAGGAGAAGCCGCCGCTCCCCGTGACGCTTGGTTCCGGGCTACAGGCAGCGATCGTCATCATCGCGCCCGTGGTCCTGACGGTCGTCATCGTGGCGCGCATTGCCGACCAGCCCGACTCCTACATCACGTGGGGCGTCTTTGCGGCCCTGGTGGTGAGCGGCCTGACCACGATCCTGCAGGCGGTCCGCGTCGGAAGGGTGGGGGCGGGGCACGTGCTCATCATGGGCACGTCGGGCGCCTTCATCGCGGTGTGCGTGGCGGCGCTGGTCGAGGGAGGCCCCACGATGATGGCCTCGCTCATCATCGTGTCGTCGCTCTTCCAGTTCGCGCTGGCTTCGCGCCTCTCGCTCCTGCGCCGCATCTTCACGCCCGTCGTCTCAGGGACGGTGATCCTGCTGATCGCCGCCACGGTCATGCCGATCGTTTTCGACACAATGATGGCCGTACCCGAGGACACGGCGACGGAGGCCGCCCCGATCGCCGCCGCCGTTACCCTCGTCGTGGTCGGCGCCCTCGTACTGCGCGGTCCGCCGGCGTGGCGTCTGTGGGCGCCGCTCATCGGCATCGCCGCAGGATGCGCGGCCGGCGCCCCCTTCGGGCTCTACGACGTGGGGCAGGTGGCCGACGCGGCCTGGGTCGGCGTATCCGTCGGCGCCTTCCCCGGGATCGACGTCACGCCCGGCATTGACTTCTGGGCGCTCCTCCCTGCCTTCGTGGTAGTGACGATCGTGGGGGCCGTCGAGACCATCGGCGACAGCATCGCGATCCAGGGGGTCTCGCGCCGGAGGCCACGGGCCACGGACTTCCGGGTCGTCCAGGGGGCGCTCAACGCCGATGGCGTGGGCAACTTCCTCTCCGGGATCCTGGGAACGCTACCCAACACCACCTACTCCTCCAGCGTGCCGATCGCGGAGGTGACCGGCATCGGCGCGCGACGGGTCGGCGTGGTCATCGGCGTCACCTTCATCGTCGTGGCCTTCTTCCCCAAGGTCGCCGCCCTGGTCATCGCCATCCCCGGCCCCGTAGCCGGCGCCTACCTCACCGTCCTCATCGCCTTGCTGTTCGTGCAGGGGATGCAGCTCATCGTCCGGGACGGCCTCGACCATCGGAAGGCCGCCGTCGTCGGAGTGTCGTTCTGGGTGGGCACGGGCTTTCAGAACCAGTGGATCTTTCCCGACCTGATCGAGGGCGGGTTCCTCGAGGTCCTGCTGGGCAACGGGATGACGGCGGGCACGATCGTTGCCGTCATCATGGTCGCCTTCCTCGAGCTGACGAGCTCCCGAAGGAGCCAGCTCAACGTGGCGCTGGACAGCAAGGCCCATGCGGCGCTCGAACAGTTCCTTCGGACCTTCGCGGCAAGGGCGCGATGGGATGACGCCTCCACGGAGCGCCTGACATCGGCGGGTGAGGAGACGCTGGCCATCCTCGTGCAGGAGACGGAGGGCGGCGACGAAGGCACCTCCCGGCGGCTGGCCGTGAGAGCGCGAATGGACGGGAGGAAGGCGGAGATGGAGTTCGTGACCGTCCTGGAAGGGGAGAACATGGAGGACCGCCTCTCCTACCTCAGGGAGCTTCCCGCCGTCCCCGACGAGCACGAAGTGTCGTTTCGCCTGCTCTGGCACTACGCCTCCGACGTGGGCCACCAGAAGTACCACGGCCTCGACATCGTGACCGTGACGGTGGAGGCGCGGCCGGAGCCCACGCGGTAGTCGATGTCGGATCGGGGGTGGGCTGGCCGCGTGCTGCCATCTGGAGAGTACTGGTCCCGAGGTCTGCTCGGCGTCCTGACGGCTGTGGTGTTGCTCTGGGCGCTGGCATCCGGCGTGGGGACCGCGCTGGCAGCCAGCGACACGGTCACGACCGAGCTCCAGCCAGGGTGGAACCTGGCTGGCTGGACCGAGGACGAAGCGAGCGTCGAGACGCTCTTCGCGGCGATCCCGCAGCTTGTCGTCGCCTACGCCTGGGACGCAGACCTGCAGCGCTACCGCCTGGCCTACCGGGACGGCGAGACCGCAACCGGCGACCTTGAAACGCTATCGCCCGGCATTGGCCTGTGGCTCTTCCTTGAAGGCGAGGAGACGGTGGCTTGGGAGCGGCCGCTCGTCCTGCAGGCCGGCCTCGCAGAGCTACGTCGCGGCTGGAACCTCGTCACCTGGGCGGGAGACGACGGCATCGCCACGGGCGTCGCCCTGGCGGAACTGGAGGGCATCCTCCTCGAGACGCTGGGAGGGGACGGCAGCGCCCCACAGACGCTGGAGAAGGGACGGCCCGTCTGGCTGAGGATCTCGTCGGCGAAGCAGTGGTGGCAACTGACACCCCCGCCCCGTATCGAGTTCAGGGGTGACTTCACGCCGGCGCAGATGCGGGAGCGGCGGGCCTACGTCGACGACGTCGTAGCGTTCTTCGTCAGACGCCACGGAGTTGCCGTACCGGGCCTCACAGTCCTGTTCGGAGACGAGGAGGCCGACATGACCTGTGGGGGCTACGCCGCCAGAACACTGTTCATACGGAACCCCTGCATCACCGCGTTGCCGCACGAATACTCCCACGCCGTGCAGCACCATCTCGCCGTGCGCGACGCGGAGGGCAACTGGGGCGGGGGCAGGGGCGAGGAACGGATAGGGCCCTCGTGGCTGAGCGAGGGCATCGCGAACTATGCGGCGGCGGTGTACGAAGACCTGATCGGCATTGGATCCCTCGAACAATGGAACGCCGACGCACTCGACGTCGGGCTCGCGAACAGCAACAGCCTCGAAGCCATCGAGACGAACATGGGTGTGGGCGGGGACGCGGGGGCGAACTACCACCTTGCCTCACTCGTCACCGGCTGGATCGTTGAGAACCAGGGGGAGGCGGCGCTGTACGACTTCTATGACGTTCGCAACGAGGTCTTCCGGTGGCGGAGCGCCTTCCACGAAGCCTTCGGCATGCCCATTGACCAGTTCTACAAGAGATTCGAAGACCACCGCGCGAGCCTCGCTGCCCAGAGACCCCAGGTCGCGGGCAAGGTGATTGGACCGGGTGGGGAAGGGCAGGCAGGGGTTCGCGTCGAGGCCCTCCCCCAGGGCGAGGGGAAGGCCTGGCGGATGAACACGGACGACACCGGAGCCTTCTCCGGGGTGGCCCTGGAGGGAACCTACCGCCTGTCACTGTTCCTGGGTGACACGCCCTGCCACCTTGGTTGGTACGGGGGAGAGGGATACACGACCAGCCGCGTGGCGATCACGGTGCTGGACTTACCCGAGGATGCCCGGACGGGCATTGTGATCCAACTCCCCCGGCCGGCCTCGGAACTCTGCACCACGATCAGGGGCGCCCTCGTCGACGTGGAGGGGAATCCCTACACGGAGCCACCCTGGGTCGTAGCCTGGCCCCTTCACGATCAGGATGGCTATACGGGCAAGGATGGGGATGGCTCTGGCATGTTCGCTCTTGATGTGCGAACAGGGGCGACCTTTGAACTCTCGCTGCACTCCTACTACGTACGAGAGTGCGTTGTGTCTCCCCACCCGAGTCTCGTACCGGACCCCGGTGCCAAGGCACGGGTATCCGTCGGCGAGCAAGACGCGACCGGGATCGTCATCACCGTCACAACGGGTCCAAGGCGAATCAAGGAGGCTGTCGGCTGCACCGCCGCGAGGTGAGCGGGGCATCGTGCGTCGGATCTTCCGGGCCGCCTCAGGAACCGGTGCAGTCCGCCTCGTGGGCGTCGGGGTAGAACTGGGCGCAGTAGTCCCGGAACAGGGATATCTCGCCGTCGGCGCGGTTGAGGCGGGGATGGGAGCGGTACTGCTTCCGGGTCCAGATCGTCACGTCCTGAAGGACATCCGAGCGCTGGTAGGCCGCCATGAACCTGTTCGTAATGGCGGCGCGCAGGTGGTGGGGGAGGAATGAGAGGCCCATGACTCGCCGCCTGGGATTCTGCGCGGGGCGCATCTGGGTGGGCATGTAGAGGTCGATGAGCGTCCCGTCGATAGGTGTTGCCAGTATCCAGAGGCGCATGTCCATGGGGATCGAGTGCTCCCGAACCTCCACGTAGGAGTAGCCGAGCCCAAAGACGCGGGTGTGGGCGGAGCAATCGAGGGAGAGCCTGGCAACCCTGGCGATCTTGCGGACGCTCCGGAAGTCCCAGCGGCTCACGAGAAGGTGTCCGTCGACTCCAACCGGGTGGGTGCGATCGACGTTGTCGTAGCCGTGGACGTAGCGCAGGTGGGCGATATCCACGGAGTTCTCCGTGGTCTCCTGGGGGTGGCCGGGAAAGCGGATGCTCTGGACGTAGAGGTCGCTCCAGCCTTCCTGGTCGAGCGTGTCTTCGGGAAGGCTCCACTGGGACTCGCGTCCCCCCTCCCCCCACCAGGCAAAGATCATGCCTACGACTTCGTGAGTCTCGAAGACGCGAAGCCTCGCCGATCGGGGCGGCGCGGCGAAGGGGGTGGCGACGCACTGGCCGGTGGTATCGAACTCGAAGCCGTGGAAGGGGCACACGAGCCGGTCCTCGCAGATGCGCCCACCCGCCTCGGGGCCGAGGTCGGAGCCGAGGTGCGGACAGACCGACTCGGCGACGCAGACCCGGCCGCTGTCGTCACACCAGGCGACGATCTTCTCGCCCATCCAGGTCTTCTCGATGAGCCCGGCCCGCTCAATGGCCTTGCGGGTCTCGACGAAGTACCAGCCCTCGGGGAAGGGCGAGGGCGACACGGTTTTCGTTGGCTCTCGCAGCTCCGTCACCATCGCTCCACCCCCTGAGCGGGACCCCTCTGGGAGACCTGCTCGCTCCGGGTCAGGACCTTCATCCAGAATACGAGAGTCCCCTCTTTTGCTCATCCCGAAACGGGTTGCTTCCGTGTGCCCGCCCACCTTGCCTTTCCGCCGGCTTGTTGCCCTCCGCAGCGCCCCGTGAGCTACACTACCCACAGGTTCACCGCGGCAAACTTGGTCGATCCAGAGAGTCGCAATCGGGGAATGGACTGGGGCTTATGACAACCGCGACAGCAGAACCGACGACCAGGACGCTCACCCTGCCCGATGAACTCCTCCTCATGCTCCTCAACGAGGACAGCGGCTACTTCCGCCAGGTACCGGGCTGGGATCTGAACTGCGCGGTTGTCGGGGCCGTGCTCGCGGAACTGTCCCTCATCTCCCGCATCGACACCGATATGGACTCGCTCATTCTCCTGGACAAGACCCCGACGGGAGACGCCGCACTCGACGACATCCTGCGGGAAATCGCCGACGAACCGGCCCAGCAGAACGCCCAGTACTGGATCGAGCGCCTCGCGCCGCATGCGGAGTCGATCATCGATGTAACCCTGGATCGCCTGGTTGCGATGCAGATCCTCCAGTACCACGACGGGGAGTTCTGGACGTTGTCGCGCATCGCCTGGCAGCGCGCGGAAGCAGGCGGGTCGGCGGATGGCTCGACTGAGTTCGTGACGACGCGGATCAGCAACGTGCTCTACAACAACGAGATTCCCGACCCGCGGGATGTCATCATCATCGCGCTCGCGAACACGTGCGACGTCCTCCGTTTCGTCTTCCCCATCGAGGAAGAGCACGAGGAGCGCGTCGAGCTCATCTGCAAGATGGATCTGATCGGCCGTGCGATCGCCGATGCGGTCGCCAACAACCTGGCCGGCCCGCTACTTCGCCGCGCCACGCTGACCAAGGAAATCCCCACGGTTCCGCTGCACAAGGTGCTGCTCAACCGGCGCCTCTGGAGCGGGAACCTGCCGGCCTTCTTCGCCGACCTCGCGGAGAAATACGGCCCGGTGTTCAGGCTCAACCCACCGTTCCTGGACACCATGACCTTCCTCGCCGGTCCCGAAACCAATCGCTGGGCGCACCGGCACGGGCGCACGTTCCTGAGGGCCAAGGACTACCTCCAGGAGTTCGAGAAGGTCTATGGCGCGTCCGGAATCCTCCCCTCCCTCGACGGGGCCGACCACTTCCGCTTTCGCAAGTCCCTGCAGCCTGCCTATTCGCGTGCCCGGCTGGAAGGGCAGTTGGACACCGTTTTCAACAACGCCCGCGCGCACATGGCGACCTGGAAGGTTGGAGATGCCTTCCCCGCATGCCCCATGTCCCGGAAGCTGATCAATTCGCAGATTTCGCCGCTCATGCTCAGCGTGCAGTCGCAGGACCTCCTCGACGACCTGAGTGTGTACAAGGAACGAGCGCTCGCCACGCGAGTCGTGAAGGTGCTGCCCAAGTTCATGCTGAGCACTCCGGGCATGAAGCGGAAGGCGAGGGGTATCGAGACGTTGCTGGACCGCGTCCAGGGCATCCACACCCCCGCCCAGCGGGCCGGATGTCCCCGCGACCTCGCCGACGACCTGCTCAGCCTGCACGCAAGCGATCCTCAGTTCCTCCCCGAGTCGAACCTGCGTTTCGCGCTTTCGGCGCCGCTGATCGCGAGCGTGTACCTCGGCGACGGGCTCAGCTTCGCGCTATACGCCATGGCGACACAGCCCGAGATCTACGAGCAGATCCGCGCCGAAGCGGATGCCCTGTTCGCCAACGGCGATCCCTCCCCCGAGGACTTCAACACGGAGGCGATCGACGTCACCCACCGGTTCATCATGGAGTCCATGCGCGTCTACCCGATCGTCCCGGTGTCGATCCGGACCGTGATGAACGCCTGCGTCGTGGAGGGCTACGAACTCCCCGAGGGATCGGAGATCCACATCGCCCAGACGGCCTCGCACTACATGAGCGACGTCTTCCCTGATCCCGAGAAGTTTGACATCGACCGCTACCTGCCCCCTCGAGACGAGCATCGCAGTCCCGGCTACGCGCCGTACGGGCTGGGCACGCACACGTGCCTCGGCTCGCGCTGGATGGAGCTTCAGCTCAGCGCCAACCTGCTGATGCTGGCGCACTACTTCACCATCAAGGTGACTCCCGAGAACAAGCCGCTCCGGATCAACCCGTTCCCCTCGCTCTCCATCAGCAAGAAGATCAAGTTCGTCATCGCCGAGAAGAGGCGCGAGCTCCCATCCTGACGCGCGCTGGTTCGCTTCGGACTCCGTTCGGCACATCGGTCGGCTGGCCATAGACGAAAGGCAAGGGAGAAACCCACGCGGTGCAGCTACGTACGCTCCTGAAAGACTTGAATCACTCGTACAGCGGCTCCGACGTCACAGGTCGCGTGCGCGACTTCAACAAGTGGACCGACGTCGCAGCGATGGCCGCCGATGGGTCGAGCGATTACTCCCATAGCGAAACGGCGAAGGAGTACTACGACCTGTGCACGGCGTTCATGGTCTGGGGCTGGAGCGAATCCCTGCACTTCGCGCCGCTCAAGCCCTCGGAGAGCCTGGAGCAGTCACAGGAACGGCATCAGCGGTTGATGATCTCCAAGCTGGAACTGCAACGGGATATGGCCGTGATCGATGTCGGCTGTGGAATCGGCGGCCCTATGCGCCGGGTTGTCCGTGAGGCTGGCGTCCGCGTCTCAGGGATCAACATCAACGAAATCCAGCTGGCGATGGCGAAGCAGTTGACCGCCGAGGCAGGGCTCGACCACATGGTCGACTACGAGACGTGCAGCTTCATGGATATGAGCGGCATACCGGACGGCGCCTTCGACCGGGGGTACGCCATCGAGTCGACCTGCCACGCGCCGGACAAGCAGGGCGCGTTCGCGGAGATCTTCCGCGTGCTGAAACCCGGAGCCCTCCTCTGGGGCCAGGAGATGTGCCTGACGGAGAAGTTCGACCCAAACGACACGCGCCACCAGGCCATCAAGCAAGAACTCATGCTCGGCATTGCGCTGAACGACATCGCGACCTTTGCGGAAGTGAATCAGGCGCTTGAAGCGGTCGGGTTCGAGGTCCTCGAGGGGGTGGACCGGGATGTCCAGGAGGGACCATCCACACCCTGGTATCAGCCCATGGAGACTCGCCAGGGAACGCCGGGGAGCGCGGTGCGCAGGCTCCCATGGGGCCGCAAAGCGATAATCGGAGGAGTCAAGCTGGCCGAAACGGTGCGGCTGTTTCCGAAAGGCTCCGCGGAAGTCATCCGGCTCCTGGATCGGACGGCGGAGGCTTATGTCGCGGGCGGCAAGACGGGGATCTTCACCCCGCTGTACTGCTTCCTGGCTCGAAAGCCCCTCTAGGCCCGGGCGCCTCCTACGACGACTCCTGCTCGTACTGCTCGTGGACACCCTCGATCGCCACGTCGAGCTCTTCCCACACGCGCTCAACCATCGAGCGCAGCTTCATGTTCTGGTAGGCGCCCCAGACCGTCATCGCCGGCGGGACCAGCACGATCGCGATGATGAGCGAGTAGGCGATGGTGATCGCCGCCGTGATCCCGAACTCCCGCGAGGCGAGCGTGGGCGCGAGCACCAGCGCTCCGAGGCCGAGGGCCGTCGTCAGCGCCGAACCAAGCAGTGCCGATCCCGTGGTCGACAAGGTGCGGATGGCGGCCTGCTCGGGATTGCGCGCGTGGGAGAACTCCTCCCGGTAGCGGTGGACCACGTGGATGGTGTAGTCCACGCCGATGCCGATCGAGAGCGCGGTGATGATCGCGGTGACGAGCGTGTAGGGAATGCCGACCAGGGCCATCGTGCCCAGCACCCAGATGAGCACGAGCACGACGGGCGCCACCGCGATGAAGGCCAGCACCGGCTGCCGCAGGGTGACCCAGAAGAAGATGGCGAGGATGCCGAACGCCATCGCGATGGTGGTGCTGATGGCTTCCGTCTGCCGGCCAGTGATCTCGTCCGTGACGGCGATGGAGACGATGGTCGGGGAGGTGGCCGTGACGGTGCCGTCCTCGCCGAACCAGAGGGCCTCGAGCTCCTCCTGGAGCGCCCTCGTCGTCTGGGGATCGGCGGAGAAGGCGGGGAACTGGACCAGCAGTGAGTCGGGACCGTCGGGGTTATCGACGAGCACATGCGAGACGCTGGGATCCATCTCCCTGAGCCTGTCGAGGAACTGCTGCAGCAGCTCCGCATCGAGCTCCACGCCCGCGGAAGCCTCGTGGAAGAGGGCGGCGAGCTCGGGGTCGTACTTGTCGCCCGGCTCCCCGCTGTCGCTGATCCAGTCCCGCACGATCAGCTCGTACGAGGCCACGATGGGGCCGGCAGCCGCCTGCAGGCGGAGCTCCGGATCGTCGAACGCCTCCCGGAGGTCATGGAGATTGAGGTAGGTGCGGGTTTCGGTGGCTTCCGCCTTCACGAGGATGCTGGCCATCTCCGTCGAGCCGCCGACGGCGGACTCGAGGGTCTCGATGTCCTCCAGCACCTCCCCGCCCCGGGGGAGGATGTCGCGGATGTCGAAGCCGCTTTCGAGCCTCGTAGCGGCGAATCCGAAGCCAATCGTGATTGCGAGGATGACAACGAAGTAGGGCGCCGGCTGGCGCGAAACCGATGTCCCCAACACTTCCGCCAGGCGCCGGATACCGGGGAGCGCGTTCGAGACCGGCCGCGGCGGCTTCAGCTTGCCGCGGGCCTCGCTCCTGCGATCGATGATCGTGCGGGCGGCGGGGAGGAGCGTGAGCATGACGATCAGGCTCATGCCCACGCCGAGCGCCGCAACGATGCCGAAGTCGCCCACGACGGAGATGGGGGAGAACAGGTTCGCGAGGAGGCTCACCATGGTCGTGATGGCGGCCAGGACCAGGGGGATGGTGACGTTTCCCAGTCCCGTCCTGACCGCGTCGATCACGGACGTGCCCTCGGTTCGCTGCTCGCGGTAATGGGAGACGGCCTGGATGGCGTAATCCACCGTAAGGCTGATCACGATGATGGGGACCATTGCCGTGAGCGAGCTCGGCGGGCCGATCCAGCCAAGAGCATCCGGTCCCAGCCAGCCCTCCACGCCGATAACCCAGATGAGCGACATGAGCAGCCCCGCGAAGGTGAGCAGCAGATCGGACAGCGTGCGCAGGAACAGCAGGATGAGGGCGAGAATCAGGATGAGCGCCAGCCCCAACAGGGGCACCAGCCCCGACTCCGTGGCCTCCTTGTACTCGTCCTCGATCACGATGGGCGACACGCTGCTCACGCGCAGGGGGCCTTCGTCGGCGATCGCCACCTCGTTGAGCGTCCGCTCGGCCTCCTTGATCCGCTCGTCGCCGGTGTCGACGAGGGTGAGGGTGGCGATCGCGACCGGCGTGCCGTCCGCGTCCTCTCCGGTCAGGGCGGTGAGCGCTGCCGCGACTTCTGGCACGTTGCGGGCGGCGTCGATCTCCGCCTGCGTGACCGAATCGAAGCTGTCCACCTGGAGCACGGCCCGGAACAGCAACGCGGGTGAGCCGACCGAATCACCGGGCGCCAGCAGGGCGCCTATCTTCGGATCGGCGACGAGCTCCTCGACGAGGGCGTCCATCTGGGCGAGCCCGCCGGGCGTGAGCGCCTCGCCCCGGAAGATAATCGTGACCACGCTGACGTCGCCGGTCTCGGTAAAGACGTCCTCGATCTCGTTGAGCGCGTTGGCGACGGCGTTGCCGGGGGGAAGGAACGCGAGGGCCGCTCCCTCGATCACCTCCGCGCGCCGCCCCGCGCCGATGACCATGACCACGGTGATGAGGACGAGAATGGCGATCGTGATGTACGGGCGAACCGTAACCAGCCAGCTCAATCTATCGAGAATACGGCTCATGCCGCGCCACCTCGCGAACGTGCGGCCATCTGGAAAACACTATACGGAGGGGCCTCACGAGCCGGAAGCCTGCGAGTGTGGCCCTCTTTCCCGCAGTGGTTGACGAATAGAACGCATGTTCGATAGGGTGCGTGGACAGCCGGCGAGGAACGCCGGCCAACGCTCATCGGGGGAACGCCTTGCGGGTCGCCTGCGTGCTCATCAGCCATCTCAGGGCCAGGGTCGAGCTGAGACGGCAGCCCCGGTTGCGGGGTTCCCCCGCCGTGATCATCGACCGCTCGGCGGGGAAGCCGCTGGTGGCGGACGCCTTCCCGGAAGCCTCCGGAGTGGTGGCGGGGATGACGCTGGAGGAGGCGCTCTCGCGGCACCCGGAGGCAACGGTGCTGGAGGGGGACGAACCCGCCTACCGGCGCGTGTTCCGGCAGTCGCTTACCGCCCTGCAGGGGGTGAGCGACCGGGTTGAGGGGACGGAGCCAGGCACGGCCTACGTGGGGCTCGATGGCCTCGAGACGCTGCACGGCGGCGAGACCGCGCTCGTGCGCGCGCTGCGCGAGGCCATCCCCCACGACCTGGCCCCGCGGATCGGCGTGGCGGCGGCGAAGTTCCCGGCGTTCGTCGCGGCGCGCACAGGGAGGGGGCGGGAGACGGTCACGGTTCCGCCCGACGCGGCCGCCTTCCTCGCGCCACGTTCCATCGACCTTCTGCCCCTCGCAGGCGATGTTCGCGAGGGGTTGATCCGCTTCGGACTGCACAGCATGGGCGCCGTCGCGGCCATGCGGATGGAGCTGCTGATTGACCAGTTCGGGAACGAGGGGCAGCGCGCCTGGGAGCTCTGCCAGGGCATCGACGAGCGCCCCCTGGTTCCCCTCGAAACGGAGGAGGCGGTGGTTGAGCGCATCGCCCTGCCCTTCGCCTCCACCTCGCTGGACCTGGTGCTGGCGGGGGTCGATACGCTCCTGAAGCGCGCCTTCGCCCGGCCCCTGGCGCGCGGGCGGTACGCGAGCCGGATGGACCTGGCCTGCCTCCTGCACGGGGCGCCCCCCTGGGAGAAGGCGTTCCATTTCCGGCGCGGGGTGGGGAGGTGGGAGGCGGCATCGCACGCCCTCCGGCGGCAGCTGGAGGACGACCACCCCGAGGCGCCCGTGGAGGAGCTGCTGCTGGAGCTCACCGGTCTCGGGGAAGGGGCGGGCGAGCAGATCGGACTCTTCCCCGACGTGCGGGAGGGGCGCGAACGCCGCCTGGCGGAGGTGGAGCGACAGCTGCAGGAGCGGCTGGAGGGCGGACCGGCGCTCTACCGGATGGCCCCGATCGCGCCCTGGCACCCGGCCCCGGAGATGCGCGTGTTGCAGGTGCCGCTCGACCCGTTGGGGCGGGACGCGATGCGGCCGCTCGCCCTGCCCACGCCGGTGACGGTCGAGGAAGGAGCGGACGGGCTGCCCGTGGCCGTGCGGCTGGAGCGGGGATGGCAGCGGGTCTCCCGCATCGAGGATCGCTGGAGCTTCGACCTCTGGTGGCTGCCGGCGCCGATGACCCGCGCCTACTACCGTGTCAGCCGCGAGGACGGGCGGCAGGTCACGCTCTTCCGCGACCAGCGCGAGGAGCGCTGGTACCAGCAGGCGTGTTAGCGGGAGCCCCTCCGTGGCCGCAGGATACGTCGAGCTGCACGCGCGGAGCTTCTACTCCTTCGGAGAGGGGGCCTCCCACAGCCACGAGCTGCTGGCGCGGGCGAAGGCGTACGGCTGCACGGCCCTCGCCCTGACCGACTCGAACCTGTGCGGGGCGCTGGAGTTCGCGCGGCTGGCGAACAGCCTGGGGGTGCAGCCGATTACGGGCGGCGAGCTGACGCTGACGGACGGCTCCCGCCTGGTGCTGCTGGCGAAGACGCGCGAGGGCTACGCCAATCTCTCGCGGTTGTTCACGCTGGCGAACGCCGCCGACCGGCGGGAGCCGCGGCTCGATCCCGCCCACCTGCCCGGGCACACCGAGGGCGTGCTCCTGCTGACCGGGGGGCGCGACGGACGCCTCGCGCGACTGGTGCGGGAGGGGCGGCAGCGCGAGGCATGGGAGCTGCTGCATCGCTACCGGGAGTGGTACGGCCGCGACTCGGTGTACGTGGAGCTGCAGCAGAACTTCCTGCAGGGCGACACGCCCCGCAACCGCGAGATGGGGGAGCTGGCGCGGGAGGCCGGCGTTCCTTCCGTGGCGACCAACGACGTGCTCTACCACGACCCGGAGCGGTACCGGCTGCAGCACGCGCTGGCGGCCGCCCGGCGGAACACGACGATCGACCGGGCGCTTCCGTTCATCAAGCCGAACGACCACTTCTGCCTGAAGCCGCCCGCGGAGATGGCGCGGCTCTTCGGGGAGTATCCCGAGGCGATTGCGAACACGCAGCGCATCGCGGAGCTGTGCCGCTTCAACCTGAGCACGGACCTGGGCTACACCCTGCCCGACCCGCAGGTGCCGGCGGGCCACACGCCCGAGAGCTACCTGCGGCGGCTCTGCGAGGAGGCCGCGCGGCGGCGCTACGGCGGCCTCACGGAGCAGGTGCGGGAGCGGCTCGAGGAGGAGTTCGGGCTGATCGAGCGGCACCACCTGGCGGGCTTCCTGCTGCTCTACCGGGAGATCGCGCGGCTGGCCCGCCTGATCATGGAGGAGCGCGGGCTGGCGCATCCCGACATGCCCCTGGAGGAGCGCCCGCCGGGGCGGGGCCGGGGCTCCTCGGTGGCGCTGCTGGTGGGCTACCTCACCGGCATCAGCCACGTGGACCCGCTGCGCTGGAACCTGACGCTGGAGCGGTTCATGCCGGAGGACATGCACACGCTCCCGGATATCGACCTCGACTTTCCGCGCGCCCTCCGCGACGAGCTGATCGCGCGGGTGCACCAGCACTTCGGAGCGGAGTACGCCGTCCTCGCGGGGGCGATCGCGACGTACTCGTACAAGGGCATCGTGCAGGACCTGGGGAAGGCGCTGGGCCTGCCACGGGAGGACCTGCGGCTGCTCTCGAAACAGCTTCGGCCACGCGGCGGCGAGGGCCTGCGCGAGGCGATGCTCGATCTGCCCGCCTTCCGGGAACGGGTGGACGCGCCCGGCTGGCGCGAGCTGACGGAGCTGGCGCCTCAGCTATTGCACGCGCCTCGGGGGCTGGGGCAGCACGTGGGGGGGATGGTGCTGAGCGACAGCCCCATTCCGGGGATGGTCCCCATCAGGGACGGAGCCATCGAGGGGCGCTTCATCATGGACTGGAACAAGGACAGCGTAGCGGACGCCAACTTCGCCAAGATCGACCTCCTCTCGCTGCCCGTGCTCGACCAGATCGAGGAGGCGCTGGACCTGATCGAGGCGCGGGAGGGGACGCGGCCCGACCTGAGCCGCATCGACCCCGAGGACGCAAACGTCTACGACCTGATCAACGAGGGCCGGGGGAAGGGCGTCTTCCTGCTGCAGTCGCCCGCGCAGCTCAAGATCGCGCAACGCCTCCTCTCCCGGAACCTGCTCGACCTGGCGTATCAGGTCGCCCTCATCCGGCCCGGGGTGGGGGTGCAGGGGAGCGCCGTCTCGAAGTTCATCGAGCGGCACCGGCACGGGGCGGAGTGGTCGTACGACCACCCGCTGGAGGAGCGGGCGCTGGCGCGGGGCTACGGCGTGATCATCTGGCAGGAACAGGTGGTGCAGCTGGTGATGGACGTGGCGGGGATGACCGCCGCCGAGGCGGACGAGCTGCGGCGGGCCTTCGCCCGTCCGCAGGGCGAGCACCTGGTGGCCATGCAACGGCAGCGGTTCCTGGCGGGGGCGCGCAGCCGGGGGGTGTCCGAGGAAGCAGCTGAGACGATCTTCGCCAAGATCAACGGGCACTACATGTTCCCGGAGTCGCACTCGCATGCGTTCGCCATCACGGCCTACCAGGCGGCCTGGCTGAAGCAGTACTACCCCCTCGAGTTCTTCGTGGCGCTGGTGAACAACCAGCCGATGGGCTTCTACCCGCTGGAGACGCTGAAGGAAGACGCACGCCGGTTCGGGGCGCCCTTCCTGAACCCGTGCGTGAACCGCAGCGAGGTGCGGGCAATCGCCGACAACGGCTGCGTGCGGCTGGGGCTGCAGATCGTGAAGGACGTGGGCGAGGCGGCGGCGGAGCTGATCGTGGCGGAGCGGGAGCGGAACGGCCCCTACGCCGGATCTGGGGACCTGGTGCGGCGAACGGGGGTGAAGCCGCGAGCGGCGCAGTCGCTGGTGGAGGCGGGGGCCTTCGACGCGATCGTCCCGAACCGGCGGATGGCGCTCTGGGACGCGGGGCTCTCCACTCCGCCCTCGCGCAACGGTCAGCGGGCCTTTCCCGCGGCGGGGCCGGGAAGGCCCGCCCGTCCGGACTTCAGCGAGTACGAGAAGATGACAGGGGAGTATCGCGTGATGGGGGTGTACCCGCGCGGACACCTGATGGAGTTCGTGCGGCCTACGCTGCCTCCCGGCGTGACTCCCGCCGCCGACGTGGAGGGCGCGCCCGAGGGCAAGGCGCTACGGGTAGCGGGATGGCCGATCGCCCGCCAGCATCCCCGCGGCGAGGACGGCACCGCCTTCGTGACGATCGAGGACGAGAGCGGGGAGGTGCAGCTCATCCTCTGGCCGCGGGTGTTCGCCCGCTACCGCCGGGAGCTGCGGGGACAGGTGCTGATCGTGCGGGGCACGGTCTCGCAGTACGACGGGACGACCAACCTCGCCGTCACACACATCGAGCCGGTGGCCGCGGGCGTCCCCATGCCCGAGGCGCACGACTGGCACTGAGCGCGGCGCTAGCGCGCGGGGACGGGGGCGGGATCCTCGACCTTGCGGACGTTCACCGGAATGGCGCTCATCACGGGGATGCCCGTGATGGGGTCGAAGTCGGTCTGGGTGTCGGAGAGGCGGCCCGTGTTGGAGCCGAGCTCTCGCACGCGGGCGTCCTCGGTGGGCGCGTCGCCCCAGGCGTGCGCCATGGAGATGACGCCGGAGCGCACATCGTCGGCGGGCTCGACCACGCCGTAGATGGCCGCCCGCGCCGACTCGATCTCGACCATGTCGCCGGCGGCGAGGCCGAGCTCGGCGATGTCCATCGGATTCATGTAGGCGGGATTGCCCTTGTTCTCGTACTTGCGCATGAGCCGGGGGATATCGCGGCCCGAGGAGTTGTACGACTCGAGCATGCGCCGGCTGACGAGGCGGTGGGTGAACTCCTCGCCCTCGCGGTAGCCGCCACCCTCGAAGTAGGGCTCGGCGCGCACCTCGGCGAGCTCGGCCATCATCTCGGCGCGGCCGACATCGAGGCGGGGGGAGCCGGGCCGCTTCGGCAGCACGCGGATCTCATCGTCCTCGAAGATGTGGCCGTGGGGGTACTTCTTCACTTCGTCGAGGGGGATGCGCGAGCCCTCGCACATCCACTCGATGATCTGGGAGGTGGTCGGCTTGTTGTCGATGTCGACCTCGCCCCACGCCGTGCGCAGCGGGATGCGCATGCGGTTGGCGACGCCCCAGAAGAACTCCCACTCCTCGATCACATCGGATCCCTCGGGCGGGTCGATGAGCTTGGGACCGTACTGGGCGTAGGGCGCGGGGTAGCCCTGGGCGAACCCGAAGACGCCCGAAAGCGCCTCGTTGGGGAGGGTCGTGTCCTCGCGCTCGAGCGAGAGCTTGGGCGCGATCACGTAGTCGGCCAGCTTGGCGGTGGCCGACATCTTGATGTCGAGCGTGACGAGCAGGTCGAGCTCCTGCATGGCGTCGTAGGTGCGGAGCTGGTCGGGCCAGGCGGCCATGGGGTTCGAGCCGATGCAGATGAGGGCGCGGACCTTGCCTTCGCCCGGGGTCAGGATCTCCTCGGCGAGGGCGCTGGTGGGGGGGCCGATGGCCGTGATGGGGAGGTCGCGGATGCGCATCCGCTCGCGCGCATCCCAGTTCGTGTCCTCCTGGTAGGCCTGGGCGACATAGTCCTTGGGCTTGCGCAGCACGGGCGGGTTGGGCACCTGCTCGCCTTCGCGCAGCCAGCGCCCGCAGACGGTATTGATGGCGTTGATGAGGTACTCGGTGATGTTCGCGTGGGGAGAGAAGTCGGGACCCGTTCCGGAGGTGACGGAGCCGCGCTCGCCGTCGGCGAACACGCGCGCCGCTCGTTCGACGTGGGCGGCGGGCACGCCCGCGCGTTCCTCCACGTAGTCGAGTGTGAACGGCTCCACGGCGTCGCGCAGCTCCTCGAGGCCCTGCACGTTGGCGGCGCCGAAGTCGCCGTCGACAAGGCCCTCGCTGAGGATGACGCGGAGGATGCCGGCAAGCAGCGTCGGATCCTCGCCGGGCTTCACCTGCAGGAAGATGTCGGCCTTCTCCGCGGCCTCGGTGCGGCGCGGGTCGATGACGATGAACTGCATGCCTCGCTGCTTGGCCTGGTGGAGGCGCTTCGCGGGGTTGTACTGGGGGATGCCGCCCCACATGGAGATGGTGGGGTTCGCCCCGATGAGCATCCAGACGTCGGCGTCGTCGAACATCTGGGGGCCGGCGCCCCAGTTGCCGTGATAGGCGCGGGCGATGGGCTTGGCGGGCTGGTCGATGGTGCCGCCGGAGTAGGTCATGTTCGAGCCGATGCCGGCCATGAAGGCGCCGGTGAACTGGCCGGAGGAGGGGAAGGAGAAGCCGTAGGTGCCGCTGAAGGTGGCGACGGCGCGGGGCCCGTGCTCGGCGATGATGGCCTGGAGCTTGTCCGCTACCTCGTCGATGGCCTGCTGGTGGGGGATATCGTGGTGCGTGCCATCGGGGGCGCGCTTCTGGGAGTGGAGGAGGCGGTCGGGGTGGTAGTGCTGCTCGGGGAGCTGGCGGCCCTTGATGCAGCTGAACCCCTGGTACATCGGGTTCTTCGCGTCGCCGCGGACCTTGATGGCGCGGCCGTCCTCGATATCGACCTCAATCCCGCAGAACGCGTGGCAGAAGCGGCAGAAGGTCTGCTTCGTCTCGACGACCATGGGATCCTCCGGAGCGCGAGGGCGCTGCCGGAACTGTAGCCGAGCGGGATAGGCCTCGCCAGCGGGAACGCGCTATTGCGTTCCCGCCGGCGAAGGGATAGCTACCAACGAGCGGGGCTAGTCGTCCTCGGGAATGAGCTCCTTCTCGCCCCGTATCACGCCGATGCCGATGAACAGCAGGGCGGCGGCGGCGACAAAGAGGACGATGTTACTGACCATGATGAAGGCTTCGGGGTCGACCTCGGCCTGCTGGCCGACGACGACGTTGATGAGACCCGCTACCCCGGCAAGGCCGAAGACCCAGCAGGCCGCAGCGGTGAGGTTCAACGAGCTGAAACGCCTGGCAAGGCCAATACCCACGAGAATGCCGCTGATCGACGAGATCGTGATGAAGGCGAAGTAGAGGCCACCGCTGGTCGCATGCAACACCAGCATGAGATCCGGCGCCCCCGAGGGATCCGCGAGTGACCCGGCGTGCTGCGAGACCGCAACGAGAAGATGCCGCGTCCCCATCGTCAGGATGTAAACGCCGTAGTGGAAGAGGTTGACCAGGATCCCGAAGCGCAGCATGGAGTGGCCCAGGCTTCCCGAGGGTCCCTGGAGCCGCCAGAACGAGAAGATGCCGTATGAGATCAGCAATGAGCACAGGATGACGACGAACGACACCGCGTGCGTGAGGTTGTCGTTCGCCGTGAACGCCTGGATCGTCTCCTCGAAGTCGAGCGGATCGCTCGCGTCGATCAGCCAACCCCCGGGATACAGGATCAGGCAGATGATCATGACGACAAGCCCTAAGACGATCGCCGTCCCGGGCGCCTTTTGTGCGGAGCACAAGCCACTGAGCATATTCATGAGATCCCCCTTGTGTATGCGCCGTCCCCCGACGCGCAGGGTGACAGTAGCTCCCTTAGAACGGCCTTTCAATTGCGGCTGGCAAGATGCGAAATTGTTATGTTGGCCAGCCTCGTGAATGCCTCCCGCGGACGGCGGGGGCGCTAGACTCGCGGCCCCACGACCGGAAGAGGGAGGCCCTTCATGCAAGCCGAATCATTCACCATCGCCATACCCGAGGAGAAGCTCCAGGACCTGCGCGAGCGGCTGGAGCGCATCAACTGGGCGCCCGATTTCGCCAACGAAGGATGGGCGTACGGCGTGAACGGCGACTACCTGCGCGAGCTCGCGGACCACTGGCTGCATCGCTACGACTGGCGCGCGCACGAGGCGGAGATGAACGCCTTCGCGAACTACCGCGTCGAGATCGAGGGGATGCCGATCCACTTCGTGCACGAGCGGGGGAAGGGGCCCAACCCGATCCCCATCATCCTGTCGCACGGCTGGCCCTGGACGTACTGGGACCTGCGCCACGTGATCGGCCCCCTTACCGACCCTGCCGCCCACGGCGGCGACCCCGCCGACGCCTTCGACGTGGTCGTGCCCTCCCTCCCCGGCTACGGCTTCTCCACACCCCTGACCACTCCTGGGATCAACTACTGGCGGACGGCCGATCTCTGGGTGACGCTGATGCGCGAGGTGCTCGGCTACGACCGCTTCGCGGCGCAGGGCGGGGACTGGGGGGCGCTCGTCACGAGCCAGCTCGGGCACAAGTACGCCGAGCACCTGATCGGCATCCACCTGACGGACGCGATCATGCTGCACATGTTCACGCACGACCGCCCCTGGGTGCTGGGCGATCCCGGGCTCGCCTCGATGCCGCCGGGTCCGGCGCGCGAGGCGAATCTCGCGCGGCTGCGCTACTACTCGGCGCACGTGGCCGTGCAGGCCCTCGACCCCCAGACGCTGGCCCTCATGGCGCACGACTCGCCGATCGGGCTGTGCGCCTGGATCCTCGAGCGCCGGCGCAACTGGGGCGACACGAACGGCGACGTGGAGTCGCGCTTCTCCAAGGACGACCTGCTGACGACGATGATGCTGTACTGGGCGACGGACGCCTTCGTGACGTCGGTGCGGTACTACTACGAGGCGGCCTGGAACCAGTGGCAGCCGAGCCACAACCGCGTGCCCGTGGTCGAGGCGCCGACGGGGCTCACGTTCCACGGTCCGGGGGCGCCACAGGAGCCGAGCGAGCAGCAGCGCGAGTACTGGAACCTCGTGCACTGGGACTCGCACCCCGCAGGCGGGCACTTCGCGCCCGCAGAGGAGCCCGAGGCGATCGTGCGCGGCATCCGCGCCACCTTCCGGGGGCTGCGCTAGCGCTCGCTAGCTGGCGGCCCAGGCCCGCGCTTCCTCCGAGGCGACCCAGTGCAGGGTGTTGTGGAGGAGCCGGCGGAAGCCTTCGCTCTCGTAGGAGCCGGGGCCGTCACCGAGGTGGGTGGCGACGACCGGCGAGTTGCCGCTCTTCTTCGCCCAGACGACGAGGTCGCTGCCCTCGGGGTGAGACCAGCGCTCCTTCTCTTCCGGGGGAGCCATCGGGGGCGGGTTGAAGTTCTCCTGCACCATCGGGTAGTCGGTACGCATCAGCGGCAGGATGTCGGGCTGGGCCTCGAAGTTCTTCGAGGTCAGGTAGAGCTCGTCCTGCACGACGAAGCCGTCCTCGATTCCTTCGATGACGGGGTGGCCGGCGGCGGCGGGGTCGGGCGTGACCTTGCCGCGGCCGTTGCCGCGGGGGTCGGCGCCGCCGCCACGATAGCCCGAACCGGGGGTGAGCTCGCCGAAGACCTCGCCCTCGGTCAGGAGGAAGGAGGTACCGCTCACGTCGCGCCAGCCTGGCCAGGCGGGCCACTCCACGAGGGCGTGGTTCATCAGCATGAGGCCCTTCCCGCTCTCGAGGAGGGCGGCGATGCTCTGCTGGTACTCCTCGGGCGCGGGGGAGAAGTCGACGCCCCACATGTCGTAGAAGCAGACGGCGTCGTACTCGGCCACGTTCTCCGGGCGCAGGAGCACCTGCGCGGCCGGCTGCTCGACCTGCGTGGTGAGCAGCTCGGGATTGTCGTCGAACATCGAGTAGAAGCCGTTGTAGTTGAAGCCGTGGCCCTTGGTCACGACGAGTACCTTCACTGCCATCGTTCCGCTCCTTCTGGTGGTTGGAATACGGGCTAGCTGGCCGCCCAGGCGCGCGCGTCCTCGGTCGCGACCCAGTGCAGGGCGTTGCTGAGGAGCTTGCGGAAGCCGGGGTTGGCGTAGCAGTTGGGGCCATCGCCGATCTGCATGGCGATGACCGGGGAGTTCACACTCTTCTTCGCCCAGACCACGAGGTTGCTGCCCTCGGGATGGTCCCAGCCGGCCTGCTCGTCGGCGGGAGCCAGGGGCGGCGGGTTGAAGTTCTCCTTCACCATCGGATAGTCCGTGCGCATGAGCGGCAGGATGTCCGGCTGGGACTCGAAGCGCTTGGAGGTCAGGTAGAGCTCGTCCTCGATGGTGAAGGGGTCGACGCCTTCGAGGACGGGGTGGCCGGCGGCGCCGGGATCGGCGGAGACGGTGCCGGTCGGGTTGCCGCGCGGGTCGACGGCGCCGCCCCGGTAGCCCGAGCCCGGAGTCATCTCGCCGAAGACCTCGCCCTCGGTCAGGAGGAAGGAGGTGCCGCTCACATCCCGCCAGCCGGGCCAGGCGGGCCACTGCACGATGGCGTGGTTCATCATGACGATGCCCTTCCCGCTCTCGAGCAGGGCGGCGATGCTCTGCTGGTACTCGTCGGGGGCGGGCACGAAGCTCGCGCCGCCGTCGGGGCTCTCGGTCCCCCACATGTCGTAGAAGCAGACGACCTCGTACTCGGCCACGTTTTCGGGGCGCAGCATCACCTGCGCGGCCGGCTGCTCGACCTGCGTGGTGAGCAGCTCGGGGTTCTCATCGAACATGGCGTAGAAGCCGTTGTAGTCGAAGGGGTGGCCCTTCGTGACAACCAGGACCTTGACGGACATGACTCGCTCCTCTCGGCGGTGCGGCTAGCTGGGGATGAGGTCGTAGGCGTCGAGGATGCGCTGGAAGCGGGCCTCGACGGCGGGCTGCGTCTCGGGATGGCTGACCACGTAGAGGTGGTTGCCGCGGATGGCGTTCAGGACCTTCTGGGCGAGGTCCTCGGGCTCGATCATCTCCTGGGGAACGCTCTCCCCGGTCATCATCATGCGCGTGTCGGGGGTCTCGGGACCGCCGAACTCGTCCGGCCGGTTACGCCCCGCCTCGACGATGCGGGAGCGGACGCCGCCCGGGCAGAGGACGCTCACGCCGATGTTGTGCGGGGCGAGGTCCTGCGCGAGCGCCTCGGAGATGCCGACGACGCCGTACTTGGCGGTCGAATAGGACGAGATGCCGGGCGTGGCCGGGGCCACGAGGCCGGCGATCGAAGCGGTGTTCACGATGTGGCCGCCCTCCCCCGCCGCCACCATGCCCGGGAGGAAGGCCTGGATGCCGTAGATAACGCCGTAGAGGTCGACACCGACCACCCAGTCCCAGTCAGCCTCGGTCATGTCCTGGGCGAGCTTGAAGGTGACAACGCCCGCGTTGTTGCAGAGGACGTGGCAGTCGCCGAAGGCTTCGTTGGTGGCATCGGCGAGGGCCTGCATGGAGGCGCGGTCGGAGACGTCGTTCTGGACGGCGATGGCGCGCACCCCGTGCGACTCGACCTCGGCGACCGCCGAGGCGGCGGCGTCCATGTCGATCTCGCCGATGACGACGTTCATCCCCTCCTGGGCGAAGGCGACGGCCATCGCCTTGCCGATACCGCCACCACCTCCGGTGACAACCGCTGTTCGACCGCGAAACTCTTCCACTCGGCACCTCCCGGCGGAGCGGCAGTCTACACGCTGGCACCCGTGAATTACGAACAGCGGGAGGCTCGCACAAGGGCTCCCCGAGCTATGATTGAAGCGATGGCATCGCCACAGCCCCATCCTTCCCGGAGCGCCCCGTGATCCCCCGCTACTCGCGGCCCGAAATGGCCGCCATCTGGAGCGAGCAGGCGAAGTTCGAGCGCTGGCTCGAGGTCGAGATCGCGGTGTGCGAGGCGCGCGCCGCCGCGGGCGAGATGCCGGTGGAGGCAGCGCGGCAGATCCGCGCCAACGCCACCTTCGATGTCGACAAGGTGAACGAGTACCTCGCGGTCACCCACCACGACATGACCGCCTTCCTGCAATCGGTAGCGGACTCTCTGGGCGAGGAATCGCGTTATGTCCATTACGGCCTCACGACCAGCGACGTCTGGGACACGGCCACGGCGCTCCAGCTACGGGACGCGAGCGACCTGCTGATCGCGGGCGCCGAGCGCCTGACGGCGGCGCTGGAACGGCTGGCGTGCGAGCACCGGGACACCCTCTGCCCGGGACGCACGCACGGCGTCCACGCGGAGCCGACCACGTTCGGGCTGAAGGTGGCCGTGTGGGTCGCGGAGATGCGGCGCAACCACGAGCGGCTGCAGGCCGCGCGCGAGACGATCGCGGTGGGGGCGATCAGCGGGGCCGTGGGCACGCACGCCTCGATCCCGCCCGAGATCGAGGAGGCGACCTGCACGACGCTGGGGCTCGGGGTGGAGCACGCCTCGACGCAGGTCATCCAGCGCGACCGGCACGCGCAGTTCGTGAGCGCGCTCGCGCTCACGGGCGCCTCGCTGGAGAAATTCGCGACGGAGGTGCGGGGGCTGCAGCGCACGGAGGTGCTGGAGGCGGAGGAGCCCTTTGCCGCCGGCCAGACGGGCTCGAGCGCGATGCCGCACAAGCGCAACCCGGAGAAGTGCGAGCGCATCACCGGTCTTGCGCGGGTGCTGCGCGGCTACGCCAACACGGCCATGGAGAACGTCGCCCTCTGGCACGAGCGCGACATCAGCCACTCCTCGACCGAACGCATCGTCTTCCCCGATGCCTGCCTCGTCCTGGACTACATGCTGGCGCTGTTCACCGACATCGCCGAGGGGCTGGTGGTGTATCCGGAGCGCATGCGCGAGAACCTCGACGCCTCGTACGGGCTGGTCTTCTCGCAACGGGTGCTGCTGGAACTCATCGAGACCGGGCTGAGCCGCCAGGAGGCGTACGGGCTCGTGAAGCGCAACGCGATGGTCGCCTGGCAGGAACGGGAGCCGTTCCTCTCGTTACTGCTGGCCGACGAGGACGTCTCCTCACGCCTCGACGAGGAACGGCTGCGGTCGCTGTTCGACTACGGCTACTACCTGCGCAACGCCGGCTCGACGTTCGAGCGGCTCGGGCTGACGTGACAGCCGCGGCTGGGGAGATCTCCCGGCCGCTCCCGAAGCCGGGTGTGTTTGAGACGCTGGGCGCATCCGTCGCGCTTATGCGGGCGCATCCGGTTGAGTTGCTGGCTCCCTATGCGATCGTGCAGGCGCTCATCGTCCTCGAACAGCTCATCGTCTGGGGCCTCACACTCAACGGTGAAGGGTTGTCGCTGGGAACGGACCTGCTCCACTCAACTGCGGTGTCGCTGATCGGCACCCTCGGCTGGGCGGCAGTGATCGTGGCGGCAGGAGCGCTGGCAAGTGGGGTACGCCCCGGCCTGGGCAGCATGTTCGCCCCCGTCCTTCGCCGGCTGTTGCCGTTGCTCGCCTTCTTCGTGCTCGACTTCATCATCCTGATACTGGCTGCGCTGCCCATCTGCGTGACCGCCGGGGTCGCAGCGGCGGCAGGTGCAGAAGGGTGGCTGACAGCCGTGCTGGCGCTGGTCATCGGCCTGCCGCCCTTCCTCTACGTGATGACGCGCCTGGCACTCGCTCTCCAGACGTTCATCCTGGACGAGGCAGGCCCCGTGGAGGCCATTGGCGAGAGTTGGAGCATGGCGAGCGGGCACATGCCGCGGCTGCTCGGAGTCATGTTGCTGGCGCTCGTGGCGGTGGCGGGGATACAGGTGGGCATCAGCTTCGCGCTCGGGCCGGCCCCCGACGCACTACGGATCATCCTCATGGGCCTGATCGGCATCCCCGTTGCCGTGTTCGGCGCCGTGGCGTTGACGATGTTCTACCTGCGCATTCGGGAGACAAGCCCAGTCCGGGAGGCGGGCCCTCGCCTGGAGCCGGCGCACGGCAGTGGGTGGTAGGTCCCATGAGTGAAGGCCCAGCACCGGCCAGCCAGACCCCCGAGAAGCCGGGCGTGGGCGAGACCCTGACCGCGGCGGCAACCCTGATGCGCGACTTCCCGCGCGAGACCATGCTGCCGCTGCTGGCTATCCAGGCGCCCCTCGTGATCGGGACGATCGTGCTGACCGCCCTGCTCTACAGCAGCGTGTTCGCCGACGAGATGTACCCCCGCGGGGGCATCACGGGCGCCACCGAGGGCGCGGGGCAGATCTTCGCCCTCGTCATCGTGGTCGCCCTCGCTCTCGTCCTCGGGCTGATCGCCCAGGGGGCGACCATCGTGTCGGTGGCGGCGGTGGCCGTGGGGCGGCCGGTCACGCTCACACAGGCGCTCGACCCGGCGTTCACCCGCCTGGGCGGCCTGATCGTGCTGACAGTGGTCTTCGCCATCGTCGGGGGTCTGCTGGCGCTGACGATCGTTGGCCTGGCGGTGATTCCGTTCCTCGTGGCGCGCTTCGGGATCGCCTACCAGGTGTACCTGCTGGAGGGGCTCGGACCGATTGAAACGCTCGCGCGAAGCTGGCGCACGATGCAGGGGAATATGCTGCGACTGCTCGGCGTCATCATCGTGGGGGTGGGGCTGGCCCTGCTCATCGGCCTGCTGGTGCCGGTCAGCCCCGGGCCGGAGAGCATGAGCCGCGGGCTACGGATGTTGATCGACGCGCTCCTGCAGATCCTGCAGGGCGGAATCGCGATTCCCGTGGCGGCGTTTGCCCATGCCGCCATTACCCTCTATTACCTGCGTATCCGGGAGGAGAACCCATGACCGACGTCGTCACCCAGACCGACCTGCCAGCTCCCATGGTGCGGGGCAAGGTGCGAGATACCTACGACCTTGGCGACCACATGCTGATCGTCGCCACCGATCGCATCTCGGCGCTCGACCTGGTGCTGCCGGCGGGCGTTCCCCGCAAGGGCGAGGTGCTGACGCAGCTCTCGGCGTGGTGGTTCGAGCGCATCGGCGAGGTGGTGCCGCACCACTTCGTCGCCGTCATCGACGCCTCGAACGCGGAAGAGCTCGTGCCCTTCCCCGTCCCGGAGAACTGCTACCGGCGCTCGATGCTGGTGCGGAAGGCGCAGCCGCACAACGCCGAGTGCATCGTGCGGGGCTACATCTCGGGCACGGCGTGGCGCGAGTACAAGCGCGACGGCTCGGTCTGCGGGATTGGGCTTCCCGAGGGGCTTTCGGAGTCCGACCGGTTCCCGGAGCCGCTCTTCACTCCCTCGACGAAGGCGGACGTGGGCCTCCACGACGAGAACATCAGCTACGAGCAGCTTGAGGGCATCGTCGGCGGGGAAGTGGCGAACGCGATGGCGAAGCGCAGCCGCGCCGTCTACGACTACGGCCACCAGGTTGCGCTGGAGCGAGACATCATCATCGCCGACACGAAGTTCGAGTTCGGGCTGCGCAACGAGGAGACGATCCTCATCGACGAGGTGCTGACGCCGGACAGCAGCCGCTTCTGGCCGCTTTCGGAATACAAGCCCGGCGGTTCCCAGCCCAGCTTCGACAAGCAGCCTGTGCGCGACTGGCTCGTGGGGACGGGCTGGAAGGACGGGGACCCCGCGCCGGAGGTTCCGGACGACGTGGTGGCGGCGACGACGGATCGCTACCTGACGCTCTACCGCACGCTCACGGGGGAGGACCTCCCGGCGTGAGCCGCTTCCTCGCCTCGATCGCGGTGACGCTGAAGCCGACGGTGAACGACCCGGAGGGGCTGACGATCGCGTCGGCGCTGCACAGCCTCGGCTTCGCGGGGGTGGCGGGCGTGCGCTCGGGGAAGCTGTTCGAGGTCACGATCGAGGCAGCAAGCGCGGACGAGGCGCAGTCGCTGGCCGAGGACATGTGCACGCGGCTGCTCGCGAACCCCGTTATCGAGCGGTACCACTGCGAGGTGGGGGAAGAGGAGCCGGCCTAGGAGCTCCCAACGGAGGACGTGCCGGCGGGCAGGTGGCAGGCGTCGTTGTGGCGGAGGAGGATGAGCCGCCCCTCGGGGTCGCGACCAAGCTCGCTGATGCCGCAGTTCTTGATGGGGAAGCGCGCCCGGCGTCCGTCTCCACTCGTCGCGCCGTGCATGCGCAGGGCGACGTTGATGGCGGCCATGATGACGCCGCCGTGGGTCACCACGATCGTCTGACCTTCGAGCGCCATCAGGTCGGCGAGGGCCTCGGCGATGCGAGCGTCGAAGCTGGCCCAGCCCTCCTCGCCGGGGAGAGACTCGCCTGGTGTGTCTTCGCGGTCGATGAGCCAGGACCAGTTCGGGTAGCGCTCGACCACCTCGGCGAAGGTGAGGCCGCTGAGCTCGCCGAAGTGGTACTCCATCAGGCGGTTGTCGGTGGCGACCGGCAGGCCAAGGGCGCTGCCGATGGCCTCGGCGGTCTGGAGGGCGCGGGCGAGGGGGCTGGAGACGAGGCGGTCGGCGCCGCCGTCGGCCTTGAGGCGCTCGGCGACGGCGTTCGCCTGCACGTGGCCGAGTGTGGTCAGAGGCTTGTCGAGCTGACCCTGGATGAGGCCCTCGACGTTGCCTTCGGACTCGCCGTGCCGGACGAGCAGCAGGGTCACTCGGTGAGGCTCCGGTAGAGAGCGGGCAGGCGGCGGGGCAGGGACTCGATGTCACCGACGACCTCGTAGCCCATGTCCTCGCACATCGTCTTCAGGTAGTCGTGGCCGGCGCGGTCGACGGTCAGGGCGAAGGGCGTGATGCCCTCGCGCTTGGCCTCGTTCAGCGCCTGCTTGGTGTCGTGGATGGCGTATTCCTTCTCGGTGCGGTCGCGCCCGTAGCCGTGGTCCTGGGGACGGCCGTCGCTGAGGAGGACGAGGATGCGGACCTTCGCCTCCGTCTCGCTCAGCTTGTGGATGGCGTGGCGGATGGCGGGGCCCATGCGCGTGGAGCGGATGGGCGTGACCTTGTCGATGCGCTTCTTGGTGGTTTCGCCGAATTGCTCATCGAAGTCCTTGAGCACGTAAAACTCGACGTTGTCGCGCCCATAGCCACTAAAGCCGTAAATGCCGTAGTCGTCACCGATCGTCTCGAGGGCGGTGATGAGGAGGACGGTCGCCTCCTTCTCGAGGTCGATGATGCGCTTGGGCGGCGCGGCCAGCTCCTGTCGGCGCTTGGTGACCCACCAGCTCAGGTACTTGCGGGGGTCATCGTCGGAGTCGTCGTACTGCTGATCGCGGCGCGCGATCTCCTCGTCGGTGGAGGCGGACATGTCGAGGAGGAAGGCGATGGCGACGTCGCGATCGACCTTGTTGCGGCGCCAGTAGACCTTGTCGGAGGGGCTGACACCGGTGCGGATGTCGATCATCCACTCGATGGCGGGGTCAAGCTCGATGTCCTCGCCGTCGGAGAGCTTCTTGATCTTGCGGAAGAGCTCGGGCTTCATCAGCTCAAACTGCTTGCGCGTCTGGGCGACGAGGGCGGCGTACTCCTTGAGGGTGTCCTCATAGAAGTCGTCCTCGCCTTCCTCCAGGTCGGCCTCCTTCACGGCGCACCAGCGGGGTTTGTAGTCCTGCGCGCGGAAGTCCCACTCGTCGTAGTAGTAGGTGGTGACGATGGGAGCGAGCGGCTCCTCGCCCTCTTCGGCGCCGGTACTGAGGTCGCTCAGGGGCTGGTCGGATTGGGCGTCGCTATCGAGGGTGGGGGTGCCGGCTTCCTTCAGGAGGTTGGAGAGGAACATGCCGGTCGTGTTCTGGAGGTCGCCCTCGAGGAGCGTGTCGAGGTCGATCTCGGCGCTCTTCTCCAGCAGCTCTTGCAGCTGCTCCTCGGTGAGCTGCTCGGGCGAGATCTGCCCGGCGTCGCCCAGCTCGGCGTCGTCGCGGAGCTTCATGAGGAGCTGGACGAGCTCCGGCTTGAAGTCGCCGCGGAAGTCGATGTCCTGGGGGCTCTCGTACTCGACGTCACCCTCCTGGGGCTCGCCCATCTCCATGGCCGCGCCCTCTCCGCCGAGGTCGCTCATGTCGAGCTGGAGCTGTTCCTGGTCCATGTCGGGGAGGGAGTCCCACTCCTCGTCGCCCTCTTCCCGCTCGTTCTTGATGCTCATGGCGAGCTGGTAGAGCCGCAGCGTGGCCTCGGCCGTGTCCTCGATGCTGGCGTTCTCCGCCATGAGCTGCTGGAGAACGGCGGCGCCGTTCGAGACGGTGTCCCGCTGGGCGGCGGGCCAGCGCACGGCGTCCAGGCCATCGAGGCTGACGCGCAGGAGGTTCTCGACGAAGGCCTGGCGCAGGGGCAGCTCGCTGAGCTCGGGGCGGCGACCCAGCTCCTCGCGCTGCATGCGCGTGAGGGCGCGCCGGATGCCGGCGTAGTGGCGCTTGATGGCCGCGTCGATGCGCGCTCCCTCGGCGATCTTGTGGATATCGCTCGCGAGCGTTCGGTCGGGGAACAGGTCGAAGAAGCGCTCGATCTCGGTCGTCGGATTGGCGTCCGGGGCCTCGGGGATGGTGGGGCGCAGGTCCTCGAAGAGCGTCGCGGGCCGGTCGAAGCTGAAGGAGAAACTCCCGAACTCGAGGCGCGCCGCCTGGTGCGTCGTGAAGACCTTCACGGCGGCGAAGTTCTCTTCCTTCCCGCGGTAGAGCTCCATCACCTCGGGCAGGTAGATGGTCGTGCCGTCGGTGCTCGCGCGCTCCTCGTCGACCCAGCCGATGCCCTTCTCGGTGAGCACGGCGGAGGCGTGGATGCTGATGTTCGTGCCGGTGAGCGCCTTCGCGTAGAGGCGGAGCACGTCGCCTACCTTGGACAGCTCGACCCGCGCGGAGAGCGTGTCGAGCACTTCCTCGCCGCGGCTCGACTGGAGGCGGAAGTAGGCCTCGCCCCCCTCCTTGCTGGAGGCGAGGATGCCGAGGCCGTGGTTCTGCCAGGCGGCCAGCTCGTCGATACGGACCTTCTCCAGCACCTCGGGGGCGTTGCTGATGAAGTCCATGGCGGCGTAGGCGGAGTGGGGCGCGAGCTGCTCGGCGAGCTCGATGACGGGGCCGTGGTCGTCCGGTTCGACCTCGCCGAGGGCGTGAGCGGCGTCCTCGAAGTACTGGAAGACGGAGCGGCTGTGGTCGCGGGCGACCTGCGCGGCGAGGGTCAGGTAGCGCTCCCGCACCGGTCCGTGCACGCGCTGGATGAGGGGAACGCCACGGTCGAAGTAGAGGCGGGAGTCGGCCCAGCTCGTCTGCGCCAGCTCGACGCCGAAGGTGAGGAAGGGCATGCGGTCGGTGTTCTCGAGGCGGCCGAGCACGTCCGGGGCGGAGGTGAGGCAGGCGGCGGCAAGCTCGTAGGAGTGGCGGGCCAGCTCATCGAGGAAGAGCACGAGCCGTCCGGCGTGGCTCACGCGGATGGTGGAGAAGAGCTCGGGGCCGGCGTCGTAGAACTGGGCGGCAAGGGAAGAGCTCTTCCAGTTGCCCTTGTAGAGGCGCCGTCCGAAGTCGGCCCACTGCGCGAGGTGATTGGGGCCGATGTGGGACAGGGTGTCCGGCGCGCTGCGGAGGAAGGAGACGGCCAGCGGGGCGGACTGCTCGGTGAGGTCGCCGGCCTCGCGGGCGAGCTGCTCGTAGGTATCCCAGGGGGTGGCCTCGGCAAGCTGGGGACCGGCCTTGAAGTACTCGGCGGCGGACTCCCAGGAGCGGAGGCTAATGGCCATCAGGTCGAGGCCACCCTGCGACCAGGACTCCAGCTGGGTTGGGGTCAGCCTCGGTTCGAGCGCGCGCAGGCTTGCCTCGTAGGACTCGAGCAGGGGTTCGGGGAACCCGTCGAAGCGGGAGCGGTTGCGGGCGATCAGCCCACCGGCGACGCTCATGAGGCGCCCCCCGAGGTGAGCACGCGCGAGGGCCGGGCGGGGTCCTCGTACTCGTGGAAGTGAACCTCGTCGGAAGCCGTGTCCCACACCGCGCAGGAGAGGCGGTAGCCATTCCCGGGGTGGCGGGCCTCGCCCACGGAGCCGGGATTGATGACGAGGGTGTCGCCGAAGCGAGCTGCCATGGGGACATGGGTGTGGCCGGTCACGACCACGTCGTGCTCAAGAGTCTCGGTGCGCCGCCAGATGGGGTCGTGGGGGTAGTGGTACTCCCAGCCACCCCAGGGCGAGCTGTGGGCCATGAGGAAGCGCCGCCCGCCGACCTCCGCGTCGACTTCGTACGGCTGCTGCCCGAGCCACTCGACGAGGTCCTGGCGCACGCCGTCCATGGCGCGGGCGCGCTCGCCGTCGCGACCCAGGATGACCTCATCATGGTTTCCGAGGACGACGCGGGCTGCGCGATCGCGCAGCAGCGCGACCGTCTCGTTCGACCAGCGGTACTGGTAGACGGTGTCGCCGGCGCAGAGGAGCTCGTCAATGGGACACATGCGGTCGAGGGCCGCTTCAAGTCCGGCAACGTTGCCGTGAACATCCGAGACGATGCCGATTCTCACGCCGCCGCCCTGCGCGCGAGCCGGGGGCCGCGCCTCCGTGGACGCTCCGAGCGGAGAGCGGTGGCAATCACTCGAAGATGGATGTCACGACCTCTTCGATGCTGCGCTGGACCTCGAGATCGTCGGTCAGGGCCCAGGTGACGCCCACCTGGGCGGCGCGGCGCGGCTCGATGCCCCGCTCGATGAGGCGGCCGGCGTAGATGAGGAGGCGCGTGCTGACGCCCTCGCTGAGGCCGTGCTCCTTGAGGTTGCGCACCTTTTCGCCGAGCTTGGCGAGCTCGACGGAGACGGCCAGATCGACGCCCGACTCGTGCGAGATGATCTCCGCCTCCTGCTCGCGGGTGGGGTAGGTGAACTCGACGGAGATGAAGCGCTGGCGGGTCGAGTGCTTCAGGTCCTTGAGGGCGCTCTGGTAGCCGGGGTTGTAGGAGATGACGAGGAGGAAGCCGTCCGCCGCCTCGACGACCTGGCCGAGCTTCTCGATGGGGAGGAGGCGGCGGTAGTCGGTGAGGGGGTGGATGAGGACGGTGGTGTCCTTGCGCGCTTCGACCACCTCGTCGAGGTAGCAGATAGCGCCGGTCTTGACGGCCCTCGTGAGGGGGCCGTCGATCCAGCGTGTGCCATCGGTATCGAGCAGGTAGCGCCCGACGAGGTCGCTGGCCGTCAGGTCCTCGTGGCAGGCGACGGTGACGAAGGGACGCGGCCCTTCGTCGTCAAGGGGCGCCTCGCCACCCTGCGAGATGTGCGTCACCGGCCGGCCGAGGCGCCAGGACATGTACTCGACGAAGCGAGTCTTGCCGCATCCCGTCGGGCCCTTCAGCAGCACGGGGATGCGCTGCTCGAAGGCGGCCTCGAAGAGCTCGATCTCGTCCCCCAGGGGGAGGTAGTAGGGCTCTTCGCGAACGGTGAATTCCTCGGCGGCGAGGACAAGCCCGCCGGGGGCCATGACTTCGGTGGTGGTGGGTGCTTCAGCCAATCGTCTGCCTCTCTGTGCCGGTTCGCTCGCGGAGCGCTTGCCAGGCGGCCTCGATGCCGTCGGCGAGCTCCTCGAGGGTGCCGTTGTTCTCGATGACCACGCTCGCCGCCGCGATCCGCTCCTCGTTCGAGAGCTGCGAATCGATGCGGGCGCGCGCGGCGGCCTCGTCGAGGCCGTTCCGCTCCGCCAGCCGGGCCACGGCGATGTCGGCCTCGACGGTCGTGACCCACATCTCGTCGACCATGTCCTCCCAGCCGGCCTCCAGAAGGACGGCCGCCTCGAGGAGGGCGATGCCGGTGCCCGCGACCTCGAGGTCGGAGAGCTCCTGCGAGGCGAGGGCGCGGATGCCGGGCCAGACGATGTCCGTCAGGCGGGTCATCATCTCCGGCTTCCCGAACACCTTGCCGCCGAGCGCACGCCGGTCGATGGTGCCGTCGGCGGCGACGATATCGCTGCCGAAGGCGGCGACCACGGCAGCGAACGTGCCGGTGCCGGGGTCGTAGGTGCGATGCCCGAGGATGTCGGCATCGATGACGGGAACGCCCCGGCCACGGAAGAACTCCGCGACGGTCGATTTCCCGCTGGCGATACCGCCAGTCAGGCCGATGGTGTGCACGCGCTCACTCCCGTTCGAGGTGGGGGCTTTGCCAAACTATGAGGATACGGGGCAGGGGTAAGGCGGGGCAAACTCCGGGACCGCCTCAGGCGGGGACGATGCGGATCTGGGAGCGGGGGGCGGAGCGGTCGCAGGTGGGGCAGTGGTAAACCACGTCGACGCCGTGCCCGCAGCGGTGGTCGACGATGCTGAGGTCGTGGTCGGTGTGGCGCTCGCCCCAGGTCGCGAGCGCGCCCACGACCACCCCGAGCGAGTGGCCCTTGGTCGTGAGGAAGTACTCCGCGCGGGGCGGGTGGTCGCTGTAGAGCCGGCGATCGACGAGGCCCTCGGCCTCGAGCAGCTTGAGGCGGGAGGAGAGCACGCTGGCCGTGATGCCCTCGACGGAGCGGCGCAGATCGCTGAAGCGGGCGTCGCCCTTCAGGAGATCGCGCACAACAAGAAGCGTCCAGCGGTCACCGACAAGATCGAGGGTCGAGGCGACAGGGCAGCGGACGCTTCGCGAGGCCATGCTTCCTCCAGTGGGTTGTGACGAGCTAGCGAGTCGTATTGTACGATCGACGCTCGATGCGCGATACGACCGAGGCCGTGCTGACGCGAGCGCTGGCGGGCGTGAGCCCTACCCACGCGGAAGCCCTCGCCCTTGCCGATGAGACGGATCTCGCCTCCCTGAGCAGGGTGGCGGGCGCCATCCGCGACCAGGCGCACGACCACGTCATCTCCTACTCCCGCAACATCTTCATCCCGCTCACGAAGCTCTGCCGCGACGTCTGCCACTACTGCACGTTCGCGCAGCCGCCCAAGCGGGGCGAGCGCGCCTACATGAGCATCGACGAGGTGCTGGAGATCGCGCGGGCAGGGGCGGCGGCGGGTTGCACGGAGGCGCTGTTCACGCTCGGGGACAAGCCCGAGCTGCGCTACAAGGTGGCGCGCGAAGAGCTGGCCGCCCTGGGCCACGAGACGACCATCTCCTACCTGGCGGAGGTCGCGGGCATCGTGGCGGAGGAGACGGGCCTGCTGCCCCACGCCAACCCCGGCGTCATGACGCGCGAGGACATCGCTCAGCTTCGCGAGGTCTCGGTCTCGCAGGGGATCATGCTGGAGAGCCTCTCGCCCCGGCTGATGGAGAAGGGGCAGGTTCACTACGGCTCCCCGGACAAGGACCCGGAGGCGCGGCTCGAGACGATGCGGCTCGCGGGTGAGCTCCAGGTGCCGTTCACCTCGGGCATCCTCATCGGGATCGGGGAGACGCGGCAGGAGCGGATCGAGTCGCTGCTGGCCCTGCGCGACCTGCACGAGGAGCACGGGCACATCCAGGAGCTGATCATCCAGAACTTCCGGGCCAAGCCCGACACGAAGATGGCGAACGCCCCCGAGCCCGACTTCGATGACCTGCTCTGGACGCTCGCGATGGCGCGCATCCTCTTCGGGCCGGAGATCGGCGTGCAGGCGCCGCCGAACCTGATGCCCGAGTCGTACGGGCAGCTGGTGGCGGCGGGCCTGAGCGACTGGGGAGGCGTCTCCCCGGTCACGATCGACCACGTGAACCCGGAGGCGCCCTGGCCCCAGCTCGAGGAGCTGCGCCGCCAGACGGAGGCGGCCGGCCATCACCTCGCCGAGCGGCTTGCCGTCTACCCGAGCTACGCGAAGGACAGCGACCGCTGGCAGAGCAAGAAGATGGCCACCGAGGTGGTGCGCTCGATGGACGCCGACGGCTTCGCCCGCGAGGGCGAGTGGGCGCCGGGCGCGGTGCTCGAACCGCCGCCCGGCTACACCTTCCCCCGCGAGGAACCCGACACGATGCCCCCGAACTCGCCCGTGCCGGCACTGGTCGCGAAGGCGAAGCGGGGCGAGGAGCTCGCCGAGGGCGAGATCGCGCGGTTGTTCGAGGTGCGCGGTCCCGAGTTCGACTACGTCTGCGCCGCCGCTAACGAGCTTCGCGCGGAGATCTCGGGCGACATCGTGCGGTACGTCGTCAACCGGAACATCAACTACACGAACATCTGCTACTTCAAGTGCCAGTTCTGCGCGTTCTCCAAGGGCAAGCTGAGCGAGAACCTGCGGGGCAAGCCGTACGACCTCGGGCTCGACGAGGTGGTTCGCCGGGCGCGCGAGGCGTGGGACCGTGGCGCGACCGAGGTCTGCATGCAGGGGGGGATCCACCCCGACTACACAGGCGAGACCTACCTCCAGATCTGCGAGGCCGTGAAGGACGCGCTGCCCGACATGCACGTGCACGCCTTCTCGCCGCTGGAGGTGCACCAGGGCGCGGAGACGCTCGGCATCCCTGTGAAGGAGTTCCTCGGACGGCTGCGGGACTCGGGGCTGGGAACGCTCCCCGGCACCGCCGCCGAGATCCTCGACGACGAGGTGCGCGACATCCTCTGCCCGGACAAGCTCAGCACGGATCAGTGGCTGGAGGTGGTGGGGGCGGCCCACGAGGTGGGGTTCACGACCACCTCGACAGTCATGTACGGGCACATCGACGGGCCCGTCTCGTGGGCGCGGCACCTGCTGCGCCTGCGCGAGCTGCAGGCCCGCACCGGCGGCATCAGCGAGTTCGTGCCGCTGCCGTTCGTACACATGGAAGCGCCCATCTACCTGAAGGGCCGCGCGCGCAAAGGCCCGACCTGGCGCGAGGCGATCCTGATGCACGCGGTCTCGCGGCTGGCGCTGCACCCGCTCATCCCGAACATCCAGGTGTCGTGGGTGAAGATGGGCGTCGAGGGTTCGAAGGCGGCCCTGCTGGCGGGCGCGAACGACATGGGCGGGACGCTCATGAACGAGAGCATCAGCCGGGCGGCGGGCGCGAGCCACGGCCAGGAGATGCCACCAGAGGCGATGGACGAGCTGATCACGGGCATCGGGCGGCTGCCCCGCCAGCGCACGACCACCTACGGGACGCCCCCCGACGAGCGCCAGCGCTCCTCCTACGGCGCGGACGAGCTCACCCCGATCGTGCTCACGCCGGTCAAGAAGTACACGCGCTCGCGCTAGCCGTTCGCGGGCGGCTCCCAGCTCACGACTCCCAGCACTCCCGGGTCCCAGTTGAACTCGACGCGCCCGTCCTCTTCGTGGATGTAGTCCGGCAGCATGGCGAGCAGTTGCTCGTCCTGGGGGCTGCCCTCGGCGATCCAGAGCTGCTGGCGGAGGAAGGCGATCACGTCGTCCTCCGTGTCGTAGGCGATGCCGCCGTACTCGACGAACGAAACCTCGCAGAACCGCCCGCGGGCGAGCTGCAGGGCGAGGAACTCGGGGAGTGCGGGGAGGGGGTCGCGAGGCTCGCCGTGGACCGCCTCCCAGAAGGGGTCGGCGCGGGAGGGCGGGGGGCGGCTGAGCATGGCGGCGATGCAAAGGCGGCCGGCGGCCTCCTCCATCGCGTCGAGAAACGGCCCGAAGTCCTCGATGTCGTAGCCGACGTGGGAGATGAGGGCAACGTCGGCGTGGCGGGGCTCATCGGAGGGCCAACGCGAATCGACCACGCGGATGTTGTCGATGCCGTGCTCAGCCATGCCTTCCGTGAGGATTTCGCGCATGCTCTCGGAGGGTTCGACGGCGATGACCTCGCGGGCGTGAAGGGCGAGGGGGAGGGCGTAGCGCCCACCCCCGGCACCAATGTCGAGCACGGCTTCGCCCGGCTCGATCAGGGCGCGGAGGCCATCAAGGGTGGCGTCGCCCTCGCGGCGGGGATCGGCGCGGAACCAGGAGGCGATGGCCGCGTAGAAGTCGCCCCGCTCGGGGAGGACCACGCGCCGGCGCTCGACCTGCTCCCGGTTGCGCCGGACGCGGTCGGCCCAGGCGGCGACGGCGGCAGCGGAGTCGGGGCGGAGGGGGTCGGTCACGGGGGGCAGCGTGGCACATCGCGTGG
>VXPF01000024.1:49753-188484 GCA_009839725.1 Dehalococcoidia bacterium | reverse complement strand
TTTTTTTAGACATCCCCCCCCCCCATCCCCCCATGCCTCTAGTTCTGGTGGGCGCGGACTTGCGTCCCCCAGAGATGGGGGAGACGATCCTGGCGGGGGCGATCGACCACGGGGTGCTCGCCGCGAACGACATCACCGTTGTCGAGCTGGTCGCCGAACGACGGGAGGATCTGGCCGAACGGTACGGGGTCGCGACGACGGCGGAGGCCGGCGAGGCGCTCGCGAAGGCGAGCCTCGTCGTGCTGGCGATCAAGCCACAGGAGCTTCACAGCCTGTCCGGGACGCTTGCGAGCGATGCGCTCCTGCTGTCGATCATGGCGGGCGTGCGCATCGAGACGCTGGCCGAACAGTTCGGACACGATCGCATCGTGCGCGCGATGCCGAACACGCCGGCCGCGATCAACGCCGGCATGAGCGTCTGGACCGCAACCGCTTCGGTCGACGAGGCGCAGCGGGAGACCGTGCGGGGACTGCTCGGAGCGATCGGCCGGGAGCTCGCCGTCGACGACGAGGGCAAGCTCGACATGGCCACGGCGCTGAGCGGCAGCGGTCCTGCCTACGTGTTCCTCTTCATCGAGGCGCTCATCGATGCGGGCGTGGCTATCGGCCTGACCGCGGAGGAGGCGGAGGCGATGACCATGCAGACGCTCGCGGGGTCAGCGGCCTACGCGCAGGTGAGCGACTTCCCGCCCTCGGTGCTGCGCGAACGCGTCACCTCCAAAGGGGGGACGACGGCAGCGGGGCTCGCGGAGCTTGATCGCGGGGAATTCCGGGCGCTGGTCGAGGCGTGCGTGCGAGCTGCCTGCGACCGCTCGCGCGAGCTGGGGGCGGCGCAGTGAACCCCGCGATCGCGGCCATCTTCAACGCGTTTCTCTACATCCTCATCATCGCCATCATCGCGCGGGCGCTGCTGAGCTGGTTCCCGATCTCGCGTACCAATCCGCTCGTTCAGCTCGTGCACCAGATCACGGACCCGCTCATCGAACCGGTGCGCCGCATCATGCCTCGCACGGGGATGATCGACCTGAGCCCGATGATCGTGGTCATCGTGCTGTGGCTGATGATCATGGTCGTCAACCGCGTCTCGAACTGACGCGGCGGCGCACTACACGACGATGTTGAGGAGCTTCCCGGGAACGTAGATGACCCGGCGAGGCTCCTTCCCCTCGACCCAGTTCGCGACCCGCTCGCTCGCCAGGGCGCGGGCGAGCGCATCGTCCTCGCTCGCGTCGACGGGGAGGGTGACGCGGTCGCGCACCTTGCCGTTGACCTGCACGACGATCTCGACGGTCTCCTCGACGACGAGCGACTCGTCGAACGCGGGCCAGTCCTGCTGGTGCACGCTGAAGGCTCCGCCCCGGCGCTCCCAGAGCTCCTCGGCAATGTGGGGCGCGAGCGGGGCGACCAGCAGGATGAGCGTCTCGACGGAGCGCTCCCATGTGGCCGTGTCGACGCCTCCGCTCTCGCGAGCACGCGCCAGGGTGGTGGTCAGCTCCATGAGGCGGGCGATGGCGGTGTTGAAGCGGAAGCCCTCGAGGTCGCTGGTGACATCGCGGATGGTGCGCTGGGTGGCTGCGACGAGCTCGCGCGAGCCGGAACCGTCACCGGCGTCCGGCGGGGGCTCGGTCGCCACCGACCAGAGCCGGTTGAGCCAGCGCACGATGCCGGGCATGCCGCTGGGGTTGTAGGGACCGCCCTGGTCCCAGGGCCCGATGAACATGAGCTGGCAGCGGAAGGCGTCGGCGCCGTGCCGCTCGACCAGGTCATCGGGCGCGACCACGTTGCCGCGGCTCTTCGACATGCGGTTGCCGTCGGGTCCGAGGATGACGCCCTGGTTGAAGAGGCGCTTCATCGGCTCGTCGCCCTCCACGATGCCCATATCGCGCGCGGCCTTCCAGAAGAAGCGGGTGTAGAGGAGGTGCATGACCGCGTGCTCGGCGCCGCCGGTGTAGAGGTCGACGGGCAGCCACTGGCGCATGGTCTCAGCGGAGAAGGGGCGCTCGGGGTTGTGGGGGTCCACGTAGCGCATCTGGTACCAGCTCGAACACATGAAGGTGTCGAGCGTGTCCGTCTCCCGGCGAGCGGTGGCGCTGCACTGCGGACAGTCGACGTTGACCCACTCCTCGATCTGCGTGAGCGGCGACTGGCCGGTCGGCTCGAAGTGCACATCGTCGGGGAGGACGACGGGCAGGTCGCTCTCGGGCACGGGCACCACGCCGCAGGTGTCGCAGTGAATCATGGGGATGGGGGTCCCCCAGTAGCGCTGCCTCGAGATGAGCCAGTCGCGCAGCCGGTAGGTGACCGCGCCCATCCCGAAGCCCTCCGCCTCGGCGTGGCCGACGACGGCGGGGATAGCCTCGTCGGCGGGCGTCCCATCGAAGGGGCCCGAGTTGATCATGGCGCCGCCCTCGGTGAACGCAGCTTCGAGCGGCTCGCTCACATCGATGTCGCAGTGGTCGAACACGGGGACCACATCCAGGCCGTGGTCGCGGGCGAAGGCGAAGTCGCGCTCGTCATGGGCGGGCACGGCCATGATTGCGCCGGTGCCGTACGTGACGAGGACGTAGTCGGCGATCCAGATGGGGATACGTTCCCCGTTGAAGGGGTTGATCGCGTAGGCGCCGGTGAACACGCCCGTCTTCTCGCGCTCGGTGGAGAGCCGCTCGACCTCGGTGACGCGGGAGGTGGCGGCCACGTAGGCCTCGACCGTTTCGCGCTGGTCGCCGGTCGTGATCCGCTCGACCAACTCGTGCTCGGGCGCGAGCACCATGAAGGTGGCGCCGTAGACGGTGTCCGGGCGGGTCGTGAAGACGGGGAGGGGCTCATCGACGCCCTCGACATCGACGGGGAAGCGGAGCGTCGCGCCCTCGGAGCGGCCGATCCAGTTGCGCTGCATGGTGGTGACCGGTTCGGGCCAGTCCAGGCCGTCGAAGTCGAGCAGCTCCTCGGCGTAGTCGGTGATGCGGAAGAACCACTGCGTCAGGAAGCGGCGCTCGACGGGGTCGTCGGATCGCTCGCAAAGGCCATCGAGCACCTGCTCGTTGGCGAGGACGGTCCGGCAGCCGGGGCACCAGTTGGCGGCCGCCTCGGCGCGGTAGGCGAGGCCGCGCTCGTACAGCTTCAGGAACCACCACTGGGTCCAGCGGTAGTAGTCGGGGTCGCAGGTGACGATCTCGCGCTCCCAGTCGAAGCTGGCTCCCATCATGCGGAGCTGCTGGCGCATGCGATCGATGTTCCCGTAGGTCCACTCTTTCGGGTCGACGCCCCGCTCGATGGCGGCGTTCTCGGCAGGCAGGCCAAAGGCGTCGAAGCCGATGGGGAAGAGCACGTTGTGGCCCTGCATGCGGCGGAAGCGGGCAGCCGTGTCGCTCGGGGCGATGATGTACCAGTGGCCGGTGTGCAGCTCGCCGGAGGGGTAGGGGAACATCGTGAGCGCGTAGTAGGGGGGGCGCTCGTCGTCGTCGTGGACGCGATCGAGGCCGCCGGCGTCCCAGCGGGCGCGCCACTTCGGCTCAAGAGCATGGGGGTCGTAGCGATCTGCCATGGAGTTCCTCGTTCGATTCAAGGGGAGGTTCCGGCCCGCACGCGGGTCCGGAAAGCAGGAAGAGGGAGGGGTGTGGGGGAAGGCCTCGCCGGCTACGCGCCGCGAGGCCGTCGAAGGGCGAGCCTGGAGCCGGGCCGCATCGATAGCATGTCAGGGATGGTAGCGAAGGGCGCCGTGACAGTCATCCCTCGCTCCGAGGTTCGGGCCGCTTCGGGTAGTGCGCCACGAAGAGGGTCTCGAAGTCGCGTTCGGAGGAGCACGTCTGGCAGGTGAGGTACCAGACCCAGACCCTGGCGGGGTTGCGACCGTAGCGCTCGCGGGCCATGTCGCGGGTTTCCTTCATCAGCTTCCGCATCTGGCCCCAGGGGGCGGAGAGGAGGCGGGTGAAGACGACCCCGCCCGGCGTCACGATGTCCCGCCGCGAGGGGTCGGCATCCTCCACCTCCAGCCACACGGGGCGACGAACGCGGCCCGGTCCCATGAGGAGCATCGCGTCCTCGGGCACCGTGCCGGCCTTCTCCGCGCGGGCGATCAGCCGGCGCCGGTGGCTCCAGAAGCCCATGGGGACGCCGAAGAGCGCGGGCATACCGATCCTGGCGAAGGCGATGTCGCTCCAGTCACTCTCGACCTCGTGCCACTCGCTGCGGTCCAGCCGCGGGCAGTCGCAGGGGTCCGGTTCGGCGGGCGAGGGCGCACGGGAGCGCCCGGCCTGCTCGATGGGAACGCGGCGGCGCTCCTCGGTCACGAGGCCCCGGTCGCCAGGGAGCGTGCCACCGTAACCAGCTCTGGACGCTCGGCGAGGGTGGCAGCGGAGATGACGGCGACGGAGTCGATGCGCCCATCACGCTCAACCTGCGCCTGCAGCCAGGCCTCGCCGACGGCGCGGGCGGCGGCGGCGCGGAATTCGGGGCCGTCCTCGGCGGAGGCGGCCTGCGCGAGCGCTTCGGCGGCGGCGTCCTGGAGGAGGACGGCGACCTCCCGGGCGGGGCGGTTGGGCCAGTCGAGGACGAAGTCGGCCTGCGTGGCGCCCCAGAGCTCGGCGCCCTCGCCGGGTCCGTGGTAGCGGATGGTGGTCGTGTCGGCGGCTGCGCTCACTGGGACGTCTCCTCCCGGGGCTGGGCGATGCGGAGGGCCTGGGGCAGCTGGTCGAGCAACTGCTGGCGAGCCTGCACGCGCGTCTGCAGCCCCCAGATGTCGATGAATCCGACGGCCGAGCCGTGGTCGAACGCATCCTCGCGGTCGTAGGTGGCGAGCGCCCGGTCGTACAGGGACGACTCGGCGCGCCGGCCCGTCACGGTGACGGACCCGCGCTGGAGGCGGACACGCGCCTCACCGCTCACGAATCGCTGGGTGCTGGCCGTGTAGGCGGCAAGGTCCTGGTGGTGCGCGCTGAACCAGAGGCCGTCGTAGATCAGCTCGGCGTACTGCGCGGAGAGCTCGCGCTTCAGCTTGAGCTGCTGCTTCGAGAGCGTCATGGTTTCGAGGGCGCGGTGGGCGGCGAAGAGGATGGTCGCGGCGGGGGCCTCGTAGATCTCGCGGCTCTTGATGCCGACGAGGCGGTCCTCGATGTGGTCGACCCGGCCGACGCCGTGCGCGCCGCCGAGGTCGTTAAGACGCTCGACCAGCGCGACGGGGGCGAGCGCCTCGCCGTCGATCGTGGTGGGGAAGCCCTTCTCGAAGCCGATCTCGACCTCGACACCCTCAGTGGGAGCGTCCTCGGGAGCAGTCGTCCAGACGTAGGCGTCGGGCGGAGGGGCGGTCCAGGGGTCTTCGAGCACGCCGGCCTCGACGCTGCGGCCCCAGATGTTCTCGTCGATGCTGAAGGAGCCCTTCACCTCCCAGGCGATGGCGATGCCGTGCTGCTGGAGGTACTCGATCTCGGCCTCGCGGGACATCGCCTCCTCGCGGGTGGGGGCGACGATGGCAAGCGAGGGGTCGAGGGTGCGGATGCCGACGTCAAAGCGGACCTGGTCGTTGCCCTTGCCGGTGCACCCGTGGGCGACGGCGACGGCGCCCTCGTCGTGGGCGACATCGACGAGAAGCTTGGCCATGAGGGGCCGGGCGAGGGCGGTGGCGAGGGGGTAGGCGTCCTGGTAGAGCGCGCCCGCGGCGAGGGCGGGGAAGGCGAAGTAGCGAAGGAAGTCCTCGCGCGCGTCCTCGACGATGACCCGGGCGGCGCCGGCGGCGAGGCCGCGCTCCTCGAGCACGGCCTGCTCGCGACTCATACCCACGTCGATGTTGAGGGCGACGACGTCGTAGCCGCGCTCCTTCGTGAGCCAGGTGATGGCCGTGGTGGTGTCGAGGCCGCCGCTGTAGGCGAGAACGAGTTTGGGCACGCGGGCCTGCCTTTCCGGTGTGTCCCCCAAGCGTAGCGCGCTCGCCGCTCGCGCGGCAGTCAGGCGAGGCGGCGGAGGACCATCCAGGCGCCGAGCGTGCTCGCGAGGGCGGCCACCACCAGGACAAACACGATGACGCCGAGCGTGCTGGGAAGGGCGCCCGCCAGGGCGAACGGGGTGAAGGCGAGGCCGATCGCTCCAGCCGCCACACCGCCAAGCACGAGAGTCGCGGGAGGAGCGACGGCACCGTCGGCGGCTCGCGCGGCGAACAGGAGCCGCAGGCCCGCGCCCGCGACGCCAACGGCCGCGAGCGTGCCCAGGGCGAGGAGCAGGCCCGTTACGAGGTCGCTAACTGGATCGCCTCCTCGAGGATGTCGCAGGCGCGATCGATCTCGTCGTCGGTGACGATGAGGGCGGGCATAAGCCGAATGCGGTCGGGGCGAACGTTGTTCACGAGCAGGCCTCGCTCGCGGCAGAGGGTGACGACGCTCGCGGCGGCCTCACTTGAGAGGCTGACGGCGAGGAGAAGACCGCGGCCCCGCACCTCGGTGACGGCGGGCAGGCGGTCTTCCATGGCGCGGAGGCGAGCGACGAGACGGTCGGAGGCGTCACAGGCAGCCTCGAGCACCTCGTTCTCGAGGATGTAGCGGAGCACGGCGACGCCCGCCGCGGTCGCGACGGGGTTGGCGCCGAAGGTGGTGCCGTGGTCCCCGGGGACGAGGTGGCCGGCCAGCTCCTCGCGGGCCAGCACGGCGCCGATGGGGAGCCCCCCGGCAAGCCCCTTGGCGACGCACATGATGTCCGGCTCGATGCCGTCCTGCTCATGCGACCAGAGGGTGCCCGTGCGCCCGATGCCGGACTGGATCTCGTCGAGGATGAGCAGAAGGCCGTTCTCGTCGCACCACTCGCGGACGTCCTGGAGGTACCCGAGGGCGGGGGCGTTCACGCCACCTTCGCCCTGGATGGGCTCCATGAGGACGGCGACGGTGTTGTCGTCGGTGGCGGCCTTGAACGCGTCGATGTCGTTCCAGGGGACGTGGGTGAAGCCCGCGGGCATGGGCTCGAACGGTTCGCGGTAGCGGGCGGTGCCGGTGGCGGCGAGGGCGCCGAGGCTGCGTCCGTGGAAGCCGTCCTCCATGGCGATGATGCCGTGCTTGCCGCCCTGCTCGTCGTGACCCCAGCGGCGGGCGAGCTTGATGGCGGCCTCGATGGCCTCGGCGCCGGAGTTGCAGAAGAAGACGCGGTCAAGGGGCGAGTTCTCCACGAGCAGCTCGGCCAGCTCGATCATGGGGGTCGTGTAGTAGAGGTTGGAGACGTGGATGAGCTGCTCGGCCTGGGCGGCGGCGGCAGCCGCCACGACCGGATGCGAGTGGCCGAGCGAGGTGACGGCGAGGCCACCGACGAAGTCGAGGTACTCGTTCCCTTCGCTATCCCAGACGCGGGAGCCTTCGCCGCGCTCCAGCACGATCGGCTGGCGGCCGTAGTTCTGGAAGAGGTACTTGCTCTCGCGTTCGATCCAGTCGCTCATAGCCGGGGGCTCCTGTCAGGGGTTTGGATTGGGGTTGGGGAGTGGGATTGTACGCCGCGTCCGGGTAGGGGCCCCGCGTTACCCGCTCGCCGGGGGGAAGACGGTGCCCCGACCCTCACGGTCGAGGAGTGCGCCTGCCTCGCGGCCATCGATGATGTGGCTGGGGACGCCAAGCTCAGCGGCGAGCAGGCAGGCGTCCGTCTTCGGGATCATGCCGCCGGCGATGACGCCCTGCTCGCGCAGGTCGCCCACCGAGGCGGCGTCGAGCTCCGGGATGACCGCGTCATCCGCACCGCGCACCCCCTCGACATCGGTCAGGAAGACGAGCTCCCGAGCATCGACGGCGCTGGCGATCCAGCCGGCGGCCTCGTCGGCGTTCACGTTCACGAGCTGGTCGCCGTCCTCCTTCGGGACGTACCCGACGGGGCTGACCACCGGCACGAACCCGGCATCGCGCAGGGCGAGCACGGCCTCGGGATGGACTGCGACGGGCGTCCCGACGAAGCCGAGCTCGGGGCGCCGCTGCTCGCACTCGAGCGTGCGTGCGTCGGCGCCGGAGAGGCCGGCGGCGCGGGCGCCGGCGGCGTTCAGCGCGGAGACAATGCGTTTGTTCACGAGCCCGGCGAAGACGGCGACGATGACCGGCAGGGCGCGCTCGTCGGTGGCGCGCAGACCGTCGATGAAGCGGCTCTCGATGCCCATGGCGTCGAGCCAGCGGCTGGCTTCAGCGCCGCCGCCGTGGACGACGATGGGCCGCTCGCCGGCGCGGTCGAGCGTCGCGATATCGTGGAAGGTGGTGTCGGCGGCGCCGAGGGTGCTGCCGCCCACCTTGATGACGAGGGGCCGCGGATCGCTCACGTCGTGTAGTCGGCGTTGATGCGGATGTAGTCGGCGGTCAGGTCGCAGGTCCAGCCTGTGGACCTGGCCTCGCCGGCGCCCAGGTCCACCTCGATGGTGACCTCCTCGCCGGACATCGCGCGCGAGACCGTGGCCTCGTCGTAGGGGATGGGGACAGTGCGTTCGAAGAGGCGGTGGCCGCAGACGGTCACGGTCACGGCTTCCTCGAGGATCTCGGCCTGCGAACGCCCGATGACGCCGACGATGCGGCCCCAGTTGGGGTCGGCGCCGTGGACGGCGGTCTTGACCAGCGGCGAGGTGCCGATCTCCCGCACGAGGCTGCGGGCATCCACATCGGAGGCGGCGCCGCTGACGGTGACCTCGATGAGGCGGGTCGCGCCCTCGCCGTCTCGCGCGATGGCCTTCGCGAGGTAGATGCAGACGGCGTCGAGCGCCTTGCGGAACGCATCGTAGTGCTCACCGCCGGCAGCGATCGGTTCGCCGCCGGCGGCGCCGTTCGCGAAGAGGAGCACGGTATCGCTGGGGCTCGTGTCGCCGTCGACGGTGATGAGGTTGAAGCTTCGGTCGGTCGACTCGGAAAGGGCTGCCTGTAGCGTGCCCTGGTCTATGGGGGCATCGGTGGTGAGGTAGGCGAGCATGGTCGCCATGTTGGGGTGGATCATGCCCGAGCCCTTGGCGCAGCCACCGAGGGTGTAGGGGCCGAAGCGCACGGAGCAGTGCTTGGGCACAAGGTCGGTGGTCATGATGGCGCGGGCGAAGTCGGACCCGGCGTTGCCGGCCAGATCGATGGCGGCGACGCCGGCTTCGATCTTGTCCATGGGCAGGTGATGGCCGATGACGCCCGTGCTGCAGACGAACATCGCCTCGGGCGGGAGGCTGGCCTTCTGGGCGGCCAACTCGGACATGCGATAGGCATCGCGGAGGCCACGCTCGCCGGTGCTGGCGTTGGCGTTCCCGCTGTTCACAACGACCGCCTGGCCCCGGCCTCCGACGAGCCGCTCCTGATTCACGTCGACACAGGCCGAGCGGAGGCGGTTGCGGGTGAAGACCGCGGCGGCGGCGGCGGGCTCGTCGGAGACGAGGATGCCGATATCGAGCTTGCCCGCGCCGTACGTCTTGATGCCGGCAAAGGCCGCGCCCGCACGGTAGCCGGCGGGGCTGGTGGCGGAGCCGGTGGGGTCGATCTCGACGGTCACGGGTAGAGCGCCGGGCGATCGAGGCCCGCCTGTTGGGGCAGGCCGAACATGAGGTTCATGTTCTCGATGGCGCTGCCGGCGGCGCCCTTCATGAGGTTGTCGAGCACCCCCACGGCCACGAGCGCGCCGTTGCGCTCGTCGATGGTGGGGTGCACGAGGCAGTCGTTGCTGCCGTAGGTGTGCTTCGTGTGCGGAGGCGCATCGGTCACGGAGGTGAAGGGCGCGTCCGCGTAAAAGTCGCGGTAGAGGGCGAGCGCCTGCGCGGGAGAGACATCCTCGGCGAGGGGCGCGTAGCAGGTCGAGTGAATGCCCCGCGTCATGGGGACGAGGTGGGGCACGAAGGTGACGGCCACCTCGGGTCCCTCGCGCAGCCGTGAGAGCTCCTGCGCCATCTCCGGCTGGTGGTTGTGGTTCGCGACGCGGTAGGCGGAGACGTCCTCGTTGACGTCGCTGTAGCTGAAGCCGCCGCCCGTACCGCGACCCGCGCCGGAGATGCCGGACTTGGCGTCGACGAAGACGCGGGGCTCGACGATGCCCGCCGCGACCGCAGGCGCGAGGGCGAGGATGGTGGCGGCGGGGTAGCAGCCGGGGTTGGCGACGAGATCCGCCCCGGCAATCTCGGAGGCGTACAGCTCGGCGAGCCCGTAGACGGCCCGGCCGAGGAGGCCGGGGGCCGGGTGGTCCGAGCCGAACCACTGCGCGAAGGCCTCGGGCTCCCGCAGGCGGAAGTCGGCGGCGATGTCGATGACGCGCACGCCCTGCTCGACGAGCGGGGCGCAGGCCTCGGCGCTCGCGCCGGTCGGCAGCGCCGAGAAGACGACGTCGACCTCGGTCTCGATCTCGGCCGTGATAGGGAAGTCCGCGTAGGAGGCGAGATGGGGGAAGGCCTCGCCGAGCTTCTGGCCGGCGAGGGAGCGCCCCGTAGCGGCCACGAGTTCGGCCTCGGGGTGGTTCCAGAGCAGACGCGCCGCTTCCATCCCCGCGAAACCGGTGACGTTGATGATGCCCGCGCGAACTGTCATGCAGGCATTGTCTCGCCTGTCGCGGGCATGCGCGAACGCGCATCAAGCGGGCGCAGTAGGATGCCCGCGATGTCGCTCGACCTGACCTTCATCGGCACCGGGAACGCCTTCGCGGCGGGCGGGCTCTGCTGGAACGGGTTCCTCGCGAACGGTCGCTACCTCTTCGAGGCGCCTCCGCAGGCGCTCATGTCGCTGCACCGCGTCGGGGTAGATCCGAACGTGGTCGAAGCGGTCGTGCTGAGCCACCATCACGGCGACCACTTCCTGGGCCTGCCCTTCCTCCTGCTGCACTGGAAGCACCAGGGCCGCCAGACACCGGTCACGATCGTGGGGCCGCCGGACACGGAGCGGCTCGCCCGCGAGATCGGGGGCACCGTCTATCCGGGGCTGTTCGAGGGCGACTTCGGGATCGAGTGGCGGGAGATCGCGGCCGGCAACTCGACCACGATCGGCGACCTGACGGTCGAGGCGGTGGCAGTCGAGCACGACGACCGGCTCTCCCTGAACCTGGGCTACCACGCACGGCTCGACGGCGAGCGGTTCGCCTACACGGGCGATACGCGACTCTGCGACGCGGTACGGGACCTCGCGCGGGGGTCGGATGTGCTGGTGGCGGAGTGCGCCTCCCGGGACATCCCGATCCCGATCCACATGAACCTCGTCGATGACATCCCCGAGGTCCACGCAACCCTTTCCGAGACGGCGCGGTTGGTACTCACGCACGTCACGCCCGACGTAGAGACGGATCTCGCGCGCACGGTTGTCGCGAAGGACTACGAGACCTACCGCTTCTAGGGGCCGACGGCGGTGGGGAGGCGGCTGCGCTAGAATCCCGCGCATGGCACATCGACTTCGCGGCGCCTCGGCCATTACGGGCCTGGGCATCACACCCATGGGGCGCATCTACGGCAAGAGCTCGACCGATTTCGCGGTCGACGCCGTGCGCCTCGCCATCGCCGATGCCGGGCTGGAGAAGTCCGAGATCGACGGGCTGCTGATCAACGCCGGGATCACCGGCTTCTCCGGTTCGGGCGTGAGCCTGCAGCTCCAGAACGCCCTCGGGATGGGGAACCTGCGCCTCTTGAACCACATGAACGCGGCCGGCTCGACGGCGGCGCAGATGGTGCAATACGCGACGATGGCGATCGACGCGGGCATGGCGAAGCACGTCGTCTGCGTGTTCGCCGACGCGCCCCTGCAGCAGGGCGGCTCCTCGGCGGCGGCCTACGGCAACGCGGGGCGGCGGGCAGGGCCCACAGGCATCCTCGGCCTCTCGGCGGGCGCCGGGCACTTCGGCGCGAACACGTCCTATGCCCTCGCGGCGCGGCGCCACATGTCGCTGTACGGAACGACGCAGGATCAGCTTGGCGCGATCGCGGTGGCGGAACGCTCCTGGGCGACGATGAACCCGCACGCGAAGATGCGCGACCCGCTCACCCTCGAGGAGTACCACGCCTCGCGCTGGATCGTGGAGCCGCTGCACCTGCTTGACTGCTGCCTCGTCTCGAACGGCGCGGTGGCCGTGATCGTGAGCCCGCCGGAGCAGGCGAAGGACATGCCGCAGCCGCCCGTGTACGTCCACGGCATGGGCCAGGGGCATCCGGGCGACACGCGACACATGGGCGACTCGCCGGAGACCGAAACCGGGGCGCGACTGGCCGCCGAGACCGTGTTCGGCATGGCGGGCGTAGGCCCCGAGGACATCGACGTCTGCGAGCTGTACGACTGCTACACCTACACCGTGCTCGTGACGCTGGAGGACTACGGCTTCTGCAAGAAGGGCGAGGGCGGGGCCTTCGTCGAGGACGGCAAGCTCGGTCCCGGAGGGGCGCTGCCGACGAACACGGGGGGCGGGCAGCTCTCCGCCTACTACATGTGGGGGATGACGCCGCTCAGCGAGGCGATCATCCAGGGACGCGGGCAGGGCGGCGAGCGCCAGGTCGAGAAGAACGACCTCATCCTCGCGACGGGGAACGGGGGAGCGCTGAGCTATCACGCCTCGCTCATCCTGAGCCCGCACGCGAACTGAGGCGCCGCGTAATGGCCGATTCCCCACCCGTGAAGCCCGTCTCCCAGCCCGATGAGCTGACCGAGCCCTTCTTCGCCGCGGGCGCAGAGGGCCGCCTGCTGCTCGCCCTGTGCGACACCTGTGGCGAGATGCGCCTGCCCACCTCTCCCACCTGCCCGACCTGCCTGGCTGAAGGGGTGACCTGGAGGGAGGTGAGCGGCCGCGGCACCGTCTACACCTTCGGCATCATGCACCAGCGCTACCATCCGGCCTGGGAGCCGGACCTGCCCTACAACATCGCCGTGGTGGAGCTGGAGGAGGGGCCGCGGATGCCTGCCAACATCGTCGGGATCGAGAACGACGACCTCGTCGTGGGCATGGCGGTGGAGGTGGTGTGGGAGCGCGAGGGGGACGCGCCCGTTCCGCGCTTCCGGCCCGTGGCCTGAGCCGATGGCGCAGGGGGCCCTGAGCATCGTCCTGTGGGCGACCGACCTCGACGGCTTCGCCGCGTTCCTGACCGATGCGGTGGGCGCGACGCTGGAGATGCGCCACCCGGGATTCGCGGCCCTCTCGGTCGAGGGAGCGGAGATCCAGCTGCACTCGGACGAGTCGTATCCGGGCCACCCCTGGCGGGAGGCGCTGGCCAACGAGGGCGCCGCGCGCGGCGTCGGGGCGGAGGTGCGGCTGCGGGTCGACCAGGTCGACGCACGGCACCGGAAGGCGATCGAGATGGGCTACGTCACTATCCAGGGTCCGCACGACGACGGGACCGGGCGGACCTGCCAGGTGATGGGCCCGGACGGGTACTTCTTCACGCTCTGGGAGCCGCGGATCGGCGGGGCCTAGGGCGAGCTACCAGGCCGTCCACCCGCCGTCCACGAGAATCGTCTGGCCGGTGACGAAGTTGCTGGCGTCGCTGGCGAGGAAGATGACGGCGCCTGCCAGCTCGTGGGGCTGGCCCCAGCGGCCCATGGGGGTGCGGTCCTCAATGAAGGCTTTGCGCTCCGGGTCGTCGTAGAGGGGGCGGGTGAGGTCGGTCTCGAAGTAGGTGGGGGCGAGGCCGTTCACCTGCACGTTGGCCGCGGCCCACTCGATGGCCAGCACCTTCGTGAGCTGGTCGATGGCCCCCTTCGAGGAGGCGTAGGCGGCCTGGTTGGGCAGGGCGACGCTGCCGAGGATGCTGGACACGTTGATGACCTTTCCCGAACCCTCATCGACAAAGCGCCTGCCCGCGGCGCGGGCGCCGTTGAAATACCCCTTCAGGTTGACCTGGAGGACAGAGTCGTACTCGTCGGGGGTCATCTCAAGGGCGGGCTTGCGGACATTCGTGCCGGCGTTGTTCACGAGGATGTCGAGGCGGCCAAGCCGGTCGATGGTCGTCGCGACCATCGCCTCGCACGCCTCGGGAGAGGTGACATCGGTGGGGACGGCGATGGCGCGGCGCCCGAGCGCCTCCACCTCCCCCACGAGGCTATCGAGCTCGGAAGTCGTACGGCTGGCGAGGGCAAGGTCGGCGCCAGCGGCGGCCAGGGCGAGGGCCATGGTGCGGCCGAGGCCCCGGCCCGCACCGGTCATGATCGCGACGCGGCCGGTGAGGTCGAAGAGTTGCGTGCCGCGCAGCTCGGGGCGGTCGTCGTGGGCGCTCATTCGTAGCGAAGGGCCTCGGCCACGGCCACGCGCGAGGCGCTCTGGGCGGGGAACCAGGTCATGATCATCGAAGCCCCGAAGGCGATGCCGCAGATCACGATGAGCTGGAGCCAGGGCACGATGAAACTGCCGCCCTCGGATGCCTCGCCGATGCCGCCCGAGGTGAACAGCACCCACGAGAGAGAGACGCCCAGCACCGCTCCCAGGACAATGCCGGAGAGGGCGACGAAGCTGGATTCGAAGATGAAGCTGAGCGCGACCATGGAGCGCTGGTAGCCGATGGCGCGCAGCATTCCGATCTGCTGGCGGCGCTCGACGACGGCGCGGAAGGCGATCACGCCGAGGGCGGCGATGCCGATGATGAGGCCCAGCCCCATGAACCCCTGGAACAGCAGCAGGAAGCCCTGCGAGGCCGCGCGCTGGTCGTCGAGCAGCTTCTGGAAGGACTCCGCCGAGGCCTGCGCGAGGCCCGACTCGATTGACTTCGCGAAGGCCTCCTGATCGGTTCCGTCACGCGTCTTGATGACGAAGCGCTGGGAGTCCGAGTCGGGGAAGGCAGCGACCACGGTGTCGCGCTGCACGATGATGCCGTTCCAGAAGATGTCGCCGGGATCATCCACCTGCCCGATCACGGTGACGGGGGTGTTGAGGTCGGTCCCCGGTGCGTGGAGGTGCAGGGTGAACGGTTCGAAGCCCTCCCCCACAAGCGCGGGGTCCAGGATGAGCAGTGCGAACTCGGAGAATTCGGCGCCCGCGGCGTCCGTGAGCTCGCCCGGGATGACGGCAAGGGTCGGGTCGTTGGCCACCGCCGCCCAGACCTCCTCGTCGCTGCCGTAGCCCGCAGCGCGCCGCTTCAACTCGAACTCGTTCGTGGCGAAGAAGGCGGCGTCGGCGCCGATGACGGTGAAGGTGCCGGCAACGCCGGGACCGGACGGGGCATCGACGAATATTTCCGTTTCACCTGCAAAGGCGATGCGCTGTTCGCTCACGGCGACGATGGGCGCGGTATCGACGCCGCTCTCCTCCAGCGCCGCCACGAGGTCATCCGTGCGGTTGTTGCTGTTGACGAAGACGATCGTGTCGAAGCCGCCCTTCGCATCGTCGGAGAGGAAGATGTTGGTGAAGTTGTCGTTGACGGTCGAGAACATGACGAGGGAGAAGGTGATGAGGCCGATCATCATGATCGTCATGCCGGTACGCATGCGGGCGGTGAGGGGGTAGGCGACGGCGGTCTTGACCGCGGGGACGATGCGGCCCAGGCGCGCCCCAACCGTCGCCACCGGCGGCAGCAGGATGTCGGCGTTGTAGACGATGAGGAAGGTGCCGCAGGCGACCATGACGATGCCGCTGAGGAAGAAGAGCTCGGGGCCGCCTTCAAGGTCGCCGATGATGAAGTCGAGGGTGCCGGCGGGCGCCACGTACCAGAAGGCGAGCAGCAGGCCGGCGAGAACGGTGAACGAGATGCGCTCCTGGGCACGGAAGTAGCGCAGCGTGAAGGCCGCCCAGCCAAAGGCGAGCGAGACTCCGCCGGCGAAGAAGAAGTAGCTGTCGGAGGAGAACGCCCACTCCATGAAGAGGGCGGCGAGGGCCAGTCCGACGACCCCGAATCCGGCTCCCCATGCGATGGGCCGGTCACGATCCTGGGAGGCCACGAGCAAGAGCCCGATGGGAGGCAGAAGGATGCCGAGGACGATGAGCCCGAGGCTCACCCGCGGGTTGCGGTCGCGCATGATGCGCGCGATCAGCAGCGCGACGAGATAGAAGGGGATCAGGGGAACGAGCCAGAACGGCCAGAGGGGGATGCCCCCACCCTCGATTCGCTCGTGCCGGGGCGCCCCAAAGTTGTGCTGCCGGAGCACTCGAACGTACGGCCCGACGAGCCCGAGGAGGAGGGCGACAACGAACAGCGGCACGAAGTCGTTGGGCAGGCGGTAGAGCGCGAACACGCTCACGGCGATGGCGCCGCCGCCAACGGCCGCATTGAGCACGGCGCGGGCGTAGCCGCGCCAGGTGGCCGCCTCGGGGTTCGTGACGATGGGCTCCGGCAGGTCGCGGATGGCGGCGACGATGTTGAGGCGGCTGGCTCGCACGGCAGCGAAGAAGATGACGATGAAGGTCGAAATGACGCCGAGGCAGAAGGCGATGATGAGGCTGCGCGGGGTGAGATTGGTGCGCAGCTCGAGCCCCAGCCCCGCCTCCGCGAAGGCGTTGATGAGCCCGACCATGCCGAAGGTCACGAAGACGCCGGCGACGAGGCCGACGATGGCCGCCCCAAGGTCGTAGCCCATGCCCTCGGCGAGAAAGGACTCAACGAGGTGGCGGCGCTTGGCGCCGACGGCGCGGGCCATGCCCATCTCCGGCTTCCGCTCGGCCGCCAGCATGATGAAGATGAGGAAGATAAGGAGGATGCCGGCGGCGATCGAGAAGAGCCCGAAGATGATGAAGATGGTGGTGAAGACGCTGCCAAACAGCTTGGCGATCTCGATCGCGTCTTTCTTCAGGGGCTGCACCTCGTAGGGCGTGCCATCGATGACTCTGTTGAGTTTCTCCTCCACCACATCCGAGCGGTCCAGCCCATCGCGCACGCCGCCAGCGTTCGTGACGACCACGGCGTAGGCGACCCCGTCCAGCTCAAGGATCTCGGAGAGAAAGTCGAAGCTGACCGTGCCCCCTGGGTGTTCCGTGGCGCCAATGTCGAAGGTACCGCTGAGGAAGCTGTTGGGAGCGATCGCCGCGACCACAACCTCCACCGGATAGCCACCCAGGAGCAGCACGAGCGTCTGCCCGACCTCTGCGTCGATCTCGCCAGCAAGGTCTTCGTTCACGACGATCTCGTTGCCGCTGAGCGTCACCACATTCCCGTCAAGGTCACGGAGCGAGCCGAAGGGCGCGGCCGCGTTGGTGTCATAGGCGACGATCGTGGCGCCGGCCTCGTTCAAACCGGTGGCCGTGTTGATGACGGGGAGCGTCTCCAGAAGGATGGGCAGGAAGCCGTCGATGTCGGGGTCGCTGGCGAATCGCTGCTCCCAGGCGGCGACTTCCTCAAGGGGAATGACACGCTCGTCCTCGGGGCGCGGGCTGCCTTCCTCGTCCCAGACGATGAGCATGTCGGTCTCACCGGTGAGGTCGTAGATGTCCTCGGTGACGGTGCTCGAGACGGTGTCGCCGGTGCCGAAGGCGACGGTCATGATGACGGTCGCGAGCATGAGGCCGAAGATGATGAGGGTGGTCTGGGCGCGGCGCCGGGGAATATTGCGCAGGCCGGTCTTGAACATCACCGGGTTGCGGAAGGCGACCCAGGCGAGCAGCGCCAGGATGACGGCCGTGATCGCGACGACCACGACCGCGATCGTGTTCATGGAGACGCCGAACAGTTCCTCCATGGCCGCGCGTCAGGCGGGGGCCGGGGCGAGGGGTCGGAGCGTCTCCTCGCGTTCGATGAGGCCGTCGGCCATGTAAATCGTGCGGTGGCAGCGGGCGGCCACTTCGGGGGCGTGCGTGACGATGACCTGGGTCTGATCGGCGCCGGCATTCAGCTCGACGAGCAGGTCCATGATGCCGCCCGCGGTGGTCGAGTCGAGGGCGCCCGTCGGCTCGTCGGCCCACACGATGGCGGGGTTGTTGACGACGGCGCGGGCGACAGTCACGCGCTGCCGCTGGCCTCCCGAGAGCTGCGCGGGGCGGTGACCGGCGTACTGCTTGAGCTCCACGCGATCGAGTGCGGCAAGGGCGAGCTCGCGCGCCTCAGCGGGCCTGGTGCCGGAGACGATGAGGGGGAGCTCGACGTTCTCGACGGCGGAGAGGACGGGCAGCAGGTTGTAGGTCTGGAAGACGAAGCCCATGCCCTGCGCGCGGAACTCGGTCTTCTCGTTGTCGGCCATGCGGGAGATGTCGGCGCCGTTGATGAGCACGAGGCCGTCATCGAAGGCATCGAGGCCGGAGAGACAGTTGAGGAGGGTGGTCTTGCCGCAACCGGAGGGGCCCATGATGGCGACCATCTCGCCCCTCGGCACCTGCAGGTCGACGCCGCGGAGGGCATGAACCTGGACCTCGCCGGTGTCGTAGGTCTTGGTGACGTCCCTGGCATCGATGACCAGGTCCCCAGCGCTCCCGTCGGCAGCCATCGCCACTCCCCTGACGCCGATGTGTCAGGCGTCCCAAGCGAGCGTGGACGACGCATCGCACACGAGCAAGTCGGAGGCGCCGGGTGGGGTGCGCGGAGCAGGGAGGGCGCGCAGAATGGGCGCGGGAGTCGACATGAGCGACAGCGAACAGGGCGAACCCGAGGTCGCGCCGGCGCACACGGACGTGCGGGCGGAGTACAGCCAGCGCGATCTGGCGATCGTTCTCGGGCTGGGCGCGGTGGCCATCATCGCGGGCACGGTACTCGGCCTGATCTACACGACGTAGCCGCCACGGCCCCACCCTACCTTCACCGCAGCGGGCGGCTGAGGGCATGCGCGGCGGGGTATGATCGACCCATGAACGGCGCTCCCATCGCCCGCGGCAATCCGCTGCTCCTGCGCGTCACCAAGTACAACGGTGAGGCGCACTGGATCCAGCACCTGCGTGTCATCTCGGACGACGGGTCGCTGCTGCAGGCGCACTCGGCCGCGGGAAGCCCGATCTTCACGAGCCGGGGCGAGTTTCGATCCCGCTACGACAGCTTTGCGCACTTCTGGCGCGACCGCTGGTACAACGTCTTCCGCCTGGCGGAACCGGGCGAGGAGACGGCGCTGTGGTACTGCAACATCACCACGCCGCCGGAGTTCGACGACGGCGAGATCCGATACATCGACCTGGACCTGGACGTGACGGTGCGCGCCGGCGGCACGATCGAGCTGCTCGACGTGGACGAGTTCGAGGAGCACCGCCTCGAATACGGCTACCCGCCCGACGTCGTGGAGCAGGCGCAGGCGGCAGCGGGCGAGCTCTCGACGCTGGCCCAGCGCCAGCAGTTCCCGTTCGACCTGTAGCCTCTCCCCCGGTGGGGCGAGAGGCGATACGCTTTGTCGGTGACTGAGACGACGACGCTTCGCGATCGGGTGGGCGCGCTTGTCGCGGAGGCCGCCGAGGCGGCGATCCGGGCGGGCAGCCTGCCGGATGTCGCCCTGCCCGACGACCTCGTGGAGCGGCCGCGTGACCCCGCCAACGGCGACTACGCCAGCTCCCTGCCACTGCGGCTCGCGCGCTCGGCGATGATGCCGCCCCTTGCGATCGCGGAGGCGATCGCGGGGCACCTGCCCGCGGGCGAAGTGATCGACGAGCCACGGATCGCGCCCCCCGGCTTCATCAACCTGAGCCTGGCCGAGCACTTCGTCCAGGGCGAGATCGATCGCATCATCGAGCAGGGTCCCACCTTCGCGGACGGCGCCCTGGGCCAGGGCAAACGAGTGCAGGTCGAGTTCGTCTCTGCGAATCCGACCGGGCCGCTGCACGTGGGGAACGGGCGCGGAGCCGCGATCGGCGACACGCTCGCGTCAGCGCTGTCGGCTGCCGGGTACGAGGTCGAGCGAGAATATTATGTGAATGACGCGGGCACGCAGACGGACGTGTTCGCGGAGACGCTGTACGCACGCTACCAGCAGCAGCACGGGCGCGACGTATCCATACCCGAGGGCGGATACCCCGGCGAGTACATGGTCGACCTGGCCACGCAGCTGCGGGAGCGCGAGGGCGATCGCCTGCTCGCCGAGCCGGGCGAACCCCCGTCGCCAGAGGTGCGCGAGATGGGCATCGCGCTCATCGTCGAGCACATCCGGGGCACGCTCGCCACGTTCGGGACCACCTACGACCGCTGGTTCAGCGAGCGCTCGCTGTACGAACCCTCGGCGGACGGCGCCGCCTCCGCCTACGACGCGGCGATCGCGATCCTGCGCGAGAACGGCCACCTGGCCGAGCGCGAGGGGGCGCTGTGGCTCACCTCCAGCGACCTCGGCGAGGACAAGGACAACGTGGTCGTGCGCTCCGACGGGCGGCCGACCTACTTCGCCAGCGACATCGCCTACCACTACGACAAGTTCGTGCGGCGCGACTTCGAGCAGGTCATCAACATCTGGGGAGCGGACCACCACGGGCACGTCTCGAGGCTGGAAGCCGGCACCGAGGCGGTGACGGGCAAGGGCGACGCCCTGCACCTGCTCCTCTACCAGCTCGTGACGCTGAAGCGGGGGGGCGAGACCGTGCGGCTCTCGAAGCGAGGCGGCGAGATCATCACGCTCGACGAGCTCGTCGAGGAGGTGGGGCCGGACGCCGCGCGCTTCTTCTTCCTGCTGCGGGCGCCCAGCTCGCAGATGGACTTCGACCTCGACCTCGCGGTGAAGCAGTCGAACGAGAACCCCGTGTACTACATCCAGTACGCGCACGCGCGGCTGGCGAGCATCCTCGACCGCGCCGCCGGCGAGGGGCGCACGCCGGAGGGGGGCGACGTCGCGCTGCTGACGGCGCCGCACGAGCTCGCGCTCGTGCGGGAGATGCTGCGGCTGGCGGAGGTCATCGAGCTGGTGGCGACGACGTACGAGCCCCAGCACCTGGCGCACTACGGCATGGAGCTGGCGACCTCGTTCCACGCCTTCAACGACGCCTTCCGGCAGCAGGGCGACCCCAACCTGAAGGTGATCACGGACGACGCCGCGCTCACGGCGGCGCGGCTGCGGCTGGTGCTGGCGGCGAAGATCGCGCTGGGGCGCGTGCTCGACCTGATGGGGATGACCGCTCCGGAGCGGATGTAGCGGGCCGGGGCGGGGCTACGTCTCGCGCGGCGCGACGATGTAGCCGTTCAGGTCGCCAAGCGTCTCCCAGCGATCGGGCTCCTTCCACAGGAGCCAGGCGGAGAGCGCACAGGTCAGGCCGTCGAGGGTGTCGTCGAGGCGCTTCAGACCCGCGCCCGTGGCAGTCGCGGCCATCCTGGGCGCCAGCGCCTGCCGCACGCGGGGGTCGCGCAAGACACCGCGAGCCTCGCGCTCCATGAGCGCGCGCAGATGCTCCTGGTACTCCTGCATGACGGCCTGGCGGAAGGCGACGCTCCGGTGGGGCCTCGGCTTGTAGGGAAGGCGCTCGGAAAGACCGAACAGGCGCACGTGAACGGTGTGGGGGTAGATCTCGACGGCGAACCGGCCCGGCTCACCCCTCAGCAGGGGGGCAGGGTCGGCAGTGAAGCCTCGTTCCATCAACGCTCGACCAAGGTCGATTCCCGCGGTATAGCCCCGGCGCACGGCAGCGTGGGCGGAGTGGGCGGAAGCCTTGTAGCGACCGAAGCGGCGGGCGACCTCGCGCTCGGCCCAGCGCTCGGGCGTGTAAAGAAGGGGAGCGTCAATCGTCACAACGAGCGGGCCTTCGACAGCCGCCAGTTCATCGGCAAGCCGCCTGGGGTTGCAGACCGCGGCTTCCAGCCGGGTGCAGCGCAGGTCCGCGGCGCTCTCGCCCTGGAGCCAGCAGATGCCGCTCTCGCGGTGGGCGGTCCAGGCGAGGTCGAGGCCGATGAAGGTGGGCATGGCGGGTCACCCTAGCACCGGCGGCGGGAGGGTGGCACGATCGCGCGCCGGAGGGGTGATGGGAGAGCTGATCGAGGCGCTGTCTGGGCGGCGCGCACGTCGCGCCTTCGACCCGCGCGAGGTACCGGCGGAGATGCAGGAGTTGCTGTGGCGCGCGGTCTCGGTCGCGCCCAGCCACGGGAACGTGCAGTCGGCGCGGCTGCTGGTGGCGCAATCCACGGAAGTCCGCGCCCGACTGACGGAAGCGCTCTCGGAGGGGAACCGGAACTGGGCCCCGGCGGCGCCGCTGCTGGTGGCGCTGGGATCGATGCCCGCGCACGAGCACGCGGAGTCGTACGGGGAGGAGCGCGCGCTCTGGTCCTTCCACGCGGGAATCGCCGCCGGGAACCTGATGGCGCAGGCGACGGCGCTCGGTCTCGTCGCGCACCCGATGGCCGGATTCGACGAAGAGGCGGTGCGGAGCGCGTTCGGGGCGCCGGACGAGCTGCGGGTACTCGTCGTGTTCGCGATTGGGTTCCCTGGAGCAGTCGAGTCGCTGCCCGAGGACCTGCAGCGCCGCGAGGTCCGGGAGCAGCGGCGGCAACCGCTCGAACGGCTGGTGGCGATCGACGCATGGGGCGAGCAGAACGCGGAGCCGGCGCGCGATCCCTCGCGGTCCCGCCGGGACGGTGGCAAGCTAGGACGCTAATGTCGGCGATCACGGAACTCGGGGACCGATATGTCGAGGAGCTGGCGGCGCTTCATCCGAACGCGGCCACGAGCCTCGGGATTGCGGGCCAGGAGGACGAGCTCACGGACTACTCGGTGGAAGGCTTCGAGGAGCGGGACCGCCACACGCGGGACACCCTCGCCTCGCTGGAGGCGCTGCCCCTCGAAGGGGAGGGCGACCGCATCCTGCGCGAGGTGATGCGCGAGGCGCTCACCATCGATATCGAGCTGCACGAGACGGGCGACTACCTGGCGGGGCTGAACGTGCTGGCCTCGCCGATGCAAGGTCTACGCAGCACCTTCGACCTGATGCCGACGGAGGGCGAGTCGGACTGGGAGACGATCGCGCGGCGGCTGGCAAAGCTGCCCGAAGCGCTCGCGGGGTACCGCACGACGCTGGAGGCGGGGCTGGAAGCGGGGCGGGCGGCGGCACGGCGCCAGGTAGAGGCGTGCGTGAAGCAATGCGAAACGTGGGCCGGGAACGGCGATGGAGGGTTCTTCGCCGACTTCGTGGATCGGGCGGGAGACGGCCTGTCGGAAGGGCTTCGAAGCGACCTCGACGCCGCGGCCCAGGCCGCCGGCGAGAGCTACGCCGCCTTCGGCGCGTTCCTGCGGGAGACCTACCTGCCCCGGGCCATCGAGCAGGACGCCGTGGGGGAGGAGCGGTACGCCCGCTACGCGCGTTCCTACAACCGCTGCGAGCTGGACCTGCGCGAGACGTATCGCTGGGGGTGGGACGAGATCCACCGGATCGGCCGGGAGATGGAAGCGGCCGCGGAGCAGATCGCGCCGGGGGAGGGTGTCGAAGCGGCGAAGGCCGTGCTGGAGACCGACCCCGAGCGCTCGATCGAGGGGGTCGAGCCCTTCAGGCAGTGGATGCAGGACCTGCAGGAGCAGACGATCGCCGACCTGAACGGCACGCACTTCGACATTCCGGAGAAGCTGCAGCGCATCGAGGCGATGATCGCGCCTCCGGGGGGCGCGCTGGCGATGTACTACACTGGTCCCTCGGAAGACTTCTCGCGACCGGGGAGGACGTGGTACCCGACGGGCGGGAAGACGCGCTTCCCCCTCTGGGGCGAGGTCTCGATCGCCTACCACGAGGGCGTGCCGGGACACCACCTGGAGCGGGGCAACACGCGGCTACTCGACCTGTCGCGCTTCCAGCGGCTGCTGGGGGACTGCTCGGGCTACGTGGAGGGCTGGGCGCTCTACGCGGAGCGCCTGATGGGCGAGCTCGGGTACCTTGAGGTTCCCGACTACCGGATGGGGCTGCTGGCCTCGCAGGCGCTGCGGAGCGTGCGCGTCATCATCGACATCGGCATGCACCTGGAGCTGGACATCCCGGAAGGGCAGCCGTTCCACCCCGGCGAGCGCTGGACCCCGGAGCTGGGCGACGAGTTCGCGAAGACCCGCAGCCACTTCCCCGAGGACTTCATCGCGAGCGAGATCGACCGCTACCTGGGCCTTCCCGGGCAGGCGATCAGCTACAAGGTGGGGGAGCGGGAGTGGCTTGCCGCCCGCGAAGCGGCGCGCCAGAGCCTCGGGGCAGACTTCGACCTGGCGACGTTCCATCGCGAGGCGCTGGAGCTCGGGCCGATGGGGCTGGGCCTGCTGGCTCAGGAGAGCGCCAGGCTGGGGGACGGCGCATGACGGTACGGCGAACGGTCGGCGGGGCCCTCATCGTCGTGCCCTCGCTCCTTTCGGGGGTGGGCATCGCCTTCATCCTGGCGGCCGTGCTGGTGAACCACCGGATCATCCAGGACGCCTTCATGATCGTGGGCGCGGTGATGCTGTGGTTCGACTTCTTCGTGACGATGGCGATCATCCGCTACTCGCTGCGCAGCCTGGACCGCCGCATCGGCGTGCTGGAGTCGCGAGGCGAGGACGGAGAGGACGAAACCGACTAAATCGTCAGGCCGCCGAGGCCGAGGATGCCGCGGGCGTACTCGATTTCGCCCACGTGCCGGTAGCCGTGGCTGAGGCAGACGCCGTTGAGTCCCTGCCAGAGTGACATCTCCCCGAGCGGCTTGATGGTGACCGTGCGGGTGTCGAACTCGTCGGGCGACATGGTGGCAAGGTAGTCGTCCGTGGCCTGCCAGACGCGGGGCTGGTACTCGCGCCAGCCGTCGAGGTCGTTGAGCGCCATGGCCTTCGCCTCTTCCTCGGGCATGCCGGTGCCCTGCGAGGTGCGATGCAGGCCGAAGCGCTCGTCGTAGCCGCCCTCGAGCCAGACCGTGGGGCGCCCCTGGGCGATGTAGTTGACGATATTGTCCTCGGTGCGGACGTAGTGCCAGAGGCTGAAGAAGGGGCTGAGGCCGCCCTCGGCGGGGCGGAAGTTGAGCTGATCGAGTGTCATGTCGCCGATCGCCTGGTCGAGGAGGGCGTGCATGGAGGTGAGTCCGGTGCGGAGGATTTCAAGGGGGGTGGTGCTCATGGTGGCCTCGCGGGTGGAAGTGCGCCGATCGTGCCTGCTGGCGGCGCCACTGTCCAAGGCGCGGCGGCAGGCTCGGCCGCCCCCGCCGCCACCCGAACCCTGTACCATGCGCTGCCCATGCCGGACGAGTACACGGCCATCCGCCAGCTCTGTGAACGCTACGTCGACGCCATCAACCGTCGCGACCCCGAGGCATGGATCGCGACGTGGGCGCCGGACGGCGTGTGGGAGTACGGGGGAGAGGATCCGCCGCGGGGACGGGCGCAGCTGGCCCAGTTCTGGGAGCGGGCGATGTCCGATATGCGGGCGGTCGTGATGCTCGTGAACTCGGGGGTGGTGGACACGGTCGATGGCGATACGGCCACGGCCCGCTGGTACCACACCGAGGAGGTCCAAATCGGAGAAAACACGCGCATGGCCGGAGTGACCGTGTACGAGGACGACCTCGTGCGCATCGACGGCCAGTGGCTGTTCGCCAGGCGAACGCACGAGCTGCTCTACAGCGGCTACTTGCACGGGGAGTTCCACCCCTACATGGCCTGGGAAAACCACTAGCAACCAGCGGCCCGCTGGCGCAAGGGCGCACAGGGCAAAACCAAACGGGAGAAACGCAATGGGTAAGCCAACAGTCGAGGACTACACCGCCATCCGCATGGTGGCCGAGCGCTACGTCGATGCGGTCAACCGCTTCGATGCCGAGGCGTGGGGCCAGACATGGGCGCCGGACGGCGAGTGGAACGTGGGCGAGGTCCACAAGGGCCGCGAGGTGATGGTGCCGCTCTGGACGAACATCATGGGCAGCATCCCGAACGTCTACATGCACGTGTACTCGGGCGTCGTCGATGACGTGACGGGCGACACGGCGCGGGGCCGCTGGTACATGGGCGAGTTCCTGAACATGGCGGACGGCTCGCGCTCGATGAACTCGATCTGCTACGTGGACACGTACACGCGCATCGACGGGCAGTGGTACATCCAGACGCGAGAGTTCCAAGCGCTGTACCGGGGCCCGGCCGACCTGAGCGGCGAGTTCGCGAAGATCGCGGTCCCGGTCTAGGGGTCTTCCGAAGCCGGATTCGCTGTGCCTGAGCGGCCGGACGGCCGCTCAGGTTCGGCGTGCGCGCCGGCGGACGGCGAGGATGGCCACTCCAGCTCCGGCAAGGGCACCTGCCACCAACAGCCCGATGCCCCAGGTTGGGAGCATCGACTCATCCCCTAGCCGAGCGGGGCGGGGACCGACCACTCCCGACTCAGGTGGCTGACCCTCGCCAAGAGCTTCCAGGTAGTCGCCGCCGTCTGCCAACTCCCGGGTTTGACTGCAGGATGAGGTGATCAGATTGCCCCATTCGTGTGGATGCCAGTCTTTCGCATAGACGAGATAGTCCTGACCCTCCACAAAGTGGAAGCCGCACATTCCCGGCGCCCCGCTCCTCACCCAGAGGGTCTCGTATGGAGGGCCCTTCCACACGGTAGAGACTTCGAATTTCGTGACCATCTGGGCACCGAGATCATCAATCTCCTCGGGCGGAATGTGATGCGCTCGCACCGCCTTGCCCACGAAGACGATGTCGTGGAACGAATACGCCTCCTGGGGGTCGAAGTAGATGCACGAGCACGCCAACGACGTTTCGGTTCTGAGAGCGGACGGCAGGCCGACGAGCAGGGCGATGGCCGCGAGCCGAAGGAGCCGGGAGCACATGGGGACCTCCTAGCGAAGGCGCCTGCGGAGGAAGACGGCTCCGGTCCCCGCCAGGGCAAGCGTCACGACGGCGAGTAGCCACCACGAGAGGTCGCCGCCGGCCTGCTGGGCTGCAGCGTCGCCGCTCCCCACGTTTGGGGCGCCGGGCGGCGGCCGCACGACGGCCTCGACGTCGCCGGTCGCACCGGGAACGGGCGCGTGGCCCTCGCCCAGCGTCGCCAGGTCTTCTTCGGCGTAGGCGAGCGGGAGTGTTCGCGTGCAGAGCCAGATGTCGAGGGTCTCGTCGTAGGCGTAGACGAGGTACTCCTCGCCAAGCCTGAGGGGAGCTCCACAGTCGCCCGCGCCGAGGGAGCGGGTGTTGGCGACCAGCTCCGCCGAAGCGGGTCCCTTCCAGACTCGGGACACGGCAAAGGTGACGTGGACGCCGTAGTCGTCCTCAGTCTCCCAACCTTCGAGGGCTTCCACTCTCCCGGCGAAGACGGCGCTGGCCTCCTCCACGGACTCCCATACCCCTGGAATCTCGGCGCACGAGCAGGCGAGCGCGCTCTCGGTCCGCATCGCTGGCGGCAGACCCAGGAGGAGCGCGATGGCGAGCAGGCGCAACAGTCGGGATCGCATGGGAGGCAGGTTAGCAACAGAGTCAAGGCGGACCGGGGACGCCGCCTATACTGTCGCCCGCCATGGCAGGCCCTCAGTCACGCAAGACCATCTACCTGGCGAGCCCGTACGGGTTCTCGGCACAGCAACGGGAGCTGCTGCTGCCCCGGCTCGTCGAGGCGCTGGAGGGGCTAGGGCTTGAGGTTTGGGAGCCGTTCGCGCGCAACAACCAGGTCGATCGGACGGAGCCCGACTGGGCGTGGCGCATCGGGCAGGCGGACTTCGAGGACGTGCGGGAGGCGGATGCCATCTTCGCGGTCGTGAACGGAGTTCCGCCGGACGAGGGTGTGATGGTGGAGCTGGGGATAGCGATCGCGCTGGGGAAGCCGACGTTCCTGTTCCGGGACGACTTCCGCCGGGCGACGGACAGCGAGCACTACCCGCTGAACCTGATGCTGTTCACGGGGCTCCCGCGCGAGGGCTGGCGCGACTGGCACTACGAGTCGGTGCAGGAGCTGGCGGATCCGAAGAAGGCGCTCGCGCGCTGGGTGGGCGAGCGCGAGCAGACCCCAGGCTAAGGCTTCGTCGCCTCGATGAGGTACAGGGCGGCGTGGAAGGCCAGATCCTCGCCCGCGTCCAGCCTCTGCTGGAGAGCGAGCAGGTAGCGAAGGTGCGTCTTCACGGTGAACCCGGGCACCTCCCAGGGCGTGGCCTTGAGGTAGTAAACGATCGCGCCGACGTCGGTGAACGCAAGACTGCCTTCCCACTCCTCGGCGTCGACCACGGTCAGGCCGGCCGCTTCCAGGAGCGGCACGTACTTCGCCAGCGTCGCATCTGGCCACTGGGGCTCCGAGTCGAAGGCGGCAAGCAGGTCCCAGGCCCACATCCCGTGGACCTGTTGCGTCAGGAAGGAACCGCCGCTCGAGAGGACGCGGGCCACCTCCTGTGCGTTGAAGGCGGCGTGCCGGTTGAGGACGAGGTCGAACTCGCCGTCGGCGAAGAGCATCGCTGCCGTGTCAGAGACTGCCGCCTTCACGACCGTCGCGCCCAGGGGTGAGAGTCGTCCGGAAGCCAGTTCATAGTTGGGTGCGTAGTCCTCGGTGGCGGCCACCTTCGCGGGCCAGTGGTCCCGCAGTGCGAGGAGCTTCTCGCCCCCGCCCGTATCGAGGTCGACGACCGACGAGGACTGTCCCATCAGTTCGGCGGCGCGGTCGAGGTACGACCAGGGTTCCCGCTCCACGACCATCCGCCCGTCGAGGTAGGAGAAGTCCCAGCCGCTGAACGGTTGCTGCTCTTCCCGCAGCCAGCCTTCGATCAGCTCGTCGGGTGCGGCAGCCATAGACTGGACAGCGGTCTAGTAGAGCATCCGCCCTTCGATCTGGGCGGTCGTGATCCAGACCTCGATGTCGCGAATGGCCTGGGCCATGGCCTGGCCGATGAGGTCGAGCTTGCGCACCTGCTCGATGCGCGGGGTGACCTGCTCCAACTCCCGCTTGGAGAGGAGCTCGCGGAAGATCCGGCAGCCGTCGACGAGGCAGATGATGACGACGTCGCGGGGGTCGGGGATCTCGTCGCTGAAGAGGATGCCCATGATGCGGAGCTTCACTTCGCGCTCGGCCTTGCCATCGACCATGGGGTAGCGGCGGGAGCGGAAGACCCAGAGGAAGCGGTCGTCCTCGCGCTCGAGGATGCCGCCCTCGACCAGGCGGTTGAGGGCCTCCTCGCGCAGCTCGGGGGCGCGCTGGGCCACCTTCTCGACCCAGTACCGGGGGTCGCGCGTTTCATCGGCGGCGATTTCGGCGAGGGTGGGGTCGAGGAGGCTGTCGCCGATGGGGGTGGAGTCGATCAGGGTGAGGTTCTCGAGATCGGTGTCGATGCGGTTCTCCAGGGCGAGGTCCATGAGGACAGCGCCGGCGAGCGCCCGGTCCATCGACCAGTTGGGCACGTGAACGAACGTCCCGTCCTCATCGCGAAGCAAGAGCAGGATGATCTCTTCGGCGAATCTCAACATAGGTGCTTAACGCCTCCCTGATGCGCCCATGCTACACGGCTCGGGGAAAAGGGCCCGTGCGGGACGTGTAAGCGGCCTAACGGGGCCGGGCATCAGGTTGGGGCTCCGGGTGGCATGACCGGGAAAACCTCGACGGTGGCGTGGCAGCCGGGCACGTCGCGGAGCCTGGCATCGCATGTGAGCAAGGGGGCGCCGAGCACTTCTGCGAGGGCGAGGTAGAGGCCGTCGTAGGTGGTCACGTTGTCGCGAAGCTCGAAGGCGCGAGGCAACAGCCACGGGTGGGGGTAGCGGCGGATCGGGAGGTCCCCCAACTCCCCCACCGACGCACGAGCCCGGCCGATGGTCATCTCCCCGTGCATCGACAAGCGGCGCACCGCCTGGCCGACTTCGGCATCCAGCAGGTGGGGGGCGCAGATCTCTTCTTGCCGGGAAATCCTGGTGTCTAACTCGTCCCCGGCGGCTCCACCTCCACCGAGGAACATGTCCACAACGACCGAGGCGTCGACGACGATCACCGCGCCTCACGCTCGGCCCGGATGATCTCAGCAGGGGACTCGGAGGGATGAATTCGCTCACGGGACCTTATCCGGGCCATCAGTTCCTCAATGTCGGGGGTCTCAAGGGACCGCTCGATCTCCCGCAGCAGGTAGGCGGAGAGGGTCATGCCGGCACGAGCGGCTCGCACCTTGGCCTCACGGTGGACCTCATCGGGGACGTTGCGGATCTGAATCATCTTCGACATGTGCCCCACATTATCACATGTGCGGCACATGTACGGCCCCGGATCAGGCCTCGGCGGGCGCCTCCTCGGGCTCGGGTGGCGGGGGCTCCGGCAGCGAGAAGTCGTCGGGCATGAGCACGAACTCGGGGTAGGCTTCGATGCCGAGCTCGCCGGCGTCCTGGCCGAGCTGCTCCACCTCGGGGGAGACGCGCGCCTGGACCGTGAGGGCCAGGCCCTTCCAGAGCACGAACGACGTCGTGAACACGAACGCGCCAACGGCCGCGACGCCCGCGATCTGGACGCCGAAGTCGCCTCCGGCGGCGATACAGACGGCGAGCGTGCCCCAGATGCCGGCGACGAGGTGGGCGGGAACCGCGCCGACGACGTCGTCGAGCCTGAGCTTCTCGAAGAGCTTGATGGCGAGCGTGCAGAGCACGCCGCCAATTGCGCCGATGACGATGGCCCACCAGTGCTCCGTCATTGTGGGGCCAGCGGTGATGGAGACGAGCCCGGCGATGGCGCCGTTCAGGCCTGTGATCAGGTCGATGCGCCCGAAGACAAAACGCGAGAGGCCGAGGGCGGCCATGACGCCGGCTGCCGCGGCGAGGTTGGTGTTGACGAGCACGTGGCTCATGGAGACGGCATCCAGCGTGCTGGCCAGCGCCAGCTGCGACCCGCCGTTGAACCCGAACCAGCCGAGCCAGAGGATGAAGACGCCGAGCGTCACCACGAGGACATTCGAGGGGGGAGTGGGCCTGACGCTGCCGTCCGCGCGGAACTTCCCGAGCCGGGGGCCGACGACGAGGATGCCGGCGAGGGCCGCCCAGCCCCCGACCCCATGCACGATGGTGGAACCGGCGAAGTCCTGGAAGCCCAGCTCGTTGAGCCAGCCACCACCCCACGTCCACGCCCCCACGATGGGGTAGATGACGGCGGTCAGAGCGAGGGTGAAGAAGAAGAAGGGCCACATCTTGACGCGCTCGGCGAGCGCGCCGGAGACGATCGAGGCGGCCGTGGCCACGAAGACCATCTGGAAGAACCAGTCGGACATGGTCGCGTAGGACTCATCGGCGAGGACAGCTTCGGCGGCCACGGCCTGCTCGAGTTCCTCCGCTTCGAGCAAGGCAAGCTCAACGTCGGAGGCTTCGTAGAGCAGGTTGAAGGAGCCGATGAAGTCGCCCACGACATCGACGTACATGAGGTTGTAGCCGATGACGAAGTAGGCGAGGCCAGCGATCGAGTAGATGCCGATGTTCTTGAGGCAGATCATCGAGGCGTTCTTGGTGCGGACAGAGCCGGATTCGAGCATGGTGAAGCCGGCGCACATCCACATCACGAGCGCCCCCCAGATGAGGAAGGCGAAGGTGTTGAGGACGAACTCGGTCTCGCCGTCCACGGCGGCGGCCTCGGCGATGGCGGGGCGGCCAAGGAAGATGGCGGCGGCGCCAACGGCGGTGACGGCGAGGATGATGGCGGCGCGACGATACGGACGAAGTCTGGCGACCATGCTCAGGCCCTCCCCGGCAGGTGCGGCACCCTGCGGGCGAGCCTACAACAGGGAGTCAAGGCTATTGGCGGCCGCGGTGTAAGCGCCCTTGCAGGAGGGGGCGCCCGCGGCGGGAGGACGGATCCCGGGCCGGCCGCTGTCTGCCCGTCAGGCTCCCGGCGGCCGGTAGGGGACGCTCCTGGCGATGGCGTCGTCGACGGTCTCCGGGGTGACCAGGACGGTAACGCTCGCACTGAGTGCGCCCGCCGCGCCCACCGCGAGCGAGACGGCGGTGGCGGCCGCGTCGTCGGGCAGGTCGGCGATGATCAACAGGTCCGTGTCGCCGAAGGCGAAGTAGAGCGACTCGAGCGTGCCGCCCACCCCCTCGATTGTCTCGGCCAGGGCGGCGCGACGGCTGGTCCCGCCCTCCTTGACCAGGCCCGCGAGGCCTTCCTGCGTGTAGCTCGCCTGGAGCAAGTACTTGCCCATCTCCCTGCCTCCTCAACGTGTTGGGCTATGCCTACCAGCGGTCCCGGCGAGCGGTCAAGGGGCTGGGGGCGCCCATCGGGAACCGTACGCATGCGGTCTTCGACGAGCCGGACCGGTTCGACCCGTTCCGGGGGGACCTGTACTCCGAGCGGGATCTGCGGGCCGGCTACTCCCGCGACGGCCTGTTCGGACACCTCGGCTTCGGGCTCGGGCGCCACTTCTGCATCGGCTACCAGCTCGCCCGGCGGGAGGCGATCGTGGGCGCCGAAGAGCTGCTTCGGGTGATGAAGTCGCCCCGGCTGGCCGACGAGCAGATGGACACCATCAGGGCCCGCAAGCGCGGGAGCAGTATCCGTTCGGTGGGAGACCTGCTGGTGGAGTTCGACCCGCGCTGAGCGGACTAGGAGCGTCCCTGCCGCTCACGGGACCCGGCTGCCCGATGGGTGGCGACCTGTCGAGCGAGATCGGGGAAGGCCGGGTCGATCTCGTAGCGGTAGTCGTCCCAGAACCCATCGCGAGCGGGAACGAAGTGGCGGGGCGGCGGCGCGCTGGCGAGGGCCACTTGCTTCATGCGCCGCTCGGTCGCTTCCCGCAGGGAGCCGGCTTCGCCGGGCGGGACCGGAGGGAGTACGTCGACGGTCATGGACTGGCGGGTTCTCAGGGTGGGGGCGAAGGGGTGCTCCCAGACGCGGTGGCCGCCGGTGACCACGACCGGGAGGAGGGGGCGGCCGAGGCGGCCCGCGAGATTGAAGGCTCCCCGCTGGAACGCGACCTCGATGCCGAGGATGGACCCCTGGGGGAAGAGCAGGATGCTATCTCCGGCCTCAACAGCGGCCCGGGCCTCGCGACGCAGGGTGCGGGTGGTCTCAAGCGGCTTCTCGGGACGGATGAAGAGGTGCCGCCCCCGCGCGAGCTGGCCGCCGAGGATCGGAAACGTGGCGAGCTCGTCGCGGGCAACGGCGGTGAGCGAGAGGGGAAGGTGGAGCAGGGCAAGGCCATCGGCGAAGCCCTCATGCAGGGAAACGACCACGTACCGCTCGTCCCGATCGATGTGCTCGAGGCCATGGATGTGGATACGGAGGCCGATGACGCGGACGGCGAGGCGGGCCCACCAGCGCTCGGCGGTGCGGCAGGCCCGCCGACCGTGGAGCCGGTCTGGCAGCGCTCCCGCGAGGCGGAGTAAGAGCCTAGCGGGCCCGCAGAGGATGAGGATGGCAGCGCAGGCCGTGACCCACTCGCGCGCGGTGCCGACGGCGAAGTATCCGCCGGGGAGCGTGCGCAAGCCCCCGGCGGGGGAGCCGGGGCGGTCAGCCGTCATCGGCGCCGATGGCGGCACGCGCGAGGGCGCTGCGAAGCTCGCCCTCATCGGGGACGACGCCCTGCGTGGTGATTCTTCCGTCAATCGTCACGACCGGGGGGTGCCAGCCCCCGCGGCGCAGGGCATCGAACATGTGGTCGAACCAGGGCTTGATGCGAACCTGGACGTGGGGCAGGTCGGAGGCGACGCGCTGGACGAGGCGTACAGTCAGATCGCACTCCTCGCAGACTGCGTGGGGTACGTTCAGGAAGAGCTGGCGGCCGGTCATCGGGTAGACCGTCACCACGGTCACGGGTGGGGCGGCATTCGATGCGTCGGCCATGTGAACCAGCGTACGGGAGCAGGCGACGGCACTGCATCTCCCCGGTTAAGAGCCGGCACGTTCGCGGGCGAGGAATGCCGGCATGTTTCGCTGCCGGGACACCGCTCCACTCGCCGCGGCCCCGGTTGCAGGCCCTTAGGTCTCAGGGCTCATCGAACTCGCGCTGCTCCCGGTTCCAGATTGACGATCCCGATGGGCCTGCCTATTCTTTCGCCGCGAATGGTCCCAATTTCCTACAGGAGCATGTACACATGGCCACAACCGAAGAACGACTGCGGAAGATCGTCGACGACAACCTGGAGGTCGAGGGCCGAACGCCCGGGACGCCCCTGAACGAGAGCCGCAACTTCGCCGACGCCGGCGTTCCTTCCCCCGACATCGTGGCTTTCTGGAAGCTCGTGAACGAAGAGTTTGGGGTCGATATCTCGGCCGAGCAGTTTGCCGAGCTCCTGACCCCGTCTGACCTCATCGCACACCTCGACGCAGGCTAGGCGTCGCCGGTCGCAGCTCTCAGCAGAGCGCGCGGCCCGCGATGGTGGATTCCCTTGCCAGGAGTGCGGCGCGTCCCTAGAAGTTCGTCAGGGGCGTAGAGTTGCGCGTGTCGTTGTCACGACGGACACCGAGCGCGGAACAGGTACCTGCCAATGAGTGATCCCGAGGCAGCCTGGAGGCTGCCGGAGCCGCTCTCCACACTGGACGTCCAGGTGGACGGCGACACGGTGATCAAAGTGCGGCGGCACGGGAACCCTGCCGGCCCGCGACTCGTCCTGAGCCACGGCAACGGCCTCGCCATCGACCTCTACTACCCGTTCTGGTCGCTTCTCGAGGACGAGTTCGACCTCGTGCTCTACGACCTGCGGAATCACGGCTGGAACGAAGTCGGCTCACTGGACGGACACACCGTCCCGACGATTGCGCGTGACCAGGACACGATCCTGGAAGCAGTCGACGCCGAGTACGGGGAGAAGCCGAAGGCGGGGGTCTTTCACTCCTTCTCGGCGTTGACGACGCTCCTCTCGCCGGGGAAGTGCCGAGGCTTCTCCGGGCTCTTCCTCTTCGATCCGCCACTCCGCAGGCCGGGCATCAGCCACGAGGAGTTCGATGAGGCGTCGATCAAGACCGCGGGCAGCGTGCGACGGAGAGGTCACCGCTTCAAGAGCAGACAAGCCTTCGTCGAGCTCCTGGGTTTCTCCCCGAACTACCGGAACGCGGTCCCCGGGGTCCTCGAGCTGATGGCGGAAACAACCCTGCGGGAGCTGCCCTCCGGGGAGGGATACGAGCTGATTTGCCCGCCGGAGTACGAAGCGCAGATCATCGAGTACGGGAGGCTCTTCGCGGTGTCCATCGACTTCGCTGAGCTCGCCTGCCCGGTCAAGGCGTTCGGAGCGGATCCGACCCTCCCCTACACCTACATCCCCACGCTCGACCTTGGCGACATTCGAGAGGTCGACTACGACTTCCTTCCCGATGCGACCCACTTCCTCCCCTTTGAGCAACCGGAGGCATGCGCGGCGGCCCTGCGGGAGTTTCTCGAGCAGCAGGGCCTGCGCTAGGCGTTCGAGGCCGCTACCAGTTCGCCAGCAGGGTGCGCATGCGGTCGACCCCTTCGACGATCTCGTCGAGCGAGGCGGCGTAGCTGAAGCGCAGATAGCCCTCGCCAAGATGGCCGAAGCTGGTCCCGGCGATCACGGCGACCCCGGCCTCCTCGAGCAAGCGTTCCTGCAGGACGCGGGTATCGATGCCGGTCCCGGAGATGTTGGGGAAGGCGTAGAAGGCGCCGCCGGGATCGACGCAGCTCACGCCGGGCACGTCGTTGAGCTCCCTGACGATGACCTTGCGGCGCTCATCGAACGCCTCCGTCATGACGTCGACGGCATCCTGTGGACCTTCGAGGGCTTCGATCGCCGCGTACTGGGTAGCGGCGTTGGGACAGCTGTAGCTGTTGATGGCGAGTCGCTCCGCGAAGGGGAAGAGGTCGGGCGGGAAGACACCGTAGCCGAGCCGCCAGCCGGTCATCGCATATGTCTTGCTCCAGCCATCGAGGACGATGAGCCGGTCGCGAAGCTGCGGGTAGTTGAGCCAGGAGACGTGCGAGCGGCCCTCGTAGAGGATGCGGGAGTAGATCTCGTCGCTCAGGATGACAACCTCGGGCCAGCGCTCGAGGCCCTCGACGAGGCGCTCGACCTGCTCCGGGGTGTACACGCCACCGGTCGGGTTCGCGGGGCTGTTCAGGATGATCAGGCGGGTGCGCTCATTGATCTGGCCGAGGACCTGGTCGGGGTCGAAGGTGAAGCCATCGGCCTCGTGCAGCTCGATGGGGATGGGAGTCGCACCCGAGAAGCGGATGACGGACTCGTAGATGGGGAAGCCGGGGTTGGGATACATGACCTCCACGCCGGGCTCGCCCATGAGGAGGGCCGCGAAGAACATGACCGGCTTCGCCCCCGGCGTGATGAGCACCGTCTCGGGATCGACGTCCGCCCCGTGGCGGCGCTTGAGGTCCCTGGCCACCGCCTCCCGCAGTTCGGGGATACCGGCGCCGGGGGTATAGCCGTGCTTCCCTTCGGCAAGGGCGCGCTTGCCCGCCTGGACGATATTGTCGGGTGTCTCGAAGTCCGGCTGACCGATGCCGAGGTTGATGGTCGAGCGCCCCTCGGCCGCGAGCCTGTTCGCTCGCGCCAGGACTTCGAACGCCGTTTCCGTGCCGAGATTGCGGGCGGCGGCGGCTGGAAGAACCATGGTCGACCTCCGAACTCAACGTGCCCTTCGGCACTGAGATTACTCCGCCGCCGGTTAGTAAAGCGCAAGGGCGTCCCTCCTCACAACGGACGCGAGCATGGATACTTCGCGGCGTGATTCCTGCATTCGACGAGGACCAGTGAGGCTCACCGTCACGCCCGGGCCTGGTGGCGCCGGCGTGTTGCGGCCACTGTTTGCCGCGGCGCTCTGCGTGCTGCTGGCGGCCACCCTGCTCGCGTGCTCCGGTGGGGGCGAAGATGCCGCCCGCGACGAGCGCGTGCTCGAACTGGAGGAGCAGATCCGGACCCTGGAAGCGTCCCTGGAGACGCTCGCCGAGGACACCGATGCGCTGAAGCGGGACATCGCGGCCCTGCGAGAGGAGCAGGCCGCCCGCGCGGAAGCGCGGGACGGCGCCGCTGGCGAGCAGGAGCAATTGGCCGACATCGAATCCCGTCTCGTGGAGATCGAGGCCGCTCTCTCCAGGCTGGAGGCGGTTGTGCCAATCCTGGAGCAGCTGGCGCAGGACAAGGACGAGCAGGAGTCGCCGGCGGAGGGGAGTGTTCTGGGCCGGACCGTCAGACTGGCCCAGGACGCGGGCGGGGAGGTCGTCTACCTCGACCATCCCGGCCGGGGTGACCGGTCGGTTCTCGTGCTGCCGCGGGACTTCATCGACGGCGAGACGCCGCTGATCGTGTCCCTGCACGGCTTCGGTGGGGACTCCGCCTCCCACACCGCCTTCCTGCCGCTTCACGAGCGCGTGAACTCCCACGGGTTCGCGCTCCTGCTGCCCAACGGGATTCCGAACGACGCGGGCTACCGCTTCTGGAACCCCACCGACCGGTGCTGCGAGGAGGGAAAGACCGGCGAAGATGACGTGGCCTACCTGACCGAGCTCGTGGCCCTGGCGCGGACTGCCCGCGACTTCGGTCCGGTGTATTTCTTTGGCTACTCCAACGGCGGGTTCATGTCGTATCACATGGCCTGCAAGGGTCTCCCAGGCCTTCGCGCCGTGGCCAGCCTCGCGGGGACGAGCTACGTCGAAGACACCAGCTGCGAAGGCGCGCCGCCCGTGTCCGTGCTGCACATCCACGGCACGGCCGACAGCGTCATCCACTTCGAAGGCGACGAGCAGGAGCGGAATCCAGCGGGCGACCGGGAGCCGGCGTTCTACGCGGGGGCTCGCGAGATGGTGACGCGCTGGAGTCAGCGCGCCGGTTGCGACTGGCCCAAAGACCTCCAGCCCCACGCGACCTTCGATCTCGACCAGTGGGTGTCGGGCGCCGAAACGCGGGCCTACCGCCTCGAGTCGGGCTGCGCCGAGGGCATCACGATCGAGCTGTGGGAAGGGGAAGGCAGCAGCCACTTCCCGGGCTACGGCGACGCCTTCGTGGACGCGCTGGTGGACTGGCTCCTGTCGAGATAGCCCGCGCGACTGCGGGGCGCCAGTGGTCTAGTCGAGCAGGCCGTAGCGGCGCTTGAGCTCCAGGATGCGATCGACCGACTCGTAGATCCGGTCTTCCGAGATCTCTCCGTCGGCCACGGCGTCGAGAATGGCTTGCTTCACGCGGTAGACCTCGGTTGTGTCGTCGGACAGCTGGTTGGCGATGAGGATCACGTCGACCCCGGCCTTGACAGCCTCAACCGCCGTACGCTCGAGGCTGTACTCCTCGACGATCGCCCCCATCTGCATGTCGTCGGAGAGGATGACCCCCTTGAAGCCCAGTTCCTCGCGCAGAAGGCCCGTCACGATCGCGGTCGACAGGGTAGCGGGGCGGCCGGTCGGATCGAGGTCACGGTTCACGATGTGGGCCGTCATGACGGCGTCGTCGTAGCCGTCCTCGATCAGACGTCGATAGGGCGCCAGCTCGTCTTCCCGCACGAAGCTGGCGGTAACGTCGGTGACGCCGAGGTGGGTGTCCCCAACGGCGCTGCCGTGGCCGGGAAAGTGCTTGAGGGAGGAGATGACGCCGGCGGCGGCGTGCGCCTCGGCGAATGCCCGGGCGTGGGCGGCCACGACGTCCGGGTCGTCGCTGAAGGAACGCTCCAGGGCGCCGATCGCCGGGCTCTCGGGAAAGACGTTGACATCCACAACCGGGGCGAGATTCCAGTTGATGCCGAGCTCGTGCAGCTCCTCCGCCGAGGCCGACGCCGCGGCCCCCGTTGCCGCCGCCGCGCCCGCGCCGAGCACCTGGTGACTCGCCAGATCGATGCTGAACCCGTAGACGGGCTTCAGCCGGTTGATGAGCCCGCCTTCGACGTCGATGGCAACGAAATAGGCGATATCGGCCTGCGCCTGCAGCTCCGCGATGAGGGCGCGCAGCTGCTCCGGCGACGTGATGTTGCGCGGCTTCGCTCCTCCGGACGGCAGGTCGTAATCGAACAGGATGACGCCGCCGGGCGCGATGTCGTCCAGGAGCGAAGCCGTTTCTTCGTCCAGCCGCTCGCCCTGGAAGCCGATCAGCAGCATCTGGCCAACCGCGTCCTCGAGCGACAGCGAGCGGCCGTCGTCGTCGGAGCCGCAGGCGACCAGGGTGGCCGCGAGAGCGACCAGGATGCAGACGAACAGCCGGCGCATCACGGGAGCAAGCAACGTGAACCCTTCGTTCAACTATTTCGAATCAGGCGAATGATAACGGTAGCGCCCTGTCCAGGCCCCGCGCTCGACACAGTGACGGTACCCCCGTGCGCTTCCACGACCGCTCGCGCGATGGCCAGCCCCAGACCGGTGCCGGCTATCCCACGGCTGCGGGACTGGTCGGTGCGGTAGAAGCGATCAAAGACGTGGGGCAGGTCCGCTGCCTCGATGCCGGCGCCGTCATCGACAACGGAGATAGCCACCGTGTCCCCGCCTTCCAGCTCAGCCCCGAGGACGACGGCCCCGCCGGGCTCGGAGGCGTTGATGGCGTTGCTCAGAAAGTTTCCCAGCGCCTGGCTCATCCGCATCCTGTCGAGGCTCATGTCGGGGAGGTCGTCGGAGAGCCGCAGCGACAGCTCGACCTCCCGGGCTCGCGCCTGCGGCTGCCAGCGCTCCACCTCAGCGGTGAGCAGCGCGGAGAGCGACGTGGGCTCGAGGGTAAGGCCCAACTCCCCGTAGTCGGTCTCCGCGAGCGAGTTCAGGTCGGAGACGAGTCCCCGAAGCCGGTGCACCTCCCCGATGATGAGGTCGGACGCGCGCTCGGGCTCCTGGAGTCCGTCCGAGAGTCCCTTTGCTTCCAGCTGGATAACGCTCAGGGGCGTGTTCAACTCGTGGGAGACATCGTTCACGAGCCGTCTGCGGAGGTCGCGCTGGGTCTCCAGCGCGGAGGTCATGCGGTTGAAGGCCTCGCTCATCCTGCCCAGCTCGTCCGAGGACGTGACCGGCAGCCGTGTCGTGTCGCCCTGGGCGATCGCCTGGGTCGCATCCGTCAGGGCCGTGACGGGCGCCGTGATGCGGCGGGACAGCCAGCCGGCCAGCAGGATGGCGACGCCGGCCGTGACCGCGCCGCCAATGAGGGTGATGAGCAGGAGCCTGCTGAGGAAACCGTGGGACTCGCTCGACAGAAACTCTCGATTGACGTCCACGTAGACGTAGCCGACGGGCTGGTTCGTGGCCAGGTCGGACACCGTTTCGCGGCGCCCTCCCAGATCGGGCGCCGGCTCCCCCGGAGCCAGCTCGAAGAAGTTATCCCTTACGACACGCCCATCGGTGTCGATGATCACGACCCGGACCGGATCCCGGTGCAGGGCCTCGACGTGGTCCTCTTCACCGTCGTCCGAGCCCTCCCGCCCGGGCGCTTGCCCATAGCTGTACCCGGCCTCCGACAGCGCCCGGTCCGCCGTGCCCCACCCGCCGGCGGTGGTGTGCTCCCGGCTCAGGTTGCGGGCCAGTTGGACCGCCTCGTCATCACCGATCTCGTCGACGAACTCGCCCAGGCGGGACTGCGCCGCGTAGTAGCCCACGGCCACGCTGATCAGGACCGCGAGAAGGACCACGAGGACGGTCGCGCCCATGATTCGCCAGCGCAGCGACATCAGGCGTCCTCCGATACGAACCGGTAGCCAGCACCGTAGACCGTCTGGATGGGCTCGCGGCCGTCGCGGTTGATCTGCTTGCGCAGGCGGGCGACCTGGCTGTCGATGGCGCGATCGAAGCCCTCGAATTCACTGCTGAAGGTCAGGGAGATGAGCTGCTCGCGAGTCAGCACCTGGTTGGGATGCCGCATGAAGGTCGCCAGGAGGGCTATCTGGGCCTGGCTCAAGGCCACGGGCTCCTCGTCGACCGCGACGACGCCGGTGGTCTCGTTCAGCGTGATGGCGCCGCGCGTCAACACCTGCTGAACCTTGCCCTTGACGCGACGCAGCACGGCCTCGGCGCGGGCGATGACTTCCTCCGGGTCGAACGGTTTGATGATGTAGTCGTCGGCTCCGCTGTCCAGTCCGGTGATTCGCTCGGCCGGGGCTTCCCTGGCGGTCAGCATGATGATCGGAACGTCCGACTCGCGGCGGAGGATTCGGCACAACTCCACGCCGTCGAGGCGAGGAAGCATGAGGTCGAGGATGACCAGGTCGGGGGCCAGATCGCGGGCCAGGGCCAGCCCGCTCTCGCCGTCGTGAGCCATCTCGGCGGAGAATCCGGCGCGCTCGAAGTACACCTTCACCCAGTTCGCGATCCGCCTGTCGTCTTCGACTATCAAGACCGTGCCGCTCATCAGCAGTCCTCGAAGAACGTTCTCGGACGCGGCGCCTCAGGAGAGACGCCGCGTCCACTCGCAGGATGCTCCGCTGTTGAGCGTACACCCCTTGCCAGCTGCGACCGGGCGCTAGCCGCGACCACGCCGCTCGCCGCCGGAGCCGTGCTCGCCGCCGGACTCGTTGCCGTCGCCGCCGGAGCCGTGCTCGCCGCCGGACTCGCTGCCGTCGCCGCCGGAGCCGTGCTCGCCACCGGACTCGCCCCCGCCGACTTCGGCATGGGGAACCCAGCCAGTGAACGGCTCTGCCGTCGCCGGCAGGTTGACCGTCCGCACCTCGCCCGGAGCCATGTCCACCGGAGTTGTGGGACCGAGCTCCACGCCGTTGGAGAGGTGCACTTCAATCCTGACGCGGGTGAGGACACTGTTCGTCGTGTTCTCGACGGTACCCGTGAAGGCGTTGGTCGAGGCGTCGTAGCTGAGGATCAGCCGGGCGCCGCTACGGACCGTGTCGAAGGTCTCATCCAGCGCCAGCATGGCGCCGCTGCCTTCTTCGCCGCCGGCCTCGGAGCCCTCGGCGCCACCCTCGACGGAGCCTTCGCCCCGGGCACCGTGCTCGCCACCGGACTCGCCGCTGCCTTCGGCGCCTTCGCCGCCGCCCTCGGCGCCCTCTCCCGAGTGGGGAACGGGGCCTGGGCCACTGCAGTCGAAGACCTCCATGTGCACGACGTAGCCGTCGTAGGCGACTCCAGCCATGGCCGGCTCATCGGCGACCGCCAGGACGGACGCCGCTTGCTGACCGGGGTTCAGGTCGCCCAGCTTGTCGGGGCCGAGCTCGCCCACGGTCCGCGCGCCCATCTTCATGTGGGGCTCGGACTGGACGTAGCAGAGCTTCTCCGAGGTCGTGTTCTCGACGGTGGTGTAGACGGTCCCGGTCGCCTCGTCGAAGCGAGCGGAGACGGCCAGCCCGCCGAGGTTGCCTTCCCATGACTGCCCGAGCGGAATGATCGGGCTCGACATGGCGGCTTCGTTGGCTTCGCCACCTTCGGAGCCACTGCCTTCGACGTGGCCCCCTTCACCGGAGCCGTCGGCGTGGCCCGGCTCGCCAGCGCCCTCGCCGCCTTCGCCCCGGCCGCCATGCTCGCCAGGGCCTTCCCGCCCGGAGGAGGCCTCGCTGACGCCGTGGCCAGAGTCCCCGTTCTCGCCTGACTCAGAGCCTTCTCCGCAGGCAACCAGGACTCCGGCGCCGAGTACGGCCACAAGGACCGACCCGATCAGGAACGTCTTCGGGAACAGCTTCTTGAACATCATCACATCAGTCCTTTCATCTGTGATGACGCCGACCGTAGGAGCGGAATGTCGCAGAAATATGTCGTTCGGCTTTCAGACACGTCCGGCTGCCACGGCGGTAAAGTTGCGGGCCAGGAGCAGTGGTACCAGCGCCATCCCCACAAGGCGTGCAACGACCCCGAGATGTCCATGGTGAGCTACATCGGCAACGGCCCCTATTGCTACGCCAACTCGGCAGCGATGCTCCTCGAGAGCGTCGGCGAGACGGTCGAGCCGCGACTGCTCGAAGTCCTGTCCGGCGTGGGGCTGGGGGCCTTCTGGCTCGCGGAGTCTCAGACGCTTTTCTTGAGCGGCTGGGCATCCATGCCGGATGTGGGCGTGTCTCGGGCGTTCGGGCTGTTGGGATTCAAGGTGGCCGAGGAAGCGGAGTCCGACGGCGCCCCCATGCCTGCGGAAGCCCTGGCCCGACAGCTCGACGATGGGCCGGTGTTGCTCGGTCCGCTGGATGTGGGAGAGCTCCCTTACCAGCCTGATAGCCAGGAAGGGAACGGGGTCGATCACTTCGTCCTCGCCCTCGGCTTCGAAGGCGATGAAGTTGTCGTGCACGATCCCGATGGATACCCCGCAGTGCCGATCGCCCTTGAAGCACTGGATCGCGCCTGGAGGGCCGACCTGATCGAGTACCGCAGGGGTACTTACCGTCGATGGCACTCCCCCACTCGCACCACGAGCCCGGTGCCGGAGGAGATTGCGAACAAGGCGATCCGGTCCTTTGCCTGGGCCTACCGCGAGTCCAGAGCCACGGCTCTCCCGGGGGTCGCCATCGGGCCCGAGGCCGTGGAGGCCCTGGTCGCGACGCTCCGGGACGGGGCGCTGGCAGAGCAGGGGCTGGAGCACCTGCGGCGATTCGCGTTGCCGCTGGGGGTGAGGCGAGCGCTGGACTACGCCTGGTTCCTGCAGGAGGTCGCGCCGGAGCTCGCGGAGCTCAAGAGCGAGCAGGCGCGGCGCCTGGGTCGCGCCCACGTTGCAGCGGCCCGCTCCGACCAGGAGTCGATGGCCGAGCACCTGTCGCGCGTCGCGGACCTGGAACGCCGCGTCGAAGCCGCGCTGGCGTGAGTGGGGAGCACCGGTGAAGCGGTGGTACCCCTAACCTGACAGGGGAAGGCCAGACGTCCGACTACGCACCTGCACGCTTCTGCGCTACCGCTATCAGTCCCTCGACCGCTGCCACTCGGGACGGAGTCTCCTCGTCGGGTGGGCGGATCGCCCGCAGGATGGCCAGGTGCTCGATTGCTCGTACGACCACCCAGCGCCACATCAGGTTCGTGTCGACCGGCCCCGTCAGCCGGTACCCCCGCAAGTAGGCGAAGGCGGCCAACGGTCGGAACAGCCGCGTGATCACACGCATCGCCGGGGTCGCATCGAGCGGCTCGCCCAGACGCACCAGAGTCACCGTGCGCGCCACGTCCGCCTCGGGTGGCCCGGCCGCGCACGACCCCCAGTCGATTACCACCCGCCGCCCTCCCCGCTCCAGCAAGACGTTCCCGGCATGGAAGTCTCCGTGGCAGAACCGGTCTCCGCCTTCGAGCTCCTGGAGCGTTTCACTGGCGAGCGCCGCCAGGTGCGGCGGAATCTCCACGTTCCCGACCCACTCGCGCGCCCGCTCGTGGACGGTCGCGATTCCGGAGGGGGCGGGAAGCGCGTTCAGCCGGGCATGGATCTTGCCCGTCTCCCACGCCTCCCGGGCCAGGAGCCAAGGCTTGCGTCCCACCAGGTCGAGCAGGTTCTCCCCGTCGATGCGCTCCATAAGCGTGCCCGCGCGGCCACCGAGGCGCAGCGCCTCGCCCAGGCGCGGCGCCGGGATGCCTCCCGCCAGCGCTGCCGGTATCGCGATCCGCTCCGGCTCGACGTTGGCCTCATACCCCTCGCGGAACAGCCGCAGAGCCTGGCCATCCTCCCACGCGAAGATCTCCGCCTCGTATCCCTCACCCAGCTTCTCCAGGCTGGCAATATCGACGCTCGAGCCCTCCGTCATGCCTCCCTCCTCTGCGAGCCGCGCCGTGCCGCCCCTGACGCGCACCGGCTCATCCTAGAGGCGCTCTCCGTAGAATCACCCGGGAGCGAGATGGCAGGTGCACCATGCTGACTGAAGACGTTCGCCTGGCGACCAGCGACGGAGAACTGTCGGCTTACCTGGCCACTACGGGCCAGGCCGGTGGTTCCCGGCCAGGCGTGATCGTCCTGCATGAACTGTTCGGCCTGAACGACGACATCCGCCGCATCGCCCGGCGTTTCGCCAACCATGGCTACGTGGCCTTGGCGCCCGACCTGTACTCGGCCGGAGCCGGCCCCCGGCTGCTCTGCATCCGCCGCACCATGGCCGCGCTGCGCAGCGGCACGGGTCGCGCCTTCGACGACATCGAGGCCGCCCGCCAGTGGCTGGCGGCGCGGCCCGAGGTCGATGCGTCGCGCCTGGCGGTGGCCGGGTTCTGCATGGGCGGAGGGTTCGCCATCCTCTACGCCGCCCGCGCGCCGATCGGCGCGGTGGCGGACTTCTACGGCGCCGTCCCGGCGGAGCGCGAGGCGATCGAGGGGATCTGCCCTGTGGTCGGCGGCTACGGTGCCCGGGACCGCGTCCTCGGCAGCCACGCCGAACGGTTGCGCGGCCATCTGCAGGAGCTGGGCGTGGAACACGAGATCACCACCTACCCCGATGCCGGCCACTCGTTCATGAACCAGTACGGGCGATTGCAGTCGCTGCTGGTGCGGTTCTCGCCCATGACGGCTGCCCATCACGAGCCCTCGGCCGAGGCGGCGTGGACCTCGATGTTGGGGTTCTTCGATCGCCATCTGGGGCGCTGAAGGCGCCAGCGGACGAGGCATGAGATCGGCTGGGCCGAGGCGGCTCACGGCTGGAGTTCGCCCTTGCGCGGGAGGTGCACGCCCGCAGTCCCTGTCAAGAGGTGGTACCCCCGAGAGGACTCGAACCTCTGCCTTCGGCTCCGGAGGCCGACACTCTATCCGCTGAGCTACGGGGGCCCGGCGAGGCTCGATCGTAGCGCGTCGTCGGCGCACCCGCACGAAGCTCGACCGCTCCAGCGGGAGTGCTACGATCTGGCGCACGTACCGTCGGACCTCCGGAAAGGAACCCGTTCCATGCCCATCTACGAATTCAACTGCGCCGCGTGCGGGAGGGTCTTCGAGCGCAAGCGGCCGGTCGAGAAGGCCAGCCAGGGCGCGCGCTGCCCAGACTGCGGCAAGAACGCGCAGCGCATCTTCGGCGCCGCGATCATCGGTGTGGGCGGCGGTGGCGACGACTTCGGCGACCTCGGGGACCTGGGCGACCTGGCCGGCGGAATGCCGGACATGGGAGCGGGCATGCCTGGCATGGGCGGCATGCCAGGGATGGGCGGCGGCATGCCGGGCATGGAAGGGCTCGACATGGGGGACGACTTCGACTTCTAGGCGCCGGGCCCGGCGCCTCTAGTACGCGTCGCGGCGCGAGAAGAAGCGCCGCGGGTTCTCCACCATCATCGCGTTGATCTGTGCCTCGCTGACGCCGCGTTCGCGCAGCGCAGGAAGCACGTCGTTCGAGATATGGAGGAAGTGCCAGTTGGGCGCCCACTCTTGCGATGAGGCACGCGGCATGGTGTCCATGAAGCAGTTGGTGTCGTGCGAGAGCACCATGCCCTCGGCGTAACCCATCTCGCAGAGCCTGACGATAGTCTCGATGCGGCCCTCGGTGTTGAGGGTGCGGTCGATGCCGAAGCGGTCCATGCCGATGGCGCTGCCGCGGTCCATGATGCGACTCAGGTAGCTGGTGTCGTCGCTGTCGCCGGAGTGGCCGATGACGACGCGGGTGAGGTCGACGCCCTCGCTTTCGAACACATCCTGCTGGGCAAGTCCGGATTCGGTGGAGACATCGGTGTGGGTGCTGATGGGGACGCCGGTGCGCCGGTGGGCGCGGGCGCCGGCGCGGAGCATGACCTCGTTCTCCTCGTCGACGGTGGGCTGCGTGGCCAGCTTGATGACGCCGGCACTGACGTCGCTGCCCTCGATGCCCTGCTCGATATCGCGCACGAAGAGGTCGGCGATGGCGCCGCTGTCCATCTGCTTGAAGAGGTTGGGAGGCTGCCGCCAGACGCCGGTGCACATGACGATGTTGAGGTCGACCTGGCGGGCGACCTCCGACACCATCGCGGCGTCGCGGCCGAGGTCGATGGTGGTGAGGTCGACGATGGAGTCGATGCCGGCGGCCTTCAGCTCGCGGAAGCGCTCGACGGCGTTGGCGACCTCGGCATCGCGGTCCCACAGTTCGGGCCACGCCTCGAACACGCCGGGCGAACGGATGAAGACGTGCTCGTGCATGAGCGTGGCGCCGAGCTCGGTGTGGTCGATGGCGCCGGCGGCGGTGGGGATGGTGACCATGCCTACCTCCGTGACCGAGTCGCTGGCGGGCGGCAGTATACGGGCCGGGGGAGAGCCATGGACCCTGCGATGGCGGAGCTGGTGGCGGCCGACCAGATCCCGTACTGGTCGCTGCTCGGCATCGAGCTGGTGGACGCGGAACGGGGGCACGTCACGTTGCGGCTGCCGATGGGGAAGGAGCTGGCCACGCGCCGCCCGGATGTGATGCACGGCGGCGCCATCGCGTCGCTGGTCGACGCCGCTTCGGGCTCGGCCGTGGCGACGTTGCGTGATCCGGAGGACGAGACCTGGGCGGGCCACGCGACAACGGACCTGAACGTCTCGTACCTGCGCGCGGTGCGCGGGGAGGCGACGGCCGAGGGGCGGGTGCTGCGGGCGGGCCGGACGACCGTGTTCGTGGCGGTCGAAGTGCGCGACGAGTCGGGAGAGCTGGCGGCGGCGGGGCGCGTCACCTACGCGATCGCCCGGCGATCCTGAGCACGGCTCCCGAGCACAGCGCCGTGGGCGCCTGCTATCGTGAGGGAGCGACCCCGGTACGGGGCGAGGAGTGGCCGGTGGGCGCCAAGGACTTCCAGAACTTGACCGAGATGGCGGAGCTCGACGACTGGTTCGAGCGGTCGCGGGAGCAGGACGTCGTCCTCTTCCTGCACGACTACTGGTGCCCCATCTCCAGCCGCGCCTACGACGAGATGTCGCTTGTGGAAGGCGACATCGCCCTCATCGACGTGTCCGAGGGGCGAGAGCTGACACGCTCGGTGGAGGCCCGCACGGGGGTGAAGCACGAGTCGCCACAGGTGCTGATCCTGCGGGATGCGCGGGCGCGGTGGGCGGCCTCGCACGGGAGCATCACGCAGGAGGCCGTGGGCGAGGCGATCGCCACCCGCTAGGGACGGCCGGGAAGGGAGTCAACGCGACTCCCTGAGGCTCTCGCTGCTGCGGTCGAGCGCTTCGAGGACGGCGCGGATATCGGCCTGCAGCTTCTCGATGACGGAGACGGCGTAGTGGTCGGCATCCTGGAGCTGGCTGGCGGCCGCCTGGGCGGCTTCGCTCAGGTGAGCGGCGGCGGTGGCGTCGGCGTCCGCGATGGTTTGCCGGGCGCGCGCCTCGCTGTCGATGATGATCTCCTGGCTGCGCTTCTCCGCTTCCTGCACGACGGACGTCGCGCTCACGAGCCGTGCACGCTCACGCTCCGCCTCCTCGATCAGGGCCTGGCCATGCTCCTTGGCGTCGCGCAGAAGCTGCTCACGCTGCTCGAGCACCTGGGCGGCCTGGCGAACGTTATCGGGAACGGCGAGGCGGAGCTGATCGACGAGGTCGAGGATGGCGCGCCGCTCGATAACGAGATTGCCTCCCACGGGAAGGCGGCGCGCCTGCACGACGAGGGACTCGAGGCTTGCGATCAGTTCGAGGAGTTCCACCGGGGGCCTCCCCCTGCGAGCTAGCGGCTGAGCCCGACCCGCTCGCGGATGGCGGCCCGCACGTGGTCGGGAACGAGGCCGTCCACGTCGTAGCCGAGCTGGGAAACCTCCCGCACGCGGCTCGCGCTGACGTAGATGTACTCGTGGTTGGTCATCAGGTAAACGGACTCGATGGAGGGCGCCATCTTGCGGTTCATGAGGGCCATATCGAACTCGTACTCGAAGTCGCCGCCACCACGGATGCCGCGGACGATGGCGACGGCGCCCCTGTTCTTGGCGAACTCGACGGTGAGGCCGTCGAGCATCTCCACCTCGACGTTGGGGAGCTCCTTGACTGCCTCGCGGAAGAGCTCGATTCGCTCCTCGCAGGTGAACATCGTGCTCTTTTCGCGCCCGCGAATCACGGCCACGATCACCTGATCGAAGAGGCCGGTCATGCGCTTGACGAGGTCCAGGTGCCCGTTAGTCACAGGATCGAAGGCACCCGGGAAGATCGCGGTTCTCATGCACCCTCCAACGCCACGAAGAACGCCACGGCGGTATCGCCATAGACCCGCCTATCGGACAACGTGAGGCCGAGCGGGCGTTCGGGCGGATTGTATCGGCTCCGGTGCTCATAGACGACCAGACCGCCTTCGGCGAGGAGCGGTGCGAGCGCGGCAAGCGTCGGCAGGGCCTGCTCGGAGTCGTAGGGAGGATCGGAGAAGACGAGGTCGAAGGGGCCATCGAGGGAGTCCAGTGCGGTGGGCAGGGCGCCACGGACGACCGAACCCTGTTCCGCCAGCCCGGCGCGGGCGAGGCTCTGGACGATGGCGCGGGCGGCGGGGCGGTGGCTCTCGACGAAGACGGCGCGGCCGGCGCCGCGGCTGAGCGCCTCGATGCCGAGCGCCCCCGTTCCCGCGAAGAGGTCGAGCACGGCGGCATCGTCGATGCGGGCGGCGAGGACGTTGAAGATGGCTTCACGCACGCGGGCGCTGGTGGGGCGCAGGCGGGCGCCACCGGCCTCGGCCAGCTGGAAGCCTTTGAGGGCGCCGCCGGTCACGCGGACACGCGCCTGGGCCACTCAGGGAGTCTCCTCGACCGGCTCGTCCTCCAGCGATTCGAGAAAGAGCACGATGCGGCTCTCGAAGCGCTCGACGCCATCGCTGAGGGTGAGGGTGACGGTGTAGGAGCCGGCCTCAAGGGGCGTCTGCCAGGTAACGAGGCCGCGTTCACCCCCCACGAGGTTTCCGGCGGTGACCTCCCACCGGGGCAGGAGTTGGTCCTGGTCGGGCTGCAGCAGCACCGCCTGGCCGGACGCGACGAAGGGCTCGACCGCGGTCCAGATGTTGCCGAGGAAGACATTGACGCTGGAGTCCTCCACGGCAAGACCGCCAAGGCCGTACACGCTCACGAACTCGAGCTTGAAGCCGGCACTGAACATGTTCTCGATCCAGACGGTGCGCCCGCCGTTCAGCTTGTAGGTGAAGGCCACGGTCGCCGTCTCCGGCTGCCAGCGCAGCCCGCTCAGCCCTTCGTCGCGATCGATGTTGACGGCCACGACCTGGATGTCGCCGCCGACCTCCATGTTCTCGCTGCGGATGGCGAGCTTGCTGGCGACGGTCATGGCTTCGGTGAGCGTGAGGCTACGCACGCCGTCGGCGGACTTCTCCGAGGCGTAGGGGGTGATCGTGAGGATGACCTTGGCCGGGTCAACGACGGCCGTGATGTGCTCGAGGATTTCCGGCAGGTGGAGGCGATAGGTGCTCTGGTCGCGAATGGGGGCGACCTTGATGAGATCGGCGGACTGGCCGAGGGCGGCCCAGTCGTAGGCGCCCTCATCGATGCGATCGATGCCCTTCAGGGGGGCCGGCAGCGTCAGGGTCAGCGTCTTGCCCTGGGCATGCAGCCCTTCGGCGAGCTCGGAGATGAGCAGGGTGAACGACGTTCGATGGTCGGCGCGCAGGTCGAGGTAGGCGATGTCGATGCCCGCGAGACGATGGGCGGCGACGCGCTGGAGGATCTGGCGGACATGGTTGGTGCGGTCGGCGCCCGTGGAGAGGATGTTATCGACGTTGGGAACGGAGCCGTCGATCTCGGAGGAGGCGGAGATGACAGGGTAGTGAACAGCGGTCGTGGCGGGGCGGGGACTTGGCTGGCCCTCGAGCGAGCCATCAGGGGCAGGGGTGAAGTCGAATGTGTGCACGACGGTCGCGAGGAGAGCGGCGGTGGGGTGAAGGGTGTCGTTGCGATTCAGGTAGGCGACAACCTGCCGGCCCTCGTTGAGCCTGCGGAACACCGCGAGGTACTCCGGGGGATCGGCAAAGCGCCCGGTGGCAAGTTCGCCGGTCTCGTTCAGCACAATGCTGGCGATGGGCTCCCAGATCTGGCTCTCGGTGCTGTAGCCGTAGATGCTGAGACCACGGTCGTCAGTGGTCGGCACCTCCAGGGGGATCGCAACTTCCAGGTCGAAGCCATCGGGGACGGGATCGGCATTGGGGTTCCGCTCGAAGAGCTTGCTGTGCTGCTCGAAGTCGGCGGGAATCTCGATGGTGGCGAGGGACGTCTCGCAGTAGTCGCTGGAGCACTCGGAGGAGCCGCGACCCAAGAAGAACCAGGCAAGGATGCCGATCGTGAGGACGGCGATGCCGATGAGGGCGAGCACGATGAAGCGCATCGGGGACGGCCGACCGCGGCCACCGGAGAGGGTTGCGCCCTGCACGGCTCCCCCGGCGTAGCCCCGGCGAGGGCCCGGCCGAATCACGGCAGCACCGCGGGAAGGGGTGGCCTGCAGCCCGCTCCGGGGGTGGTGGTCGGGACGGACGGCGCACGCATCGAAACGGATTATCCCTTACCGGCAGCCTACATCCAGAGGGGGAGGAGCGAGCGCCCGTTACGGTATACTGTGGCTTCCGCGAGCGGCCTCCCCAGGAGGCGGCTCGTCTGCGTAAGGGCCACAAATCATGCCTCAAGAACCAGTGCCGATGACGGAAGAGGGCGTCGCCAGACTCCAGGAGGAGCTGGAGAGCCTGAAGTCGGATCGCAAGACGGTCGCGGACCACATTCACAAGGCGCGCGAGCTGGGCACCAGCCAGAACGACGCCGAATACGACAACGCGAAACAGGAGCAGAGCCTGCTCGAGGGCAAGATCCTCAACGTCGAGGACCTGCTTCGCCGCGCGGTCATCATCGACGAAGAGGGCGCGCACCACGCCTCGCGCGTGGTGGTCGGCAGCGGCGTGAAGGTGCGGCAGGGTCGCAAGACGCTGCACTACCAGATCGTCGGTCCGCCGGAAGCAAACGCGGCGGAAGGCCGCATCTCCAACGAATCGCCCATCGGAGCGGCCCTGCTGGGACGGTCCAAGGGTGAGGAGGTCGAGATCGAGGTGCCCAGCGGCACCATCAAGCTGAAGGTGCTCGATATCGACTAACCCGGGCGGCGCCACGGTCACAACCGGTGAGGGTCGCCAACGCGCGGCCCTCTTTGCTGCGAGAATCAGGACGAAGGTCACGATGGGCGAGGAACAGGACACACAGGCAGCGGAAGGCGAGCCGGCGGGGACCGGAGCCGAAAGCCTTCGCGCCCAGCGCATCGAGCGGGCGGACCAGCTTCGCGACGCGGGGCACGACCCCTACCCACCCCGCATCGAGCGGACGCACTCGAACGCCGACGTGATCGCCATGCTGGGAGGGGTCGAGAGCGGGGCTGAGCCGGACCTCGATCCCGTGGCCGTCGTGGGGCGGGTGGTGGCGCAGCGGGGCATGGGACGGGCGAGCTTCCTCGACGTGCTCGACGGCAGCGGCCGGCTGCAGGCGCTGCTGCGCCGCAACGTGGTGGGCGACGACGCCTACGAGCGGCTAAAGCTGCTCGACCTGGGGGACTTCGTGGCCGTCCAGGGCACGCCCATGCGCACGCGGACGGGCGAGCCGACGGTTGGGGCGACTTCGTGGCAGCTGATCACGAAGGCGCTGCGGGCGCCGCCGGAGAAGTTCCACGGGCTGACCGACGTGGAGACCCGCCAGCGACAGCGCTACCTGGACCTGATGGCGAACGAGGAGGTTCGCGACACGTTCCGAACGCGCAGCCAGATCGTGGCGGCGATCCGGCGGCGCCTGGACGAGCGCGGTTACCTCGAAGTGGAAACGTCGGTGCTGCAGGAGGAGGCGGGGGGAGCGGCGGCACGGCCCTTCGAGACGCACTTCGAAGCGCTTGGCGAGGACCGCGTCCTGCGCATCAGCCTGGAGCTGCACCTGAAGCGGCTGCTCGTGGGCGGCTATGAGCGCGTGTACGAGATCGGGCGGATCTTCCGCAACGAGGGCTTCAGCCAGCGCCACAACCCCGAGTTCACGATGCTCGAACTGTACGAGGCCTACGGCGACTACGGGACGATGGCGACGCTCGTCGAGGAAGTGGTGAGCGGGGTGGCGCAGGAGGTGCTGGGCGCAACGACCGTGTCGTTCGGCGGGAACGAGATCGATTTCGCACCTCCCTGGCGACGGCTTGGCTACGTGGAGGCGCTGCGGGAGTACGGAGGCCTCGACCTGGAGCAGTTCGGGGACACGGAGGCGCTGCGGGAGGAGCTGCGGCGTCGGGGGCTGGACGCCCCTTCCGAGGCCGGTCGCGGGAAGCTGATCGACATCGCCGCCAGCGACCTGTTGGAGCCGCACCTGGTCCAGCCCACATTCCTGCTCGACTACCCGATCGAGCTCTCGCCGCTGGCGAAGCGGAAGGCGGGCGCCGATGGGCTGGTGGAGCGCTTCGAGGCGTTCGTGGGCGGCTTCGAGTTCGCAAACGCCTACTCGGAGCTAAACGACCCGGTGGACCAGCGGGAGCGTTTCGAGGCGCAGCGGGCGCTGCGGCTGGCGGGCGACGACGAGGTGGAGCTGGCGGACGAGGACTTCCTGCTGGCGCTGGAGCACGGCATGCCCCCTGCGGGCGGGCTCGGGCTGGGCATCGACCGGCTGGTCATGCTGCTGACGGGACAGACGAGCATCCGCGAGGTGATCCTCTTCCCGCAGCACCGCAGCCTCTCGCGGCAGGACGACGAGTGACGGAGCCGGTCGAACGCCACGCGACCAGCACGGGCTACGTAGTGTCCGGCGACCGCACGCTGCTGCTCTGGCATGCCAAGCTGGGCATGTGGCTCCCGCCCGGGGGGCACATCGAGGCGAACGAGGATCCCCTGCAGGCAGCCCTGCGTGAGGCCTGGGAGGAGTCGGGACTGGAAGTGGAGGTCATCGCGCCGCCCGATCTGCTGGTCGTGGACGAGCCCGAGGTACTGCCGCCCCCGGCGGTGATCCTGATCGAGGACATCGAGCGGGAAGACCAGCCGTTCCACCAGCACATCGACCACGTCTACTTCACGCGGGCGACAGAGCAGGTGGACTTCGACGCTCCCATTCCGCACGGGCCGTGCCGCTGGGTGGACCGAGGGACGCTGGCGGGCGCGTTTTCGCTCCCCGCACCCGATGGTACGCTCGTGCCCGTGGCCGAAGACGTGCGATTGCTCGGGGTGAGGGCGCTGGACGCGGCGGAGGAGGAAGAACTGCGATGCTGAGCGCGCAGTTCATCCGCGAGAACGCCGATCGGGTCAGGAGCGACGTCGCCGCACGCGGCGCGGACGCACCCATCGACGACATCCTCACGCTCGACGAGCGGCGCCGCACGCTCATAGGGGAGGTTGAGGGGTTGCGGGCGGAGCGCAACACCGCCAGCAAGGCCATCGGCCAGACGCAGGACGCGGAGGAGCGCACGCAGCGTATCGAGGCGGCGCGCGCGGTCGGCGAGCGGCTCGACGGCTTGGAGGACCAGCTGCGGGAGACCGAGGCGGCGTTGCAGGAGGCGCTCTACGAGGTTCCCAACATCCTCGATCCGGAGACGCCGCCGGGCGCCGACGAGAGCGAAAACGTGACTGTTCGCACCGTTGGAGAGCCGGCAACGTTCGACTTCGAGCCGAGGCCGCACTGGGAGGTGGGGGAGGCGCTGGACGGCATCGACCTGGCGCGGGGGGCGAAGATGTCCGGCTCCCGCTTCTTCGTGCTGCGCGGAGGCATCGCGCGGCTCCACCGGGCGATGATCCAGTGGATGATCGACTGCCACGTCGCCGATGGTTATGTCGAACACTATCTCCCGTACATGCTCACGGAGGAGTCGTTCTTCGCATCCGGCCACCTGCCCGACTTCCGCGAGAACCTGTACCAGGACGCAGAGCAGGACTACCTCTTCGTTCCGACGGCGGAGGCGCCGTTCGCGAACCTCTACCGCGACGAGATTCTGTCTCCGGACTCGCTCCCGCAGCGCCTCGTGGCGCACACACCCTGCTTCCGCCGCGAGAAGATGAGCGCGGGCCGGGATACGCGCGGACTGAAGCGCCTCCACCAGTTCGAGAAGGTCGAGATGTTTGTCTTCTGCGAGCCGGAGGAGAGCGAGCGGGAGCTGCAGGCGATGGTCGAGCGGGCCTGCGGGCTCGCGGAAGCGCTGGAGATTCGCTACCGGGTGCTCCAGCTCTGCGCCGGGGACATCGGCTTCAAGGCGTCGAAGGCGTACGACGTCGAGCTCTGGTCGCCTGGCGTCGAGGAGTGGCTCGAGGTGAGCTCGGTGTCGGACACGCTCGACTTCCAGGCACGGCGGGCGAACGTTCGCTACCGCCCGGAGGCGGACGCGCGGCCACGGTTCCCGCACCTGCTCAACGGCTCGGGGCTGGGCGCCCCGCGTGCGCTCATCTCGATCATCGAGAACTACCAGCAGGCGGACGGCTCGGTGGCCGTGCCCGCCGTGCTCCACCCCTACATGGGCGGAGCGAAGGTGATCGAGCCGGAAACGGGCTAGCTGCCGGCCGAGTCGGAGGTCGCGCCGTTGGCGCCGGCGACCGGGCCTTCGAGCACCTCGTCGACGAGGCCGTATTCCTTGGCCGCTTGCGCATCGAGCCAGAAGTCGCGGTCGGTGTCGCGCTCGATGCGCTCCATCGGCTGGCCCGTCTGCTCGTGGATGATGTTGCGCAGGATGGCCTGGAGGCGAAGCGTCTCCCTGGCCTGGATCTCGATGTCGGAGGCCTGACCCTCGGCGCCGCCCATCACCTGGTGGAGGTGGACAGTGGCGTTGGGGAGGGCCGTGCGCTTGCCTTTGGTCCCGCCGGTGAGGAGCACGGTGCCCATGCTCGCCGCCAGCCCGATGCAGACGGTGGCGACGTCGGGACGGATGAGCTGCATGGTGTCGTAGATGGCGAGGCCCGCGGTGACGCTCCCGCCGGGGCTGTTCACGTAGAGGGTCACGTCCTTCTCGTCGTCCTCGCGGTCGAGGTAGAGGAGCTGGGCGATGATGATGTTCGCGACCATCGCGTCGATCGGCGTTCCCAGGAAGACGATGCGCTCCTTGAGCAGGAGCGAGTAGATGTCGTAGGCGCGTTCGCGGCGTCCATCGGACTCGATGACGAGGGGCATGATGTCGCGGATGGGATCAAGGCTCACGTGGGCTCTCCCGGCGGTAGTCCCTCCAGTTTGCAAGGCCCGATCCGTGCGAACAATCCGCCTGCCCGTGCCGGGGGTGTCCGGGCAGGCTAGACTGGCGCCATGAAGAAGTGCCCGACCTGTGGTCACATGAACCTGAACGTCTACGGCTACTGCCAGGCTTGTGGCAGCGGTTTCGCCGAGCTCGAGGACTCAGGGAGCAGCGAGAAGGGCCCGAATCCTCGGATACAGGCCTTCCTGAACTGGCTCCGCGGCCGCCGTCCGACCGCAGCCTGAGCGACCGCCAGCACGGCCCCCGACCCCTCCCCCGGCCCCAGTGTGAATCCTTTGCGCTCCCCCATGGCGGCTCACGCGCACGGGCGTACTATTGGCCCCATCGAAGCCAGCCCTGACAGGGGGGAGACATGGACGAAGGCGTACTCCGGCAGACCGTCGCGGACCTGGTCGCACCAAGCAGGGGCATCCTCGCGGCCGACGAGAGCACCCGCACGATCAAGCGCCGCTTCGACTCGATCGGCGTGGAATCGACGGAGGAGAACCGGCGCGCCTACCGGTCGCTGCTGCTGACCACGCCGGGCGTGGGCGAGTACATCTGCGGCGTGATCCTGTTCGAGGAGACGCTGGGGCAGACGGACCGTGAAGGGACGCCGCTGCCGGAGGTTGCGGCGGCCGCCGGGGTCGTGCCCGGCATCAAGGTCGACAAGGGCACGGTTCCCCTGCCGGGCGCCCCGGGCGACCTGATCACCGAGGGTCTGGACGGCCTCGCCGGACGGCTCGAAGGCTACAAGGAGCAGGGCGCGCGCTTCGCCAAGTGGCGCGAGGTCTACAACATCACCGACGACCTGCCGAGCGCCCTGGCGATCTCCGCCAACGCCGAGGTGCTGGCCCGCTACGCGCGAATCTGCCAGGAGGCGGACGTGGTGCCCATCGTGGAGCCGGAAGTGCTCATGGACGGCAGCCACACGATCGAGCGCTGCGCGGAGGTGACGGAGGCGGTGCTGAACGCGGTCTTCGCGGCGCTGGACCGGCACGGCGTGCTGCTTGAAGGGATCGTGCTGAAGCCGAACATGGTCCTGCCCGGAAGCGAGAGCGGCCGCAAGGCCTCGCCGGGCGAGGTCGCGGACGCGACGCTGACCGTCTTCCGGCGGGCGGTGCCGGCGGCGGTGCCGACCATCAACTTCCTCTCCGGCGGGCAGTCGGCGGTGGAGTCGACGGAGAACCTGAACGCGATGAACACGGCCGCGGGCGAGAAGCCGTGGGCGCTGAGCTTCTCGTACGGGCGCGGCCTGCAGGCGCCCGCGCTGGCAGCATGGGGCGGCAAGGTCGAGAACGAGGGCGCCGCGCAGGCCGCCTTCCATGAGCGGGCGAAGCTGAACGGCCTGGCGCGCGACGGGCAGTACGAGGGCGAGCCGGAGGCTTCGGCGGCGGGGTAGCGTTCCCGCCTATAATCGGGCCAGTCGCAGGGAGCACGACGGGAGACTCGCGATGACGGCCACGGCGACGCGGGACAAGGAAGCCGACCGGCTCTTCGCGCAGCTGAGCGAGAACATCCTCGGGCGCGACCAGGACGGTACGCGACAGACGCTGCTCGACCTGCTGGCCGCGGATCGCGACCCGGTCGAGATCCTGAGCGAAACCGTGCGCACGCACGGCCCCTACACGAACGTCCCGTATCACCAGCGCGTCGACGGCGGAGTCATGCGGTTCGTGAACAACGACCACTGCATGCTCAGCTCGCGCACCAGCCTGACCCTTCCCCGCTACCTGCCGCCGGAGCTGAAGCACCTGCCGATCGCGCAAACCCTCTGGTACGTGCCCACCGGGCTCGACCCGTGGAACCAGCTCATCGGGCGGATGCCCGGGCACTACGGGCGACGCACCTACAAGCCCGTGCCCGGCGTGGAGCCGCCACCGCCCGAGCGGCACTGGGAGGACCAGGAGCCGCTGCACATCGAGGGGACCTTCGAGGAGCGCCTGAACGAGTGGCTTACGCTGGTGGAACAGGGCGAAGTCATCCGCGCCTACCGCGTGTTCCTGGGGCTGTTCGAGGAGACGGAGCGGCGCAAGGAGCTGCTCGCGCAGCTGGTGTTCGCGGGCCTCATCGACGTGCAGGGACGGCTCCTCTACAACCGCTCCTACACCACCGGGCACAAGGCCTACCGCGCCCGCGCCACGATCGAGTTGGGCCAGGCGATCGGCTGGGAGAACGCCCACCACGTCCTCTACGCGGGCGTGCTCGACGTGGCCGTGGGGCCGCGCTGGCACTCCGAGTACGAGATGGCCTGCCAGGTCGAGATCTACAGGTTGCGGGAAGAGCTCCCGAGCTCCTCGATCGACCCGACGCCGGGCGCCAGCCGCGACATGGAGCTGTTCGCGAACGAAGCGCCGCTTTCGGAACCGGAGGCGGAGGGGCTGATCCGGGCGCTCACCACGATGCCGGAGCCCGACTACATCGAGCACCTCGTGGCACTGCTGCTGGCGGGGCGGAGCCCCCGCCACCTCATCGACACGATCCAGGTGGCGGCCGCGAACGTGTTGCTGGAGACGGTGGTGCCGGACGAGTTCTCGATGCCGCAGCACGCCTACGAGTACACGAACACCGTGCGCTGGTTCTACGACAACTTCGAGCACCCGCACCGCACGAAGCTGCTGTTCGTGGCCGGCTCGTTCGTAAACCAGGCGGCGCGCTGGATCGCGAACCTGAAGGGGCACGGCCGCCCGCTCATCTCGCCCCCGCAAGGGCACGAGTCGCTCTCCGGCGACCAGCTGCTGGCGCGGCTGGACGACGCCCTGATGGCGCTGAACAAGGAGGAGAGCGTCGCCTGGACGCAGGCGTACCTCGACAACGGCTTCGGGCGCTCTCCGCTCGTGCAGACGCTCACGACAGCGGCGGTCAAGCACGGGAACGACCCGCACAACCAGGAGATCGGGCTCTGCCTGGCGGAGGACTACGGACACTCGACCTCGACGAGGCGGGACACGCTCCTGCTGGCGAGCGCGTGGCACACCGCGGGGCACCGTAAGTACGGCGACTCGCTGGAGTCATTCCGGCGCTTCGCGGAGGTGGTGGGCGTGAGCGCGAGCGGCGAGGGCCGGGGTGAAGGCGACCCCGAGGAGGCGGTGCTCGACCAGATCGAGGAGTTGCCGGAAGCGGACCCGCCCGGGCAGTAGGCCTCCCAACACCCTACCCAGCGCTGGCACGAACGTTCAGAATAGGCTCGCTGTTGTCGCGGGGAAGCACTGAAGCGCCCGCGGCCCCGGAGGGAGCGCGTGTCGCTGGGGCGATTGGCCAAGCCGCTGCGGATCACCGTGGGCGTCGGCATCAGCCTATTCCTCGTGTGGCTGCTCCTGCGCGACGTGGACCTGGGGGAGGTGGCGAGAACACTGCAGAAGGCCGATCTCCGCTTCCTCGTGCCGATCGCCCTCGTGTTCTTCACCCGGTACTGGCTGCGCGCCATCCGCTGGAGAATCCTGGTGGAGCACCTGAAGAGCGTGACGACGCGGCGAGCGTTCCCGCGCGTCATCCTCGGGCAGGCGGCGAACATGGCGCTGCCGTTCGGGCTGGGCTACGTGCTCATGATCCAGGTGACGGCGCGGAAGTTCGGCATCGGGCGGCTGGAGCTGCTTGGGGCGGAAGCGCTCGAGCGGATCATGGACGGTTTCGTGTTCGCCCTCCTGATGGCGGTGGCCATCGCGACGCTCACCATCGGCAACAGCTTCACGGGGCTGGGCGCCTTCATGCTGTTCGGCACGCCCGCCGGCATCGGGCTGGCGTGGTTCCTCACGCGGGACCGGGGCGAGCCGCCCTCGGCCATCGGCTGGCGGGGCCTTCTCGCGCACCCTCGCATCTCTCCCTTCCTGACGGGCCTGCGCTCGGTGCAGAGCCCGCGCCAGACGGGGAACGTGCTGGCCCTCTCAGCCGCAATCTGGATGAGCGAGGCACTGCTCTACTGGGCGGTCGCGGCCTCGCTGGGGATCAGCCTCAACTTCCTCGTCCACATCTTCGTGGTGGCGGCGGCGAACATCGGCGCGGGCATCCCCCTGGCGCAGGCGAGCGTCGGGCTCGCGTTCGTGGCGAAGGAGGCGCTGGTGGCGCTGGGCGAGACCCAGGCGGCGGCGCTCTCGTACGCGGTCGGGGTTGAGGCGATCATCATCCTGCCGGCGATCCTGCTGGCCCCGCTGGCGGCGTGGGACATGCGGCTCGGCTGGCGAGACGCCATCCCCAAGTTCGGGGGGAGCCCACCCCAGCCGGCGGTCACCCTGAGCAGGGTGCGCCGCGCCCTGGAGGGGCAGTGAGCCCCATCAGGCGCGAGCCGGGAACGGACGACGCGCTGTTCTGGGAGCTAGCGGAGCCGCTGCTCGCCTCCGGGGAGGTGGAGGAGGGCACCATCATGGGCTTCCCCTGCCTGCGAACGAGCAGCGGCGGCTTCCTCGCGATGGCGGAGCACCGCACCGGCGACCTGGTCGTGAAGCTGGCCGCGGGCCGGGTGGAGGAGCTCATCGAGGAGGGCGCGGGCCTGCCGTTCGCGCCCGCGGGACGGCGCTTCCGCGAGTGGGTCCATGTGCCGGAACGGGACGAAGCGCTGTGGCAGACGCTGCTCGATGAAGGGCGGGCGTTCGTCGACGGTGGGTCGGCGTGACCACCTCGCCTGCGTTCTCCGAAGAGGCCCGCGACTTCCTGCGCGAACTACCCACGCACGACAAGGCATGGTTCGACGCCAATCGCCCCGCGTACCAGGCGCTCATCGCCGAACCGGCGAAGGCATTCGTGGAGGCGGTGACGGCAGTACTTCAGCACGAACTGTCGCTAAGCATCGTGGGCGTGCCGCGCATGAACGGCTCCATCTCGCCGATCAACCGCGACATCCGCTTCTCGGCCGACAAGACGCCCTACAAGGACCACCTGCTCTTTCGCTGGTGGGAGGGTGAGGAGAAGAAGTCCGCGCCGACGCTGTTCGTGCGGCTGGCGGCGGACGAGGTGGGGTTCGCAACCGGGGTAATGCCGCCTTCGCTGGATCGCTGGCGGGAGCTGGTCGACGCGGAGGGAACGGGCGCGCCCCTCGCCTCCGCGATCGAGGCGCTGGTATCGGAGACGGGGGCGGAGGTTGCGGGAGTCGAGTACAAGCGCGTGCCCAAACCGTACGCCGCCGACCACCCGCGGGAGGGTCTGCTGCGCTGCAAGTGGCTCCAGGTCCGCTGGATGGAGCCCTTCCCGGCGGACGAGTCGCACTTCGCCCCGTGGTGCGCCCGCCAGCTCCTGCGGTGCGGGGACGTGCACCGCTGGCTGGTGGCGAACCTCTAGCGCGACTCCACGGGCGTCAGGGTGACGTGGAGCTCCTTGAGGCCGCGCAGGACAAAGCCGGGCTGGTGGCTGAAGTCGTTGGCGCCCGGCACGAGGTCGAAGCGCTCGACGCGGTCGAGCATCGTCTCCCAGGCGATGTTCTGCTCCAGCCGGGAGAGGCCGGCGCCCGGGCACATGTGCTCGCCCTGCGAGAAGGCGACGTGCTTGGCAGCGTTGGGCCGTTCGAGGCTGAAGTCGTCGGGCGCGGGGAACTCGTCGGCGTCGCGGTTGGCGGCTGCGAAGCGCAGGTGGAGGACGGAGCCGGCGGGAATCCTCACGCCGCGAATCTCCTCGTCCTGCACGGTGATGCGGAAGAGGCCCTGCGTCGGCGATTCGAGGCGCAGCGCCTCCTCGACGAAGAAGCGGACGCGTGAACGGTCCTCCCGGAGCCGGGGCCAGAGCGACGGATCCTGCGTGAGCAGCCAGAGCGCGGAGGTGAGGGCGAAAGTCGTGGTCTCGTTCCCGCCGATGTAGAGGTGGCTGATGATGCCGACGATCTCCGCATTCGAGAGCGGGCGTTCGCCGCCGTAGCGGGCGCGAGCCGCGAGGTGGGAGAGCACGTCGCCCCCGGGGTTGGCGCGACGCTCCTCGATGAAGCCTTCGATGTACTTCTGGAACTCGACGCCCTTCTCGGCGAGGTACATCTGCTCGTCGTGGGTGAGGCCCATCTGGAAGGGCATCACCCAGGCGTTCGACCAGACACGCAGGTCGGGGATGTCCTCCAGGGGGAACCCGAGCATGAGGGTGATCACGCGCACGGGCAGGGGCACGGCGAAGTCCTGGACAAACTCGACCTTGCCCTTCGCCACGATGTCGTCGACGAGTTCCTCGATGGTTGCGGTGATCATCTCGCGCTGGCGGGCGGCGCCGGCGGGGGAGAAGAAGGGGTCAACAAGCTCGCGGTAGCGGCGGTGCTCGGGGGGATTGGTGCTGAGGGGCTGGATCCGGGGGTAGCCGTTCTCCTCGTGGTAGGCCTTGGCCTCGTCGCTCATCAGCAGGTCGTGGCTACCTTTGGGGTTGTGGGGAAAGCGGTCAGGGTTGCGCACGATCCAGGCGATGTCCTCGAACTTGGAGATGAGGAACATGTCGCGGCCGGGGACGCGGTAGACCGGAGCCTGATCGAGGATGGCCCGGTAGGAGGGGTACCAGTCTTCCTGGGTCTCGGGGGAGAAGAGGTCGACGTCGTCGATGTTGAGCGTCACTGGGGCCTCTGGCGAGTGGCTAGTGATTAGTGGCTGGTGGCTAGTGGAAGTGTACAGGGAGGTCAGGCGGCGGTGAGGGTACGGAGGAGCCAGTCGTGGATGGCGTCGGCTGCCTGGGTCCAGCGGGTGTCGAGCATCATGTCGTGGGCCATGTCGGGAATCATGGTGAGCTCGGCGCCGTAGTCCTCGGCGGTGGCCCTGAGCGGGGGCTCGGGGACGATGCGGTCCTCAACCGCTCCGAGAATGAGCATGGGCCTACCGCGAATGCGCTCGGCGTCGGGAGGCTTCCCGAGCGTCTCCACCGCGGAGCGGACGGACTCGGGCCCCAGGCGGGACCAGTACCGGCGCACGGTCTCCTCGTCCATGTCGGGAGAGAACAGGAATCGGTGACAGCGCTCGGGCGTAGCGAAGAGGGCGTAGGGGTCCAGGGTGAGCCACATCTTGAGGAACGGCCACGGATCGCGCAGCGACGAGCGCAGCCACACGCTGCGCATACCCCGCCGGGGCGAAGGGGCGATGAGCACGGCTCCGGGTGGGTCGTGCTTCTCGACGTACTTCTGCACGACGTAGCCGCCGAGCGAGTGGCCGATGACGACGGGTTCCGCGCGCAAGTCAGCGGCTACCGCCTCGACATCGGCGACGTAGGCGGCGATGGAAGTCCAGCGGAGGCTCCCTGGGCCACTGCTCTCGCCGTGGCCCCGCAGGCTCAGGGCGTACGAATCGAAGCCGCGTTCCGCGAAGTAGGGGAGGAAGTGCTCGTCCCAGCACCAGGCGCCATGACAGGAGCCGTGGACGAACAGGAGCGGCGGGTACGAGGACTCACCATCGCACTCCCGGGCGATGACCTCGAGTTCGTACGGCATGGGGCCTCCGGTGGCCGGCGGGGCCTACTCCGGGTCGAACTGGATCCAGAGCTCGACGGGTGAGCGGAAACCGCCCGAGCCGAGGTTCGGCGAGGTGATGCCGGGGTGCGTCGGGAACTTGGGCCGGGGGTTCTTCATCGCTTCGAGCAGGCGCGTGGAGGCGATGACCGCCTCCTGGCGAGCCATGGCGTAGCCCATGCAGAAGTGCTGGCCCATGCCGAAGCCGAGGTGGCCGTGCTTGCCGTCGGGGTAGCGGCCGGAGCGGAGCTCACGGCCCATGTGCAGGTCATCGCGGAAGATGTCGAAGGTATCGGGGTCCTTGAAGACGCGCTCGTCCCGGTTCCCGGCGCCGAGGAGGAGGGTGATGCTGGCGCGCTCGGGGATGACCTCGCCGTGCAGCTTGATCTCGCGGGTGGTGTAGCGGTACTGGAAGTGCACGACGGGGTCGTAGCGCATCATCTCGGTGAAGACGTTCGTCCACAGCTCGGGGTTCTGCTTCACCTCCTCGAACTGGTCGGGGCGGGTGTAGAGCATGTGGTACCACATGAGCGCGATGGCCTTGTCTGTGGTGTCGCCGCCCGCCGCCAGGAGCAGGGCGATGAAGCCCTTGATTTCGTCGGCGTTCATGCGCTGGCCGCGGAACTCGGCGTGAACGATGCGGGAGACGAGGTCCTCGCCGGGGGCGTCCTCGGCGCGGCGGATGAGCGGATCGAGGTAGTCCCACATCTCGTTGCGGGCCTGGAGGCCGCGGGCGAGGTGTTCGCCGCCGAAGCCCAGCCCCTCGATGAGGTGCTGGTACCAGCGCACGAAGGTGTCCTCGTCCTCGCGGGGAAGGCCGAGCATGTTCGAGATGACGCGGATGGGGAACTGGGTGGTGAACTGGCTGACCAGCTCCACCTCGCCGGTCTCGGCGAAGCCCCTGGTGACGTCGTCGGCCGACTTCGCCCAGATCCTGCCCATCATCTCGCGGGCGATCTGCTCGATGAAGGGGAGGAAGGTCTGGAGGCGGTTGCCGACGAACTGGTCGGCCACGACGTTGCGCAGGAAGCGGTGCTCGTCGCTGTTGCCGTACTCGAGGATGTTCGGGCCGAAGACGTGCTTCTTGCCGAACTCGTACTCGCCCTTGGGGTCGTACTCGGCGCGGTCGAAGTCGTCGTTGTTCTGGAAGATGGAGACGATGTCGTCGTAGCGGGTGACGACCCAGTTGTTGTGGAAGAGGTCCTGGTAGGCGGGGTGGTGATCGCGCAGCCGCTTGTAGAGGGGGAAGGGATCCTTGATGTACTCGGGGCTATCGAACTCCTGGGGCTCGATGGCCAGCGCAAGCTGCGCCTTAATGGCCTCTTCCATGGTCATGGGCTGTTCCGGAGCCGTCATCGTCTTCTCCCGCAAGGTGGATGTCGTGGGGCCAAAGGCTACCGCATCGGGGGTGGAGGTTGGGAGGGGCGGAAGGGATGCGGTTGCTACAATCGCGAGGGCCCGCGAGCGGGAGTAGCTCAGTGGTAGAGCGCCTGCCTTCCAAGCAGGATGCCGAGGGTTCGATCCCCTTCTCCCGCTCCAGCATGCCCAACACACGGAACACAGGTGAACCGATGCCGAGACGCGAGAGGTGGACCGCCGCCGACACTCCCGACCTGACGGGGAAGGTCGCGGTGGTGACGGGCGGGAACAGCGGTATCGGTTTCGAGGCAGCGAAGGAGTTCGCGCGAAAGGGTGCGGAGACGATCCTGGCCTGCCGCTCGCCCGAACGGGGGCAGGCGGCTCTCGACGCGCTGAGGGCTGGAATCCCGGAGGCGAAGGCCGAGCTCATGGCGCTCGACCTGGCCAGCCTCGCATCGGTCGAGGGGTTCGCCACGAAATTCGTCGATCGCTACTCGCGGTTGGACCTGCTCATCAACAACGCCGGGATCATGGCGGTCCCCTGGGGCCAGACCGAGGACGGGTTCGAGCTGCAGAACGGGACGAATCACCTTGGCCACTTCGCCCTGACAGGCCGGCTCCTTGACCTGCTCCTGGCCACACCGGGAGCGCGCGTGGTCAACGTGAGCAGCGTGGGACACCGCCGGGGCATGATCGATTTCGACAACTTCCTCTACGAGCACGGGGACTACGGACCCTGGCGGGCGTACTTCCGGTCGAAGCTCCTCAACTTGCTGTTCACGTACGAGCTGCAACGACGGTTCGAAGCCGCGCAAGTCCAGGCGTCGTCGCTGGCAGCGCATCCAGGCGGTTCGGCGACGAACCTCGGCGCAGCGTCAGTCCGCCCGCCGGGGACGGGGTGGCTCTTCGGGGTAATTGACGCCTGGCTGGCGCAGAGCGCGGCCATGGGCGCCCTCCCCACCCTGCGCGCCGCCGTCGATCCCGAGGCCACCGGTGGCCAGTACTACGGGCCATCGGGCTTCTACGAGACAAGGGGCCACCCGGTCGTCGTGTCATCGATTCCCGCATCGCACGATGAAGGGGTGGCGCGGCGGGCCTGGGCGGCTTCCGAGGAGCTGACGGGAGTGCGCTACACGAAACTTGAGATGAGCGAGGCAGGGTGATGCCCAATCGTGACAAGTGGACCGCCGCCGACATTCCCGACCTGACCGGGAAGGTCGCGGTGGTGACGGGCGGCAACAGCGGCATCGGGTTCGGGGCCGTGAAGGCGCTTGCGCGAAAGGGCGCGGAGACGGTGCTCGCCTGCCGCTCGCCCGAACGGGGGCAGGCCGCGCTCGACGCACTGAAGGCGGAAGTTCCCGACGCCAGGGCCGAGCTGATGGCGCTCGACCTCGCCAGCCTCGCCTCGGTCGAGCGGTTCGCGGGGGAGTTTCGGGAGCAGCACTCGCGCCTGGACATCCTGGCGAACAACGCCGGGATCATGGTCATCCCGTACGGGAAGACGGAGGACGGGTTCGAGCGGCAGGTGGGGACGAACCACCTTGGGCACTTCGCCCTGACGGGCAGGCTGCTCGACGTGCTGCTGGCGACCCGGGGGGCGCGAGTCGTGAACGTGAGCAGCCTGGCGCACAAGCGAGCCGAGCTGGACCTCGACAACCTGCTCTACGAGAAGGGTGGCTACGGAGAGTGGCCGGCCTACGGCCGCTCGAAGCTGCTGAACATGCTGTTCACATTCGAGCTCCAGCGCCGCTTCGAGCGAACTGGGATCGACGCGCACGCGCTGGCGGCGCATCCGGGCTTCTCCGCCTCGAACCTCACCGGCCACATGGCGGAACGATTGCACATGCGGATTGGCCTGGCTCTCTTCAACCGACTGATCCAGGGGGCGGACATGGGCGCCCTGCCCACGCTGCGGGCGGCCACCGACCCGGATGCCACGGGCGGCCAGTACTTCGGTCCCGCACGGCTCAACGAGACGACGGGGCACCCCGTGCTGGTCGAGGCGTCAGCCGAGGCGCACGACGAGGCGGACGGGGCACGGCTCTGGGAGATGTCGGAGGAGCTGACGGGGGTGCGGTACGAGGGGTTGGAGGCTGGGTCCTCTTAGCGCCTCCTTCCCCCGGATGGCGGAGGCCGCCGGCTCCGTGCGACACTCGCGCGGTATCGCCCGACTGGCGACCGAGGAGCGGGCCGTGCCGCTGGAACCCGGACCGATGCAGGTCATCCACAACGCCTTCACGACCAAGGAGGAGGTGCTTGAGGACATCAAGCGCCTCGACCTCTGGCCCACGACCTACGTCTCGGAGCGGATGGAGGAGCTGCCCCTCCACTGGCACGACGTAGACAACTGCGGGTACGTGCTGGAGGGGAGCAGCTACGTGCTGAACGAGCAGGGCGAGCGCTTCCCCCTCGGCCCGGGGGACAAGCTGGTGATCCCGGCGGGGGCCATTCACGCCGAGGGCGCGGTGAGGGAGCGGATGGTCTACATCGTGGGCATCTCGGAGGCGGCCAACCTCTTCGAGGTGCTCGAACTGCGCGACCCGAAGGAGAGCCCCCTCGCGAGGAAGGCAAGCTGACCGGCGGTAATGGACAGACCGCCTGAATTCGGGCTGAACCGCTTCGACTGGACCTCGACCGAGGGGTTCGTGGCGGACGTCCAGCGAGCGGAGGAGCTGGGCTGGGGCTACGCACTCATCCCCTGGAACCCCCTGTCGCGCCGCGACCCGTACATGGAGCTGGCCATCGCAGCGGGGCGCACATCGCGCATCGGGCTGGGGCTGCTGCTCGATAACCCGGTGCTGCACCACCCGGCCGCCTCGGCCAGCTCGATCGCGACGCTCGACATCATGTCGGGCGGGCGGGCGCTGCTGACCTACGGCGTCGGGGATACGGCGGTGCGGTGGCTGGGGCTGCGTCCCGCGCGGATGGGGGAGCTGGAGGAGGCGACCGTGCTCGCGCGACGGCTGCTCGCGGGGGAGGAAGTCGACGTGGGGGCGGTGCGGCCCGCGCAGCTCGTGCACGCGAGGCCCGTGCCAGTGTGGATCGCAGCCGGCGGCCCGAAAACGATCGAGATGGCGGGGCGGGCGGCGGACGGGGTCTTCCTCCGCGTGGGCCGGCACCCGGAGAACCTGCGCACGGCGATCGAGCGGGTGCACGCGGGGGCGCGGGCGGCCGGGCGGGATCCGGACGAGATCGGCATCGGGCTCATCTTTCACACCGTCATGAGCGACGACTCCGCTGAGATTCGGGCGACCGCACGGTCGATGGCGGCCGGGTACTACGAGTACTCGCCCGCGCTCTTCGAGATTCCGGGACTGCCCTGGGACGGGCCAGACGTGGAGGAGCTGAGGAAGCAGGTCTACCCCGACTTCCACCACGCCCCCGACCTCGTCGAGTCGGGAAACCTGGTGAGCTTCCTGGACGACGAGACGGCTGACTCGTTCGCGCTGTTCGGGTCGGCGGACGACATCGCGAGACAGTTGCGAGCGGCCATTGAGGCGGTGGGGCGCGTCGACATCGTCGTGCCCCACCCGGTCCCGATGCCGGTTCCGGGCGCGCCGATCCCGCGGTCGGTTCCGCCGGCCCTGGCGGGAGCGGACTACAAGACCTGGTTCGCCTCAGAAGTGATGCCGCGCCTGTAGTCGCAGCCGGGCCACACGGGCGCGGTCGCAGTCCGTAGTATTGCGGCGTGTTCTGGCGGGCGCGCCCGGGCATCGGGCAGGGCCTGCCGAGCCGCCGGAGTGCTTCATGGCTGAGTTCGACCTGGTCATCAAGAACGGCACGATCATCGACGGGCTGCGAACGCCCCGTTATGTAGCGGACATTGGCGTCTCCGACGGGCGCATCGCCTACATCGGGCGGCTCAACGGCTCGGACGGCGAGCGGGTGCTAGACGCCGCTGGCCTGATCGTCGCGCCGGGGTTCGTGGACCTGCACACGCACTACGACGGGCAGATCTACTGGGATCCCTACTGCTCGATCTCGGGCTGGCACGGGGTCACGTCGGTGGTGATCGGGAACTGCGGGTTCGGATTCGCGCCGGTGAAGCCGGACGACCGCGAGCGAGCGATGCTCTCGCTGGCCCGGAACGAGGCGGTGCCGCTGGAGTCGATGCAGGAAGGCATGCCCTGGGACTGGGAGACCTATCCCGAGTTCCTCGACAGCATGGAGCGCACGCCGAAGGGCGTGAACGTCCTGAGCTACGTGGGCCTGAGCCCGCTGATGATGTACGTGATGGGGCTGGAGGCGGCGAAGAGCCGCCTGCCCACCGATGCCGAGATGGCGGAGATGTCACGCATCCTGGAGGAGGCGATCAAGGCGGGCGGGTGCGGCTTCTCAGCGCAGGTGCTGGGACCGGGGAGCGGCCAGCGAGACTACGACGGCACGCCGATGATTACCGACACGATGGCGCCCGAGACGCTGGTCGCCTTCGCGGAGGTTCTGGCGAAGTGTCGGGCGGGGTTCATCCAGCTCACGGGCGGCGGCATGGAGCTGAACGAGCAGCTTGCGGCGGTGAGCGGACGGCCCGTCATTTACAACCTCATCCTCGCCATGCCCCAGGACCAGCACGGGAACAAGATGGAGGGGCACCACAAGACCATCGCCTGGCTGAACGAAGCGAACGCGCGCGGGAACCGCATCTACGGGCAGGCGGTGACGGTGAAGATCGGCTACGAGTTCACGCTTGAGCACTGGAACATGTTCGACACGCACGAGCTGTGGCGGGAGATGACGCTGGGCACGGTGGAGGAGCGGAAGGCGAAGATGGCGGATCCCGAGCGGCGCCCCGCTCTGCGCGCGGAGCACGACGAGGGCAAGGGCCCGAGCGCTCCGGGACGGGACGAGGAGGCGGAAATCGCGGGCCACGTGGGCCGGGGGCTGGCGGTACTGACCGTGCAGGAGGTCGAGGACCCCTCGCTGAAGCACCTGGAAGGGCTGACGGTGCAGGAGATCGCGGACCAGAGCGGCAAGCACGTGATCGACGCGTTCCTCGACCTAGGCGTGGCGGACAACCTGCAGACGACGTGGGTGACGCCGCCGGAGGAGACGGACGTGCAGTCGATGAGCGAGGTCGCGAACTCGCCCTTCGCCCTTCCGGGCGTCTCCGACGGCGGGGCGCACACAAAGTTCCTGGCGATGGGTGTGTATCCCACGGAGATGCTCTCCGAGCTCGTGCGCGACCACGGGATCATGGACCTGGAGCAGGCGCACTGGCGCTTGAGCGCCTACCCGGCGATGGCGGCGGGCTTCAAGGATCGGGGCTGGATCAAGGAAGGCTCGCCCGCGGACATCGTCATCTACGACCTGGAGAACCTGGGCATCGGGCCGATGGAGAAGGTCTACGACCTTCCCGCCGGCCAGTGGCGGCGGGTGCGCCGCCCCGAGGGCTACCGCTGGATTCTCGTGAACGGAGAAGTGACCGTGGAGGACGGGGAAACGACCGGCGCCACGCCGGGCCGCCTCATCCGCCACGGCGCAGGCTAGGCATCACCACAACAGGCAGGAGGAACCAGTCATGCCGAAATTCGTGCTCATCGGGCTCTGTGAACCCACCGGCCCAGACGCCCAGGAAGCGTTCGACGAGTGGTTCGTCGACCAACACATCGAGGACACGGCCAAGTGCCCGAACTTCATCCGGGGCAGCGTGTTCAAGCTGAGCGGTCCCCACGGGGGCGGCGAGACCGTCTCGGGCTACCTCTCCCTCTACGAGGTGGAGGCGGACAGCTACGACGAGGCGGAGAACACCCTCAACGCGTGGCAGCGGGATCCCGATGCCTGGGAGGGCCGCAAGATCCACCGCGAGACGGGTGAGAAGCTCGGCGGCATCCCCATCGCCGTCAACGGGTCCGGCTGGTACGAGCTGATCAAGTACTGGGACGGGCCCAAGGCGAGCGCCCGGTGACCACGAGTCCCTCGGAGGGTCGCGCATGACCTCGCCTCGCGGCATGTCCCGCGAGGCGATCGAGGCGTTCCTGGCGGAGCCGCGGAACGCCATGGTGGGCGCCATCCGCCGGGACGGCCGCCCGCAGATGACGCCAAACTGGTTCCACTGGGACGGGTCGAAGTTCTACGTCTCGACGACGAAGGCGCGCCGCAAGTACGAGAACTTCCGCCGCGACCCGCGGGTCCAACTCGCTATCGACGACGCAACCGGGTTCCGCACGGTGCTCGTGGACGGGACGGTCGAGCTGCGCGACGACCACGAGGCGGTCTTCGAGCAGTTCAAGGCGCTGCGCGCCAAGTACGGTCGCGAGCAGGACGACGAGGCCTTCCTGGCGGAGCTGAAGCGGGACCGGCGCGTCCTGCTGGTGATCACGCCGGACAAACCGATCGACGAATGGACCTCGTGGGGTCCGCCAAACTAAGGAGGAACACCATGGTTACCCCTGAAGAGCTGTGCGAAATCGAGGAGATCAAGGAGGTTCGCTACCTCTACACGCACTACTACGACGGCCAGCGGGTAGAGGAGCTTGCGGACCTCTTCACCGAGGACGCGGTGTGCGAATTCGGCGAGGAGTACGGCGGCAACTGGGTCGGCCGGGAGCAGATCTACAACAACTACAAGAACTTCATCGAGGGCGAGGGTGACGACCCCCACGGCGTGATGCATGCCGTCGTGAACCCCTGGATCCGGCTGGCCGACGAGACCACCGCCCACGGGCGCTGGTACCTGCTCGACCTGCGCACGAGCGAGGGCGTGGAGAACCCCCTCATCCTGTTCGGCATCTACGACGAGACCTACAAGAAGACCGACGACGGCTGGAAGATCCAGCGCACGCGGATCGACTTCCTCTGGCCTCGGCGGGAGTACCAGCCGAGCTCGAACCTGTAGGCGGCCGGCCGTGGTCACGCCCCAGGAACTCTGCGAGATCGAGGAGATCAAGAACCTCCGCTACCTGTACGCGCACTACTACGACGGGAACCGGACCGACGAGCTGGTCGACCTGTTTACCGAGGACGCGGTGTGCGACTTCGGAGAGAGCTACGGCAAGTGGACCGGCAAGGAGGAGATCCACCGCGAGTACTCGGCCGCGGCCGCGGGGGGACGCACCGACTACGGCATCCTCCACAACGTGATGAACCCCTGGATCCGGCTCGTCGACGAGACGACGGCGAGGGGCCGCTGGTACCTGATCAACATTCGCTCGACGGTAGGTGAGGAGAACCCGCTGATGCTCGCCGGCATCTACGACGAGACCTACAAGAAGACCGGGGACGGCTGGAAGATCCACCGCACGCGCATCGACTTCCTCTGGCCCCGCCGGGAGTACGTCGGCAGCACGGACCTGTAGGAGGCGCGAGTCGATGGTGGAATTCTGGACGACAGGGCTGGGACCCGCCCCGGTCATCGCGAAGGCCGCGGCACGGGCGGAAGAGCAGGGCTGGGACGGGTTCGGCACTCCCTATGCGCCGACGATGGCCCCCGATCCCTACGTCTCGCTGTCGATGGCGGCAGCCCAGACGACGAGCCTGAAGGTCGGAACGTGGGTGGCGACCCCCGCGTCCCACACGCCGGCGGCCGCGGCGGGGTCGATCAAGACCCTCCAATCCGTATCCGGTGGGCGAGCCGTGATGGGGCTGGGGCGGGGCGACTCGGCCCTGGCCTACCTGGGCATGGCACCGGCGCCGGTCAAGTTCTTCGAGGCGTACGTCCGGCGCCTGCGCAACTACCTGCAGGATGTACCGCAGCCCTTCGACCTGGACCTGGACGGGGGCGGGCACTTCCCGCCGGTCGACAGGCTCCGGCTCCAGCAGACGGCGACGGAGGCGAAATTCGGACGGTCCATGGAGGGCATCGCGCCGGTTCCTCTGGACCTGGTCGGCACCGGGCCGAGGGTGCTCGGCATCGCGGGGCGGTATGCGGATGGCGTCACGACGGCCGTGGGGGCCGACCCGGAACGGGTGGCCTGGGCACTCGCGGTGGCGCAGTCGGCGCGTGAGGCGGCGGGCGTCACGCGGCCCCTGAACCTGAGCGCCTGGGTACCGGTGGCCGTAACCGACGACCGGGAGGCCGGGCGCCGCATGCTGAGCGGCGTGGCCACGTCCATGGCCCGATTTACCGCGATGTACGGCAGCGTGGTGGCTCCCGTCTCGGAGGAAGACCGCGAGGTCTACGAGCGGATCCACGGCGCCTACGAACTCCAGGGGCACTTCCGGGAGGGGTCGCCGCAGTCGAAAGTCGTTCCGGGTGAGTTCATCGACCGGTTCACGATCATCGGGCCTCCGCGGGAGTGCATCGAGCGCCTCCGGGCGCTCCTCGACCTGGGCATCGAGCGCTTCGTGATCGCGGGTCCGGCACAGGGCCCGCTGGCGACGTCGGCGCCGGAAGAGGCGGACTGCGCGGTCCTCCTCTTCGAGGAGGAGGTCATGCCGGCGCTTCGCTGAGCCGACAGTGAAAGCGGCCCGCCGATCGGCGGGCCGCTGTTGCGTGCGGTCGGAGCGCTCCGGTCTTAGCCCGTCAGGTCGAGGGCCATGATGAGGAGGTCACGGGGAAGACCGCGACGGTCCGTGACCCAGCCATGCAGCGTGGCCTCCTCCTCGAACCCGAGGCGCTCGAAAGCGGCGCGCGCGCCGCCCTGGTCAACGGTCATCTGGGCGGTGATCTTGCGCGAGCCGAAGTTCGGGGCGGCGTCGATGACGTCCCGGACCATGCGACCGCCGAGGCCGCTGCCCCGGTAGTCGCCGGCCACGATCACGCGGACTTCGCCCACATTGCGGGTCCAGCGCATGGGCTCGCCATGGAGGGAGGCGTAGCCGACGACTTCATTGCTATTGCGCGGCTGGGCGACGAGGGCGAAATCGATCCCGTCCTCGACATTTTTCACCATCCCGTCGACGACGGCGCTGCTGGAGAGATCCTCGCGGAGGAAGAGCAGGTCGTCGTGGGGAAGCGCCCTGGCGAACTGCAGGAACGCACCTCGGTTCGAGCGGGTCAACCGGTGAAGTTCCACCTCGCGCCCGTCCGCAAGGTTCCAGCTGACGGGGTAGCGGGCGTGGAGGTTGGGACGCTCCTGCAGGCCGCGGCGGATGCGGTCCGCCTCGGTGCCGCGCAGGACCTCCTCCTCCTCACGTGTAAAGGTCTCGCCACAGGTGTTACAGCGGTAGCTGCTCGCCTTCTCCTCGATGCCCATGTTCTCGGGCGAGTCCCAGTGAGGGACGAGGAGGACGCATTCACAGGTTTCGGAGGCATCTTCCGCGACCTGCGTGCTGGCCGATTCCGATTCTCCACGTCGAAGGAACCGCATATCTCCCCTCCTGCTATCGATTCGCCTCCAGCCTACTCCTTTTGCACCCCCGCTAGGAGTCCCTGTCCCCGCGACCGTAAGCGCGCTCCCCGGGGAGCGCGCGGTCCTGGGGCGCGGCGGCAGCCTCATCGACGGGAGTGGCGCTCACGGGTGGCCCGGCCTCGGGCTTGTCGACCCTGGGCAGCAGGCGGAAGGCAAGGAACGCCAGGGGGCCGGTGATGGCGAAGGCGGCGATGATCCCGATCTTGCTGAAGCGGAGCAGGTCGGGGTCGGAGTAGGCGAGATCGCCGACGAAGAGGGCGACGGTGAAGCCGATGCCGGCGACGAAGCCAATGGCCCAGACACCGCGCCAGGTCACGCCGGCGGGGCGGTGGGCGCCCAGGAGGACAGCGAGCCCGGTAGCCGCCACCAGGCCCACCGGCTTGCCCACCACGAGGCCGACGATTATCCCCCACGTCACCGTGCTCGTGAACGCATCCGTGAGGCCCCCTGGATCGAGGTGGACGCCGGCGTTGGCGAGGGCGAAGGCGGGGACCACGAGGTAGGCGACCCAGGGGTGCAAGTGATGCTCGAGGCGGTCGACGTGGGGTACGGCGTTGCTGCTGAGGTCGCTGAGGCTGAGCAGGGAATCGACCATCTGGTCGTGGCCGAGGGGCGTCTCCGGCTCCTCGTCGCCGGCCCGGAAGCGCTCGAGGAGCTGGCGAGCCGTGCGCACAAAGCCGTCGAGGGGGACGGGCGGGCGCCAGGGGGTCAGGAAGCCGAGGACGGCGCCCAGGGTCGTGGGGTGCACGCCCGAGTCGTGGATGGCGGCCCAGGCAACGACACCGATGCCCGCGAAGACGAACATGCTGCGCACTCCAAGGCGGTAGGCCACGAGCATGAGCGCCACGAGACCGACGGTGAGCAGGAGCTGATCGACCTGGACGTCACCGGAGTAGAAGAGGGCGACGACGACGACGGTCCCGATGTCGTCGACGATGACGAACGTCAGGAGCATCGCGCGCAGCCCGAGGGGCACGCGGGTGGCGAAGAGGGTAGCGATTCCGAGGGCGAAGGCGACGTCGGTGGCCATGGGGATGGCCCAGCCCTCGCGGGCCTCGGCGCCCGCTCCCTGTGTGACAAGCAGGAAGATGCCGAGAGGCAGAAGCATGCCCCCAACAGCCCCAATGACGGGAGCGGCCATGACACGCGGGTCGGAGAGCTCGCCGATGGTGATCTCCCGCTTGACCTCGAGGCCGATGAGGAAGAAGAAGATGACCATTCCCAGCTCGTTCACCCAGAAGTGAAGGGAGCCTTCCACCGCCCAGAAGGCTAGGTCCACGCCGACCCGGGTCTCAAGCAGTTCTTCGTAGTGGTGCTGCCAGGGGGAGTTGGCCCAGATGAGGGCGGCGGCCGCGGCGAGGATGAGGAGCACCGCGCTGGCGCTCTCGGTCTGGACGAATTCCTGGACCGGGCGCACGAAACTGGTGAGCCGTCGCCGGGCGAGGCTCGCGCGGGGATCAAGCCTGCGGATGACCCAGCCGACCATGCCTCTAGCGTAGACGCCGGAAAGGGTCTGGGGGGCGGAGCGGCGGGATGCGCGCGAGCGTATTGACCTGCCTGTAGCCGATCGCTAGCGTGGGCGCGGAGCTCCACGCGCCATAGAGTCGCCCCGCGGCGGGGCGCGAGTCACGTGCTTCGGACGGCGCCCGGGAGGTACCCGATGAAGATCTCGATGTTCCACCTGATGCCCCACCGGGAGCTGCCCGACGACTTCGAGGAGCGCTACCACTCGGTATGGGTCGACCCGCCCTTCCACGAGCTGGCGACGCCCGAGCGCGTGGGCGACTACTACAACTGGACCCTCGATGAGCTGATGCACGCGGCCGACCTCGGCTTCGACGGCATCTGCGTGAACGAGCACCACCAGAACGCCTACGGCTTCATGCCCGGCCCGAACGTGATGGGCGGCGCACTGGCGCGGGCGACGCGCGGCCAGGACGTGGCGCTCGTGCAGATGGGCGCGACGCTGCCGACGACGAACCCCCCGATCCGCATCGCGGAGGAGTACGCGATGCTGGACTGCATCTCGGGGGGGCGGCTGGTGGCGGGGATGCCCCTGGGCACGGCCATGGACGCGAACATGGGCTACGGCATCACGCCCATCGAGCAGCGCGAGCGCTACTACGAGGCGCACGACCTGATCCTGAAGGCGTGGCAGTCGCGCGAGCCGTTCCCCTTCAACGGGAAGTACACGCAGCTGCCGATGGTCAACCTCTGGCCGCGGCCCGTGCAGACGCCCTACCCGCCGGTGTGGGTGCCGGGCATGGGCAGCCTGAGCACGTGGGAGTTCGCGGCGGATCAGGGCCACTGCTACTGCTTCCTGAGCTACTTCGGGCACGCCCGCGGCAAGGCGGTGATGGACAGCTTCTGGGAGTTCATGGACAGCAAGGAGAAGGAGCTGAACCCGTATCGGGCCGGCTTCCTGCAGCTGGTGGCGGTCTCGGAGACGGATGCGCAGGCGGAGAAGGACTACGAGAAGCACATCAAGTACTTCTTCGAGAAGTGCCTGCATATCGCTCCCGAGTTCACACCGCCCGGCCACCAGGACTACCGCAGCCTCGAGAACAATCTTCGACGGATGCTCTCGCAGCAGATGTCGGAGCAGCAGCGGCTGAGCGACTGGTCGTTCAAGGATTATGTTGATAATCAGTACGTGATCTCGGGCGGCCCCGCGTCGGTGCGGGACCAGCTTGAGGAGCTGATCAAGAGCCTGCGCGTTGGGAACCTGATGCTTCTTCTGCAAATCGGCTCGATGCCGCACGAGCTGGCGATGAAGAACATCGAGTTGATGGCCACCGAGGTGATTCCTCACATCCGCCACCACTGGCAGGACGAGTGGGAGAACCACTGGTGGCCGGAGAGACTCCGTGCGGGCCGGCAGGTCAACGCGGAAGACGGCGTCGCGGCCGTGGCGGGCGGCTCCTGATGGCAGCTGTCATCGAGCGGGAAACCAGCGTCTGGCAGGGCAAGGTGCAATCGCGCGCGCTTGTCGCCGGCGAGGGTCCGCCGCTCGTGTTCTTCCACGGGGCGATGGGGCTCAACTGGGACCCGTTCCTCGACGCGCTGGCTGAGTCGTTCACGGTGTACGCACCCGAGCACCCGGGCACGACCCCCGGCAACCCCGACGCGATCAAGCCGATCGACAACCTCTGGGACCTCGTCCTCTCCTACTACGAGGTGTTCGACGAGCTGGGACTCGACAGCCCGGCCGTGGTCGGGCACTCGTTCGGGGGCATGGTGGCGGCGGAGGTCGCGGCCACAAACCCGTCGCGGGTGAGCCGGCTGGCGTTGATCGACCCGGTCGGGCTTTGGCGGGACGACGCGCCGGTGGCGAACTGGATGGCGACGGCGCCGCAGGACCTCGGCCCCCTGCTGTTCGCCGACCCGACGGGCCCGGCCGCCCAGATGATGGCGGCGCCTCCCCCGGACCCGGAGACGGGCATCCAGATGGCGCTACGCACCACCTGGTCGCTGGCCTGCACCGGGAAGTTCGTGTGGCCCATACCGGACAAGGGACTGAAGAAGCGGCTGCACCGCATCACCGCGCCCACGCTCATCCTCTGGGGCGAGCAGGACGGGCTGGTCCCGTCCATCTATGCGAGCGATTTCGAGCAGGCCATCCCGGACGCACACATCGAGCTGATCTCGGGTGCGGGGCACCTGCCCCAGATGGAGCAACTGGAGCCAACGGCGAGCGCCGTGAAGGGATTCCTGAGCGGGTAGACGAAGATGACGACGTACATCCTGCGGCGGCTGCTGCTCGTGCCGGTGACCCTGCTGATCCTCTCCTTCGGCACGGCCATGATCATGCGGCTGACCCCAGGTGACGTCGTCGACTACCAGCTTCAGAACAGCTACACGCCCGAACGCGCGGATGAACTGCGGGAGCACCTTGGGCTGAACAAGGGGCCGTTCGAGGCCTACTGGGACTGGATGTCAAACGCGTTCCAGGGCAATTTCGGCAGGTCGTTCGTCAGCTACACACCGATCTCCGAGGAAATCGAGCGGCGTTTCCCGGTGACGATCCAGTTGGTCGTCCTGACGGTCCTCGTGCAGGCTGTCATCGCCATCCCCCTAGGGGCGGTTGCAGCGGTGAGGCAGAACGGCTTGGGCGATCACTCCGTCCGCATCATCAGTGTGGTCGTGCTGGCGGTGCCGAGCTTCGTGATCGCGGTATTCGTGTTGAAATTCCCCGCGATCTGGTGGGGTTGGTTCCCGCCCCTTGGCTACGTGGCCTTCCAGGACGACCCGCTGAGGAACATGCAGGTGTATTCCATTCCGGTCGTGGTGAACGCCCTGGCGCTCATGGCAACGCTGATCCGCCTGACGCGTACGGAGATGCTTGAAGTGCTTCGCCAGGACTACGTGCGCACCGCTCAGGCCAAGGGGCTGAGGCGCGGCACAGTAATTCAACGCCACGCGCTGAAGAACGCCCTCATCCCGGTCATCACCGTGCTCGGCCTGTCGTTCGGGGGCGCACTGGGCGGCGTGGTAATTGTCGAATCGATCTTCAGCCTGCCGGGTCTGGGACTGTACGCACTCAACGCGGTACGGCAGGAGGACTACCTCGTCGTGCAGACATTCGTGGTGTTCTCAGGGTTCATGTTCGTGATGGTCAACCTGGCCGTGGACATCGTCTACGCCTGGCTCAACCCAAGGATTCAGTACGCATGAGTGCAGGGCGCAGCGAAGCAGCGATTGCGGGGCAGCCCATCCTCCCATCACGCCCGAGCGTCTGGCGGCGACTGGGACACACGGCCCGCACGCAGCCCGTGGGCGTCTTCGGACTGTTCCTGACGCTGATCGTGCTGGTGATTGTCATCTTTGGGCCGACCATTGCGACCCACGATCCCGACAAGCAGACAGGCAATCTCCTGGCCAGTCCCTCCAGTGAGAGCTGGTTCGGGACGGACGAGAAGGGCCGCGACTACTTCTCGCGAACGATGGCGGGAGGACGTATTACAGTCATTGTGGCATCGCTCTCGCTGGCGATTGCGACAGCAGCGGGCACGCTGCTCGGGATGATCTCGGCATATGTCCGCGGGATCGACATCATCTTCCAGCGAATTATCGATGCGATGCTGGCCCTGCCGGGGTTGTTCCTGATCCTTCTCTTCCTGATCGTGTTCGGCCGCGACACACAGGTGCTCGTCCTTGTTCTGGCGCTATCGGTGACACCTCCACTGGTCCGCATCGCACGGGCGTCAACCCTTTCAACGCTCACCAACCCGTACGTTGAGGCAGCAGAAGTGATGGGAGCGTCCTGGAGACGGATCCTCCTGCGCCATGTCTTGCCCAACATCGCCCCCACCATCGGCGTGATCTTCGCCGTGGGCGTAGGGAACCTGATGCTGGCGACCGGGGCGCTCGGCTTCCTTGGCCTCGGGGTGCAACCGCCACAGTCGGAGTGGGGGCGCATGATCGCCGATAGCCGCTCCTACATTTCGTTCGCCTCGCACATGTTCATCTACCCGGCCATCGGGCTTGCCCTGGCGGTACTGGGCGTGAACCTGCTCGGAGACTCGCTGCGGGACCTCTGGGATCCGCGCATGCGGGGGACATAGGAAAGGGGCAGGCCGGGCGGCCGGCCCCTTTGGTCGCTTCGACGGGTTCCGACTGTTCCGACTAGGCGTCGAGCCAGAGCCGTCCGAGGTTGTGGGTCAGTCCGAACGGAATCCGCTCGGGATGGCCCATGACGTAACTGCGGAAGATGGGATAGAAGACGAGCGAGGCCGTGAAGGCCTGCGGCGAGTGCTCGATGAGGGCGAGCGAGGCCTCTCGCACCGCCTCGGCGCGAGCCTCGGTATCCAGCGTTGACCGCTGCTTCTGCAGCAAGGCGTCGACGTCGGGTTCGGAGAAGCCCACCCGGTTGAACGGGGCCCCGGTGTGGAAGCGGTGGTACAGATAGGTATCCGCATCCGTACCGCCCACCTCAAGGCCGATGTTCATGGTGAAGTTGCCCTGCGCGCGCTCGGCGAAGTAGTCGGCGCCGGTGGCCTGCTGGAGCTCGAGATCGAGTCCGAGGACAGAGACGTCGTCCTTGATGCCGGTGGCGTGGCAGGGGCACTGGATGGGTGTCGGGATGGTGATGGTCTCGTCGGCGCCAACCCCCACGCCGGCCGCGTTCATGAGCGCGATGGCATCGGCGATGTCCTGGTCCTTGTCCTCGCGCCAGCCCGGCATCTCCAGGAGCTCCTGCTCCGTGAAGGCGAAGGGATGGAACATCTGCGGGACGGGTCCCATGTAGATGCCGCTCTCCGGACCGAACGGGTTGACAGCGATCTGCCGGTTGATAGCCAGGTGAACCGCCTGACGCACGCGCGCATCGTTGAACGGCGCCTTCTGGTTGTGCATGTGGGTTTCTTCGATGGCGGAGTGCAGCCGCTTGCGGAACCCGACCTCGTCGCCAAGTTGCCCCTGCAGCGCCTGCACCTGAATGAACAGGCCACCGGCCCCAATGTTGTCGTAGTGATCGAACTCGCCGGCGATGAAGGCGCCCTCCTGCGCCTCCTGGGAGAACGCGAGATGCTCGACGTGATCGAGGTAGGGCAGGGGCTGACCGTCGTCGCCGATCTCGAAGTAGTTGGAGTTCTTGTTGAGGATGCCCCGCACGCCCGGATCGAGCTCGCCGCGAACGAACGGGCCGGTTCCGACCTGGTTCTCGTAGAGCTTCATCCCGGCGTCGCCCACGGCGTCGCGCTGCTCGCGGTTGACCATGAGGATGGGGTCGTCGGCGAGGAACCGGAGCATAGGCGCGAACGGCTCGTTCGTGCTGACCCGGAAGGTGAGGTCGTCGATGACCTCGATGTCCGAGATACGGTCGAGCTGACCCTGGATGAACTCCGGGTTGTCCTCGTTGAAGCGGCTCAGGCCGAACGCCGCATCCTCTGCGGTGAACTGCCGTCCGTTGGCGGGCGGCAAGTCGTGCCAATGGATGTCGGGACGAATCTTGAACACGTACGTCAGGTCATCGGGCTGCTCGGGAAGGGACTCCGCCAGCTCCGCGTGCACGTTCACGTCACCGTCGTAGTTGAGCAGGCGGTTGTAGACGAGACCCATACCGAGGGAGTACGTGATGGTGTGGTTCGTGATGGCAGGGTCGAAGACCGAGTCGCCACCAACGCTGCCACCGATTCGCAGGGTGCCGCCCCGCTTGATGTTGGAAGGCACGGGAGTGGCCTCGGGGGCAGCGGTCGCGTCGGGCTCGTCGGGAGCTGCCGTCGCCTCGGGCTCGTCGGCGTCGTCAGGAGCCGCCGTCGCCTCGGGCTCGTCCGGCCGGTCGGGGGCCGCAGTCGGCGCCGGCTCGTCGTCATCGTCGTCACCGCAGCCGATGAGCGCGGCCGTGGCGGCGCCGCCGCCCGCGAGCGCCGTTCCCTTCAGGAACGTTCTGCGCGTCATGGGACGCCTGCGCATGTACCTGGTCCAATAGTTCTCGGCCATGTTCCCTCCTTGTCGGGCAGACCGACGCCTGCGATGACGGGCATTCTATGGGATCGGTGCAAGGGCCGTGACGTGGAGCGGGGCGCCCGATGGGCGCCCCGCGATGGTGCGTTGCCGGTGGCGGTTCGCGCTAGGCGGAGCCGTGGCGCAGGAGCTTGCCGGTCGTCGCGCCCGTGCACTCGCCGTCCACGAACGTCTCCTCGCCGTTGACCAGGATGTGACGGTAGCCCTCGGGCTTCCGGACGAGGCGCCAGGCGCCGGCCGGGTAGTCGTAGGCCTTCTCCGTCTCACCCATCTCGAGCTTCTCGAGGTCGTAGATGACGACGTCGGCGGGAGCGCCCTCGCGGATGGTGCCGCGGTCGCGGAAGCCCGCCGCCAGCGCTGGATAGGCGCTGAGGCGCCAGTGGGCCTGCTCCAGGTCCATGACCTCGTTGTCCCGCACGAGGCTGGTGAGGAACTCGGTCGGGTAGCGGCCGAGGGTGATGAACTTGGTGTGGGCGCCACCGTCGGACACGCCCGGCAGGGCGAAGGCCGAGTTGGCGACTTCCTTCATGGCCGCCATGTCGGTGGGCCGTGGGGCGGTCACGAACAACGCCTTCATGTCGTCCTCGAGGGCGATGTCGAGCATCGCGTCGACGGGATGGCAGTTGCGGTCCTTGGCGATCTCGGTGACGGTCCAGCCGGTGTAGTGGTCCAGCTCCGGCTTGTGCAGCTCGCCGACGATGAGCTGGTCGAGGGAGAAGACGATCCCCACCCCGCCGTACTGGGAGTCGTCGAACTCGGCCTTGGCGGCGGCGCGGCGCTCCGGGTCGGCCATCTTGACCGCGCGCTCCTCGACGGTGCCGAGGGTCATCTCGCGCCAGACGGGGCTGGAGTCGAACAGGTTCCACTCCTCGAAGGTGAACTGGAAGTTGTTCTCGGCCGTCAGCGCCTGGGCGAAGACGCGGGTGCCCCGCGCATTGCAGTCGTCCAGCCACTTGATGGTGTCCTTGTACTGCGGCATGGCCGCGCCGTGCTGGTCGGTGGCCACGCCGAGAACGTTGAAGATCACGGGACGGCCGCTCTCGTCGGCTAGCTTCTCGGTGAGCTCCTGGCTCGCGCCGATGCACTGGATGAAGCCGCGACCCACCTCGCGCAGCACCCGCGCGAAGGAGAGCAGATCGTCGTGCGTCATCAGGTTGGTGATCATGAGCGTGCCGTCGTAGTCACGCTGGATGTCGTTCTCGCCGATCTGGGCCGACCAGCCGCAGCCGCCTGCTTCCAGGCCTTCCTTCATCAGGCGGTGCATCTCAGCCATCTCCGCCTCGTTGGCGGGGCGGCTCTTCGCCGCCTCCAGACCCATGACGTAGGCCATCAGGGGGTTGAGGGGCATGTAGCTGAGCATGTTCACGCCCTTGGGCGTGCGATCCAGGCTGTCGAGGAACTCGGGGTAGGTCTCCCAGTCCCATGGCATGCCTTCCTGCATCGACTCGAGGGGAACGGCCTCGTTCCGCGACATCGTCAGCATGGCGCGGTCCTGGTCCTCGGGCTTGCAGGGGGCGAAGCCGAAGCCGCAGTTCCCGATAGCGACCGACGTAACGCCGTGCCAGCTCGAGATCGAGCACCACGGATCCCAGTAGACCTGGGAGTCGTAGTGCGTGTGCAGGTCGATGAAGCCGGGGGCGACGTTCAGGCCGGTGGCGTCGATGACCCTGCCGGCATCGGACGAATGGATCTTGCCGCCGATGCTGACGACGTGGCCGTCCTTGATGCCGATATCGCCGTTGAAACGCGGCGTGCGCTGGCCGTCAAAGACGGTGCCATTCTTGATGACGGTATCGAATTGGGGCATGGCTTCCCTCCGCGGGGATAGACGTAGGCCAATCCTACTGCCCGACCCTTCCCGACACCAGCGCGGAGCGTGCCCGGGCAGCGCCATCGCCTGCGCTTGTAGGGCCACCCGGGCGTGGCTATCGTGCCGACACCAGAAGCCCCGCGCCCCCGGGCGCGGACAGGAGCGAACCGATGGGCGACGTCTCGGTCCACGAAGCGATTTTCACGACGCGGAGCATGCGGCATCTGAAGCCCGACCCCGTACCCCGGGACGACCTCGAGTACATCATCGAGGCGGCGACGATGGCGCCGAGCGCGGGCAACACGCAGATGTGGGCCTTCGTGGTTGTGACCGACCCGGAGCAGATCGCGAAGATCGGCGCGGCCTATCGGGATGTGGGCGAGCGCTACATCCGCGACGGCGTGCTCGCCGACCCGGACATCACCCCGGACCGCCAGCGGGTCTACTCGAAGGCGATGCACAACGTCGAACACCTCGACCAGTCGCCCGCGATCATCGTGCCCTGCCTGCACGGTCGCGCGCCCGACAACTCCGACATCTCGTCGGGCTTCTTCAGCTCGACGTACCCGGCGGTGCAGAACATCCTGCTGGCGGCGCGGTCGCGCGGCCTGGGAACGGTGCTACTGACCCTGGCGACGGACTACACGCCGGTCAGGCCCGAGGCCACCGCGGAAGTACGCGACGTCCTCGGCCTGCCCGAGGACGTGACCATCACGGCGCTCATTCCGGTTGGCTACCCGGAGGGTCCGTGGGGCCGTCCCTGGCGCAAGCCGTGGCAGGACGTCACGCACTGGGACCGGTGGGGCGGGTAGGAGAAAAGAAAGCCGTCGGGGGCGTCGTAGTCGATCGCTACTTCTTTGGCGGAGGAGGGGCGGGAGGCCGGGGCTTTGGTGGCGGGGGAGAGAAAGACATACCCTCGCGGTCGGGGGAAGGTGTGGGACTAGGAGAGGGTGTCTCAGGAATAGTGATATCCAGACCGGCCCACTACTTCTTGGGAGGGGGCGCGGGAGGAGGAGGAGGCTTCACAACGCCCTCTGGTGGCGGCTTCGGTTCCCTAGCCATGGGACTACTCCTCGGAATCTCCTGTGCCTACAAATTCTACCATCTCGACTTCGCCCACCGGAATCAGAACTCCAGACACGTTCTCAAGGGGCCGGGGCCCGTCATCGGCAAGCCACTCGGCCTGAGTAATCCGAAAGTGTCCCCGCTCGGGGTCGTTGGGCCACTCGTCGGGCCAGCCGTAGAGGCGTCGCTCTCCTGCCAGGTGCAGGACAACGAAAGAGCCGTCGTTCCGCGCGAGAGATGAGTCCCACTCAGAGGAGTAGGCGTTCTCCCGTGTGATGCGGAGCCAGCGAAGCAGACCGTGCGCAAGGTCGTAGTTCACGACCACGACGACGATGAACGCGAGGATGACGGCGATGGCAACTGGCCAGACCGGATCCCAAGGTGCGTCCGCGCCGATGTCGATCTCCGGGGAAGGAAGGGAGGCTGGCAACAGCGCCACAGCGGCTTGGGTGACTGCCGTGAAGATCAACGCCTGAATGAGACGCTCGAATGCGCTGGGCTTGGGATGTGACGTAAGCGAATAGTAGATCGCGGCCGCGACGAAGCCGGGAAGCAGAAACGCGAGAACATTGATAACTTCGCTCGAAGCCCAAGGCATGGCTGCTACAGCTTACACGCTGCAAGTATCGGAACCACAGTGGCGGGCCCGTCCGCGGAGTGCGATCATGCGGCCTGGCTGACCGGCGCGGCCAGCGCCGAGAGGAGTTCGTGATGTCGATGACGTACCACGGGACCACCGAGGTTCCGACGGCCCCGGCCCAGTGCCCCGTGAACCACGAGGAGATCGACCTGTTCGCGGCGGGATCGCAGGAGTGGTGGTTCGAGGCCTACCGCAAGCTGCAGGACGAGTGTCCGGTGATCCGGCTGCCCGGCGAGGGACGCGAGCCGGGGACGGATGCCTTCATCCTGACGCGGTATGACGACATCCAGCGGGTCGCGCGCGACCGAAGCCTGGTGCTGGGTCGCGAGGACCAGGCGATGCAGGGCAACGGCAACAGCCCCCTGCAGGAGGAAATCTTCGAGGAGGCGGGCTTCGGCGACGCCTTCAACGCCCAGCAAGACCTGCGATCGAGCGACGAGCAGGCCATGCGCTACCGCCGCGTCGTGACGGACCCGTGGGTGGGCCCGGAGGGGGCGCAGCGCCAGCAGAAGATGGCGGAGGCGGCGGCCCACCGGCTGATTGACAACTGGATCGAGGACGGCGAGGTGGATTTCGTGAAGGGGTTCGCGGCGCCGATGCCCCAGGTCGTGATCACAACCATCCTCGGGCTTCCGCTCGAGGACATGCCGATGCTGCGGAAGATGGAGGAGGCGCAGGTGCGCCGCTTCGTCTACGGCCGTGGCGTGAACAGCACCATGAGCGACGAGGACGAGGTCGAGAACGCGCGTGAGCTGGTGCTGTTCAACGAGTACCTCGCGGAGCAGATCCAGAAGAAGCGCCGCAACCCGCAGGACGACATGATCTCGTACCTGGCGCAGGTCGAGTTCGAGGGGCAGAAGCTGAGCGACGGCGACATCACGAGCGTCGCGCTTTTGATGCACATCGGCGGGAACGAGACGACGCAGTACGCGCTCACGGCGGAGGCCATGCTGCTCGCGCAGCACCCGGAGATCGTCGAGGAGCTGCGGGCAGACCGGACCAAGGTTCGCTTCTTCGTCGAGGAGGCGCTGCGCCTCTATGCACCGACGCAGGGGCTGACGGCGCGGACAGCGCGTATCGACTTCGAGATGGGTGGCGTGCAGATTCCCGCCGGCTCGACGCTGCACCTGCGCTTCGGGGCGGGGAACCGCGATCCGGAGCACTACCCGAACGCGGACCAGCTTGACCTGACACGTCCACACGCGGGAAGGCACCTGACGTTCTCGCAGGGGCCGCGCTCGTGCCCGGGCGCGGGGCTCTCGCGCATGGAGCAGAACGTGGCCGTGAACGCGCTGCTCGACCGCCTGGAGACGATCGAGCTGAAGGATACGAACGACTTCCAGCACCAGCCCGGGATCATGCTCGGGCTGTACCACCTCGACCTGGCGTTCACGACGCGCTCGGCCGCGGTCGGGGCGTAGCGCGGGGATGGTCGACGGGTACAACCCCCTCTCGGACGAGGTCCGGACGGAGCCGAGCGTGGCCTACCGGCACCTGCTGGAAGAGGCGCCGGTCCACTTCTTCGAGGCGTTCGAGCCGCCGTTCTACACGCTTTCCCGCTTCGCCGACGTGCAGTCGGCGCTGCTCGACATCGAGACGTATTCGAGCGAGTTCGGACAGGGGCCGCGGTTCAGCCCGCCGGCGGGGATGCTCTCGAATCCGCCCCAGCACACCTTCTACCGGAGCCTCGTGCAGCAGGCGTTCACGCCGAGGGCGATCGCGGAGTGGGCGGATCGGATCACGGCGATCTCCGAGGAGCTGCTGGACGAGCGGGCCGATGCGGGCAGCTGGGACATGCACGATGACTACGCCTTCCCCCTGCCCGTGATCGTGATCGTGGAGATGCTGGGCGTCCCCGGTGACGACCTGCAGAAGTTCAAGTACTGGTCCGACATCACGGTGGAGGCGATGGGGGCGGAAGACCCCGCGCCGTGGGCGGACGAGATGATGGAGCTGGGGGCCTACCTGCTGGACGCCATCCGGCAGCGGCGGGCGGACCCGCGCGACGACCTCATCAGCGAGCTCGTGACCGCCGAACAGGACGGCAAGGGCCTCACGGACGAGGAGCTGCTCGGGGTGGTCAACCAGCTCTTCGTGGGCGGCAACGAGACGACGACGTCGCTCATCACGAACATGGTGTGGCGGCTGCTGCAGGACCGGCCGCTGTGGGAGCGGCTGGTGGCGGACCCGACCCTGATCGACGCGGCCATCGAGGAGAGCCTGCGCTTCGACCCGCCCGTGCTGGGGCTCTACCGCTCGACGACGCGGGACGTCGATCTCGAGGGAGGCAACATCCCGAAGGACGCGAAGGTGATGATGCACTACGCAGCCGCCAACCGTGATCCGGAAGCGTTCCCCTCGCCGGACGAGTTCTCGCTGGACCGCGAGCGGAACCGGCACCTCTCCTTCGGGCTGGGCGTGCACTTCTGCCTGGGGGCGCCGCTGGCGCGGCTGGAGGCGCGGGTCGCGATGCGCACGCTGCTGCAGCGCTGCCCCGATCTGCGGCTCCTGGACGACGGCGAGCGCATCGCCCCGTTCTTCCTGTGGGGCAGGCGGCGCCTGCCGGTCTCGGGGTAGGCAGGCCCCGACCCTGTAGCATCGCCATCCGTGGCATCCGTTTCAGAGACGAAAGCAGGACCGGTCGAGGTCTCGGTCGATGGGGCTCGCGGCCTCTCGAGGGAGACCTTCGCGGTGTTCGGGCACAGGCCGTTCGCGCTCCTGTGGGGGAACACGATTACGTTCGCCCTTTCGCAGTCGATCCAGATGTTCACGTTCGCCTGGCTGGCGATCGACATCGCCGGCGACGAGGGAGTGGCCCTCTGGTCCGGTTTCACCGTGGGGTCGGGGACGGTGGTGGGACTCGTCATCGCCGCACTGGGTCTGCCCGTTCTCCTGTTCGGGCTTTACGCCGGAATCCTGACCGACCGCCTCGATCGACGAGTGCTCCTCTTCGGCACCCAGCTCGTCGGCATCGCCCTGGCGGCCGGCGCGGCGACCCTCGTGGCTATGGGAACCCTGAACATCTGGGGGATCTTCGGCCTTGCGTTCGTGCTGGGCTGCACGACCGCCTTCGGGATGCCGGTCCGGCAAGCAATCGTGCCCTCCCTGGTCTCTCCCGAACGCGTCCTCAACGCCGTCACCTTGATGAACGTGAGCGCGCAGGTCGCGCAGGCAGGGGCGGCAGTCAGCGGGATCGTCATCGAGTTCGGCGGGATCGAGTCGGCCTTCGCCGCGCAGGCGATCCTGCTCACGCTGGGACTGCTTGTTCTCATCCCGATACGTGTGCCCAACGTGCGGACGACCACCCAGCGGCGAATCCGGGAGGATCTCCGGGAGGGCCTGTCCTTCGTCATTCACCACCCGGGAATCCGCACGCTCATGATCGTGCTGCTGGCAACGGCCCTCTCCATGGCCGGCACGTTCCAGGCGCTCCTTCCCAAGATTGCTGTCGAGGAGTGGGAAGCGGGGGCGTTCAGGGCCTCGATGCTGTTCACGATCATGCTGGTGGGCACACTGGTCACGTCGGTCGTCCTGGCCTCGTTCCGGCGGGTCGATCGGGCCGGGTTCTACTTCCTCTGCACGCTGGTGGCCGGGGGAGTGCTGAACGTCGCGCTGGGCCTTTCGCCCTGGTACTCCGTGGCCCTGGTGATCATGTTCATCACGGGCTTCAACGCGGGCATCTTCATCAACCTGAACATGGCCCTCGTTCAGGCTCACACCCCGAACGCCATCATGGGGCGAGTGATGAGCATCTACCAGATGTGCATGGCGGGAGCGATGCCGATCGGCGCCCTGGTCGCGGGACCGATGGCGGACGTGGTGGGCGCGCCGTACTGGTTCGCCATCGGCGGCGCGCTCCTCTTCCTGCTCGGCGTCGTCGTTATCGCAACGCAGCCGGCCCTGCGGCGGATGAGCTCGGCGCCCGACCCGGCAGGCACGGCAGCAGCCGTTGCGGCGGGGAGCTAGTAGCGAGGGGCGGGCCAGATCCACGGTGGCGGATGGGTGGGCGCTGTAGCATCGGTGGTACGTGGGTTCTGTCTCCGAAACGGCCACGGACCCGGTAGCGGTTGAGCACGAGGGCCGCGGGCTCTCGCACTCGACGTTCGCCGCGTTCCGCTCGAAGCCGTTCGCACTGTTGTGGGCAAACACGATCACGTTCGCGCTGTCGCAGTCGATCCAGCAGTTCACGTTCGCCTGGCTCGCGATCGAGATCGGGGAAGGCGGGGTACAGCTCTGGCCCGGGTTCACGGTGGGCGAGGGGGCCGTGCTCGGATTCGTCATTGCCGCCCTGGGCCTGCCCATCCTCCTCTTCGGGCTCTATGCCGGCATCCTCGCGGACCGGCTGGACCGGCGGTTGCTCCTCTTCGGGAGCCAGGTGGCGGGTATCGCGATTACGGCGGGGGCGGCCACGCTCGTGGCGATGGGCTCCCTGAACATCTGGGGCGTCCTCGCACTGGCATTCGTGCTCGGCTCCGCGGTGGCCTTCGGAATGCCTGTACGCCAGGCGATCGTGCCGTCGCTTGTGCCGCCCGAGCGTGTCCTGAATGCGGTAACTCTCATGAACGTCGGAGCGCAAGTAGCGACGGGCGGCGCGGTGATCAGCGGCGCGGTCATTGAACTCGGCGGGATTTCCGCGGCCTTCGCGGCGCAGGCGGGGCTTCTGACGCTGGGGCTGCTCGCCCTCATCCCCCTGCGGGTCCCCACGGTGCGAGGGAACATCTCCCGGCGGATGCGTGAAGACCTGGGGGAGGGGTTCACCTTCGTGGTTCACCACGCGGGCATTCGCTCACTCATGATCGCCTTGCTGGCGACATCGCTGGTGATTGGCGGAGCGTTCCAGGCCTTGCTCCCAAAGATCGCCGTCGACGATCTGGACGCGGGCCCCTTCCAGGCTTCGATGCTGTTCACCGTGATGTTGGGCGGGACGCTGATTACGTCCCTCGTGCTCGCATCGTTCCGTCGGGTGGACCGCGCCGGGTTCTACTTCCTCATGACGCTGGTAGTCGGCGGCTTCCTGAACATCGGCCTGGGACTGGCGCCGTGGTACACCCTGGCGCTGATCATCATGTTCGTAACCGGGTGGAACGCTGGCTTCTTCACGAACCTGAATATGGCCCTCGTTCAGGCACACACGCCAAACGCGATCATGGGCCGGGTAATGAGCATCTATCAGCTCTGCATGGCCGGGGCGATGCCCCTGGGCGCACTCGTGGCCGGCCTGATGGCGGACGTGGTGGGAGCGCAGGAGTGGTATGCCGTCTGCGGCGTGGGACTGCTCGCGCTGGGCGTCGTGATGGTCGCCACGCAAACGGATCTGCGCCGTATGAGCTCGGCGCCCGACCCGGAACGGGACGCGGCAGCCAGGGCGACGGGCGGCTAATCGCTGAGAGCGTTCGTTCCTGCAGGCTGCCTGAAGCGCTCCGGACTAGGAAACGACGAAGTAGACCGACCCATCACGCACCCAGGTGTCGGCGGTCTTGCCGACGCGCTTGGCGGCGCGAGAGATGCGAAGCGCGAGTCCGCGAGTGGTTTCGCCTTCTTCGGGGGTCAGCTTTCCAGCCTCGTCACCCTTAACGGAATTGACGTAGTCCTCGTACTGGCGCATGCGGGCCGTTAGTCGGCCAGTTTGACGCATGGGTCCGGGAGCAGCAGAGGCCTTAATCGTCGAGAACTTCACCATGGGTTCAATCTCCAAACCTGTGTTTGTCCAGTGTAACAGTATTCACCAAAGCTGCAAAGAACACGAGAGATTGGGAGTCAACGGCAGTACCGCTGAGGCCATCGAACGACACCAGTACCGGGCAGGAACTGCAACAAAGCCTCGGGAACAGAATGGCGAGGAGTTCCGGGAAGAGGTTGCGAGTCAGTAGCGGGCCGGCTCCAACGCTCCGGGCGCTTCACCTCGCTCCGCGAGGGACGTAGGCTGCACGCCGACTGGAGGACACGATGAGCGTCGCCGCAACGGATGTGGTCGAACGGATGGCGGAGGCTGCCAGCGACTGGCTGGCCTCGCTTCCCGAGGACCTGAGGGCGAAGGCGAACCCTCCCTTCGCCGATCCGCGCCGGGAGGTCTGGTACTACACCCCAACGAACCACGAAGGCGTGCCAATGGCCGACCTGACCATGCGCCAGGTCCAGCTGGCGCACCGGATGCTGGCCTCGGGCCTGAGCCTGCCGGCGTACCGGCGGGCGACGCTCATCATGAACCTGGAGGCTTGGCAGGACGCCCTGGGCGGGTACCGCATCCCGCGGGGCTCGATGCGCGGGACGATGCACGGCCAGGATCCGGCGATGTACTTCGCCATGGTGTTCGGCGAGCCAGGCAGCGACGGCTGGGGGTGGCGCTTCGGCGGGCACCACGTCTCCGTCCACAACACCATCGTGAACGGCGAGATCGTGTCGGTGACGCCGACCTTCTTCGGCGCCAATCCACACGAGGCCGACCTGAGCGACTACCAGACGCTGCGACCCGTGGCGGGCGAGGAAGACCTCGCACGCGAGCTGGTGCACAGCCTCGACACGGCCCAGCGCTCGGTGGCGATCATCTCGAAGGCGGCGCCCTTCGACATCGTCCAGTCGAACCGCTCGCGGGTGGAGGACGGAGCCCAGCCGGAGTGGATTTCGCTCGTGTTCAACGGCTTGCCCGAGGAGGGCACGGCCGACCGCCTGACGATCATGCAGAACGACCTTGACAGCCGGCAGGCGATGACGGACGCCGATCGCGAGGCGGCGCGCTACTCGCTGACGCCGAAGGGGCTAGCCGCGGGAGGGATGTCCCAGGCTCAGCTGGCGATCCTGGAGGCGCTCCTGCGGGAGTACACGCAGCGGCTGCCGGAGCCGCTCGCGGTCGCCGAGCACGAGCGGCTGATGAGCATCCTGCCGGAGCTGCACTTCGCCTGGGCGGGCGGCATCGAGCGGAAGCAGCCGCACTACTACCGCCTGCAGGGCCCGCGCGTGCTCATCGAGTACGACTGCGTGCAGAACGACGCGAACCACAGCCACACGGTCTGGCGCGACCCGGAGGGCGACTTCGGTCGCGACCTGCTGGCCGAACATTACGCGGCGGCGCATTGAGTAGTGGCTGGTGGTTGGTGGCTGGTCCCCGCCGCCACCGCCCCCGCGCCAGACCCGGACGACCGACAAGGAGGACCCCATGAGCGACGCCACCGAGACCACCAAGAAAACCCCGAGCGACTTCAACTTCCTCGACCCCGAGGTGCAGGACTGCCCGTATGAGGCGTACCAGGTGCTGCGGGATCAGGCGCCGGTCTACCAGGACCCGCACACGGGCCAGTACGTAATCACGCGCTTCGAGGACCTGCGCGAGGTGCTGCTCGACACTGAGAACTTCGGCAACGGGGGCAACCGCGCCGCCCAGGAAGAGGCACGCCCCCAGCTAACGGAGCGGCAGAAGCGAATGCTGGCGGTGTACGAGGAGAACAACGGCTGGCTCCCGGAGCCGACGCTGGCGGCGCGGGACGACCCGAACCACCGCCAGATGCGGAACATGTTCGACAAGGCGTTCCGGCCGGGGAAGATCAAGCAGCTCGACCCGTTCGTCGAGAGCGTCGCCAACCGGCTCTTCGACGCCTTCGCGGATGATGGCCATTGCGACTGGGTGCAGCAGTTCTCGGTGCCCCTGCCGCTCATCGTGATCGGCCACCAGATGGGGGTGAAGGAAGAGGACATCTGGCTGATCAAGCGCGCCACCGACGCCTGGGTGCGCCGCTTCGGCCAGATGGTGAGCGAGGAGGAGGAGCGGGAGGCGCTGGAGCAGGAGATCGCGGCGCAGCACTACTTCAAGAAGGTGTTCGATCGGCTGCGGGAAGAACCCGACGACACGCTCCTCTCGGACCTGGTGAACACGGAGATCCCCGAGTGGGGGCGCACCCTGACGGACGGCGAGCTGCAGTCGGAGATGATGTCGGACACGTTCGTGGGCGGCTCCGAGACGAGCACGAACGCGATCGGCGAGGGCGTCAAGATCCTCATCGAGCAGCCGGAGACCTGGGAGCAACTCAAGTCGGACCCGGACCAGTACCTGCGCACGTTCGTGGAGGAGGTCCTGCGGCTGGAGTCACCGGTGCAGATGCTGGGGCGGGTGGCGCTGAACGACGTGGAGATGCACGGCGTCACGATCCCGGCGGGGGCCTCGATCGGGACGCGCTACGCCGCCGCCAACCGCGACGAGCGGCGCTTCGAGTGTCCGGCGGACGTGGACCTGGAGCGCAAGAACCCGATGGCACACCTCACCTTCGGAGCCGGCATCCACTACTGCCTGGGCGCCCCGCTCGCGCGTCGCGAGCTTTACTACAGCTTCAAGACGCTGGTGGAGCGAGTCGACGAGATGTGGTTCGCGCCGGGGAAGAACGACTTCAAGCACCACCCGCACATGTTTCTGCGGGCGCTGAAGGAGCTCCACATCGAGTTCAAGCTGAAGTAAGGGCAGGCTTCGAGAGAGATGCCAACTCGTTGGATCCTCCTCCTCGCCACGGCGAGCCTGCTGGTAGCGGGAGCGCTCGCGGCCTGCGGGGGCGAAGAGCGCGCGCCCCTCAAGATCGGCGTGTTGCTGGTCAACAGTGAGACGCAGACGGACACGGCCCGCGACCGGCTGCGCGCCTTCAAGCTCGCCATCAAGCACGTAAACGAGGCCGGGGGCGTGTTCGGCCAGCCGGTGGAAATCGCGGAGGGCGACACCCTCAATCCCGCGGAGGAGGCGCGTCGCCTGATCGAGGAGGAGGGGGTACATGCCATCGTCGGACCCAACTCCAGCGCCGACTCGCTCCTTGTGCTGGAGGTCGCAGTGCCGGCGGGGGTGCTGGTGATCAGCCCTTCGGCCTCTTCCCCGCTGCTCACGACCTACGAGGACCGCGACCTCTTCTTCCGCACCGTCCTCTCCGACGTCGCCCAGGGGCCGGCGCTGGCGCAGCTCACGCGGGAGCGGGGCTTCGAGAACGTTGGCGTGATCTACCGCGACGATGCCTGGGGCAGGGGGCTGGTGGATGCCTTCCGGGGGGCGTGGACGGGCGGCATCGTGGCCGTGAGCTCCCCGGCTGAGCTCGGGGAGAGCTACCTCGATCTCATCGAAGAGAGCGCGCGCGAGGGAGCCCAGGCGCTCGTCCTCCTTACCTTCTGGCCCGAGGGCGAGGTGATCCTCAGGGAAGCGCTCGACAGCGGCCTCTACGACCAGTTCCTCTTCGGCGACGCGCTGCGTGTGGCCGATATCGCGGAGGCGGTGGGCGGAGGAAGGCTGGCCGGCATGTACGGCACCGTCAGCGGCCCCTCCCATGACAACCCGACCACCATCCTCTGGGACGAGGCGTTCCGCGACGAGTACGGGAGGGGCACGGAGGCGACCTACGTGAAGGAGACCTACGACGCCACCATCGCCATCGCCCTCGCGGCGGAGGCAGCAGGCGCCACGGAAGGCACAGCCATTCGCGACGCGCTCCGAGGCATCGCCTCCGCGCCCGGCGAACAGGTGCCGCCTGGAGCGCAGGGCATCGCCCGCGGCCTGACCATCATCGGGGACGGCGGAGAGGTCGACTACGAAGGAGGCTCCACCTCCATGGACTGGGACGAACACGGCGACCTCCGGCGAGGCTACATCGGCATCTGGCGGTTCACGGCAGACGGCACTATCGAGGACGTAGACGTCATCGCCTACGAGCGCTGACGGAAGGAGTTGGGCCATGCGTATCGGGATATCGGTGGCGACGGCACTGAGGGCGCCGGACGCGCGCACGGGCGCGCGCTGGGCCGTGGAGCGCGCGGCAGCCGCGCGCGAAGCGGGGTTGGACAGCCTGTTCGTGGGCGACCACCACAGCACCAGGCCGATGCTCTACTACCAGAACGTGCCGCTGCTGGGGCGGATGCTGGCGGAGTGGGGGGACCAGCCGGCGGGGGCGCTTTTCCTGCTGCCGCTCTGGCACCCGGTCCTGCTGGCCGAGTTGATCGCGACCACGGCGGCGCTCCACGACGGGCGCTTCATCATGCAGTGCGCGGTCGGGGCCGACGACAACCAGTTCCCGGCCCTTGGCGTGAACGTGAAGCACCGGCCCTCCCGCTTCGACGAGTCGCTCGACATCATGCGGCGGCTGTGGGCGGGGGAGACGGTCAGCTCGGACGGGCGCTGGCAATTCGAGAACGCCCGGATCATGCCGGACCCGCCCGAGGGGGTAGAGGTGTGGATCGGTGCGGTCGCGAGCCGGGCCATCGACCGCGCGGCGCGCCTCGGCGACGGGTGGCTGGCCGCGCCGGGGCTCACGCCCGAGGGGGCGGCAGCCCAGTCGGCTGAGTACCACGAGCGCCGCCAGATCCACGGCCACTCGGACCCCGGCGCCGTCGCCATCCGGCGCGACATCTACGTGGGGGAGAGCGACGAGGAGGCGGAGGAGACGACGAGAGCGGTGCTGGAGGGGGGTCACCGCGGTTTCGACCGCTCGGCGATGGCGATCGGCAGTCCGGAGACGGTCGCGGCGGAGTTCCGCGCGCTCAGGGAGGCGGGCTACACGGACGTCATCGTGCGCAACCTGATGCCCACGCAGGAGCACGCCCTCGCCTGCATCGGGCGGCTGGCCGAGGTACGGGCCAGCCTGGCGTAGGAGCCACCGTCCCCGTACTGGCCCGCGGACGCGCGGTCGCGTAGCGTGCGCGGGCACTCTGAACGCAAGGAAGAGAGATTCATGACCATCCATACCGGAAAGCCCGTCATGCACCACCTGGGGTTCGTCGTGAAGGACGCCGACGAGATGGCGAACACGTACACGAACCTGCTGGGCGCCGAGTTCCGCCTGATGCCGCCCTACATGGTCCACTCGATGGCGGGCGAAGAGGCCGAGCTGCGCGTCTACTACGGCGCGATTGCCGGCAGCATTGCCGAGATCATCCAGCCCGTGCGGGGCGACACGCCCCATCAGCAGTGGCTCGACGAGCGGGGTGAGGGCGTCCAGCACCTCGGCCTGTACGTGGACGACGTGGTGTCCGCGACGAAGGACCTGCTGGAGAAGGGTGGCGAGATCCGCTGGGTCTACCCGAACGCGGGCGTCGTGCAGCTGAACTTCGACAGCTCGCTCGACGAGATCATGGGTGAGACGCTTCCCGGGAGCCTGACCTACCTGCACGCATCAGGCGGCGGCCCCATCCTCGAGCTGCTCGGGCCCCCGATTCACACCGGGGTGGTCGGAGGGGCCGTGGCTGGTCTCGACGAGCTCTGGGAGACGACCTTCCCGCCGGTGGAGCCTCTCCAGCAAGGGTAGGTCGGGGCCGACCGATTACTCCGCCGCTTCGCGCGGCTTGAACGTGTCCTGCGTGAGCGAAGCGATCTCGGCTTCGACGATGTCGGCGTGTTCGCGGAACGCCTTGCCGGCGTCGGTGAGGGCGGCGTTGTAGAGGTCGGGGCCGGCGAGGTCGAGCACGAAGTCGAGGAGGAAACCGGCGGCGAGCTCGCCCACTTCCTCCTCCCGCTCTTCCCGCAGCCAGGCCTGGAGTTCCCGCGCCATGGCGCGACGGCGCTGGGTATCGATGCGCGTTGACAGGCCGCGTGGTTCGGAAGGCATCGGAATCCTCGTGGCAAGGGTAACGCCCTTCCCACAAACGGCTGAAGCGGCTGGCTATACTCGATGCAGATGCCGCGCCTCCGCATGGTTCGCCGCGCCTTCCTGCTGGTCCTGATCGCGGTCGGGATCGGGGTTGCGTGCGGCAGCGACGACACGGAGCGCGACGCCGTCCACCTGCTGGAGATAGACGGCGGCATTGGGCCCATCACCGAGCGGTACATCGACCGCGGCATCAGCAAGGCCGAGGACGAGGGCGCAAAACTCATCGTCATCGAGATCGACACGCCCGGCGGGTTCAGCTCGTCCATGCGCGAGATCGTGCAGCGCATCGAGGCATCGAACGTGCCGGTGGTGGTCTACGTCTCGCCCTACGGGGCGCGGGCGGCGAGCGCGGGGACGTTCATCACGATGGCGGCGCACGTTGCCGTGATGGCGCCGAACACCTCGATCGGGGCGGCGTCGGCGGTGAACGCGGACGGGAGCGACATCGAGGGGAAACTGGGCAAGAAGGTCGAGAACGACGCCGTCAGCTTCATCCGTGGGATCGCGGAGCTGCGAGGCCGGAACGCGGACTGGGCGGAGGAAGCGGTGCGCGAGGCCGTGTCGGCGACGCAGACCGAGGCGGTGGAGCTGAACGTTGTCGACTTCGTGGCGGGCAGCCTCGACGAGATCCTGCACCGCATCGATGGATCGACGATCGAGCTGAAGCCCGGCCTGCTGGTGACGCTCACGGGGCTGCCGGAGGCGGAGCGTGTACGGACGAGCATGACCATCTGGGAGCGCATGCTGGAGCACCTGGCCAACCCGACACTGGCGACGATCCTGCTCTCGCTGGGGATGATCGGGCTCTTCATCGAGCTCTCGAACCCTGGCGCGATCTTCCCGGGCGTCGCCGGGGTTCTGGCGATCGCGATCGGGTTCCTGGCGCTGGGCGTCCTGCCGGTCGACACGATCGGGCTGGTCCTGATCGGGATCGCGCTTCTTTTCTTCGCGCTGGAGCTGTTCGTGCCCTCGGGAGGGATACTCGCCGGGGGCGGGCTCGTGGCCCTTGTGCTGGGGGCGATCATCGCTTTCCGGGACACGCCCACGGAGCTCCAGCCCAACCGCATCGTCGTTGGCATCCTGGGCTTCCTGCTGGTGGTCGTATTCGTCTCCATGGCGATCGGGCTGGCGCGGATGCGGAAGATTCGAACGGAGACCGGGGCGGAGGCTCTTGTCGGTAGAATGGCGGTCGCACGTACGCCGCTTACGCCAGACGGCATGGTGTTTATCCAGGGCGAGCGCTGGCGAGCGGAGCTGGAAGACGGCTCCGCCGCGGAAGGCGAAGAGGTGCGCGTGGTGAGCGCAGACGGCCTGAGGCTGAGGGTACGGAAGGAGAACCATCCATGACCCAGGAATTGCCACAACCGGAACAGATCGACCAGGAGCCCCCGAGCAGCCTGCTCGCGACCATCATTCGCGTCTTCCTGCTGGGCCTGAGCGCGATCCTGCTGGTTCCACTGCTCCCCTTCCAGGTACGGGTGGTGGCGGAGTACGAGCGGGGCGTGATCTTCCGCCTCGGACGCCTGCAAGGAGCGAAGGGGCCGGGCCTCTTCGTGCTGCTGCCGTTTATCGACCGGATGGTGAAGGTCGATCTGCGCACCATCACGCTGGACGTGCCCTCGCAGGAAGCGATCACGCGCGACAACGTGACGGTGAAGGTGAACGCCGTCGTCTACTTCCGCGTGGTCGAGCCGACGATGGCGGTCGTGCGCATCCTCGACTTCGTCCGGGCGACCTCGCAGATCTCCCAGACAACGCTTCGCTCGGTTATGGGCCAGACGGACCTCGATGGCCTGCTCTCGCAGCGCGAGGAAGTGAACCAGGAGCTGCAGTCGATCATCGACGAGGAAACCGAGCCGTGGGGCATCAAGGTGAGCGCGGTCGAGGTGAAGGACGTCGAGCTGCCGCCACAGATGCAGCGCGCCATGGCAGCGCAGGCGGAAGCAGAGCGCGACCGGCGGGCGAAGATCATCGCCGCCGACGGCGAGTTCCAGGCCAGCGAGCGGCTGCGTGAAGCGGCGGACGTCATGGCCGCACAGCCCATCACGCTGCAGCTGCGCTACCTGCAGACGCTCGGCGAGATCTCGGTGGAGAACAACTCGACGATCGTGTTCCCGCTCCCGATGGACCTGATCCGCATGTTCATCGAGTCGGGGGACGACGAAGACGACATGTAGCCCCGTCGCTACCCCTCGGGACGAACGGACACATCGGCGGCGAGCACCGTGAGGCGCTCGCCGCCGTCGCGTTCGACGACGAGGGCGCCATCGGGCGCGATGTCGAGGGCGCGGGCCTCGTAGGCGCCCTCCGACTCCTCGACGGTGACGCGGCGGCCGAGCACGAGGCTCACCGCTCGATAGGACGCGACGAGCTCGCCTTCGGGCGCGGCGATCGCGGCCTCGAGCTCGGTGCAGATGCGGGCGAGCAGCTCTTCGCGGGGGACCTCGCGGCCGAGCTCGAGGGAGAGGCTGGTCGCGACGTCACGCAGGGCAGGGTCGGCGGTGGGGTCGGCGTTCACGTTGATGCCGATGCCGGCATAGGCGGTGAGTCCGCCGGGGCCGGTCTCGCCGTCGATGAGCATTCCGCAGAGCTTGCGCTCGTTCACCCAGATGTCGTTCGGCCACTTGATGCGGGCGTCGACGCCCTCGTGCGCGCAGGCTCGGCAGACGGCAAGGGGGACGGCGAGGGGCAGGCGGGCGTACTGCTCACGCGAGGGCCGCAGGATGAGGGTGAAGTAGAGGCTGCCGCCGGGCGGGCTGAAGAAGCCCCGCCCGCGCCGGCCGCGACCGGCCGTCTGCTGCTCGGCGAGGATGAGGGAGCCGTGGGGCACTCCCGCCGCGGCGGCGTCACGGGCGAGGTCCATGGTCGAGGACGTCTCGCGCACGTAATGGAAGTCGTGGCCGAGGGAGGCGGTGCGAAGGGCGGCGGCGAAGCTGTCGGCATCGAAAGCTGGGGAGTCGGGCATGGCTGGTGGGATTCCGGGAATGAAAAAGGGGCCTGGCGGCAATCGCACCGCGCAGGCCCCGTTCGTAGCTCAACGCTTGTTCTAGGAGGAGGTCACCTCCTGCGCTAGATGGGGTTGGCTACTACTACTATGGTCGTCCATGCGCATCACCTCCTTCCTTGTCGCTCACGATAAAGGCCGGACCGCGCGATGGCTAGAGCGGCCTTAATTCTTTGCCCGCGCTTCCGCGTGTGAGGGAGCCCCCTTATTCTGAGCGGGCGTGCGCGGCGCGTGGCGTTGATGCGCCAAATCTATGCGTCGCGCAGAAAGGGGCGGACCTTGGTCACGCCCGTCACGATGAAGCAGCTCCTCGAAGCCGGTGTTCACTTCGGCCACCAGACACGACGGTGGAACCCGAAGATGCAGCACTTCATCTTCACCGAGCGCAACGGCATCCACATCATCGACTTGCAGCAAACGGTCACGCGGCTGGACGAAGCGATCGACTTCGTCCGCGAGGTGGTGGCCGGCGGCAACGACGTTCTCATCATCGGCACCAAGAAGCAGGCCCGCGAGACGGTCGAGCAGGAGGCGCAGCGCGCCGGCCTGCCGTACGTGAACAACCGCTGGCTTGGCGGCACGCTCACGAACTTCCGCACGATCCAGGCGCGCATCCGGCACATGCGGGACCTGGAGGATCGCACGGAGCGCGGCGAGTTCGCCCGGCGCGCGAAGAAAGAGCAGCTCGACATCGCGAACGAGATCGAGCGGCTCAACCGCTACTTCGGCGGCATCAAGTACCTGGACCGGCTTCCCGGCGCCGTCTTCGTCATCGATACGATGAAGGAGGCGATCGCGGTGGCCGAGTGCGAGCGTCTGGGGGTCCCCATCGTGTCGCTGGTCGATACGAACTGCGACCCGGACCCGATCGCCTACCCGATCCCGAGCAACGACGACGCCATCCGCGCAATCAAGCTCATCCTGGGCAAGATCGCCGACGGCGCGATCGAAGGGCGCGCGGCCCGTGAAGCGGGTGTCGGCGCGGAGGCCTACAGCGAAGAGATGGCGCAGCTCGCGGCAGCCGAAGAAGCGGCCGCCGAAGGGGAGGCGCCGGAGGCACCGGCATCCCCGGCAGCACCAACAGCAGAAGAACCGGTCGCAGCGGCGACCGCAACGGCATCAGAGGAGCAGACCACTGGCTAGCATCTCAACGGCGATGGTGAAGGAGCTGCGCGACGCAAGCGGCTCCGGGGTGATGGACGCGAAGCGCGCCCTGGAAGAGGCGAACGGCGACATGAAGGAGGCGGCGGCCATCCTGCGTGAGCGGGGACTGGCGGCGGCCGCCAAGCGCGCCGAGCGCGAGACCGGACAGGGCGTTGTCGACACCTACATCCACGCGGGCGGCCGCATCGGCGCGCTCGTGGAGGTGAACTGCGAGACCGATTTCGTGGCGAACACGGATGAGTTCCGCACGCTCGTGCACGAGATCGCGATGCAGGTCGCGGCGATGAATCCCGCCGTGGTCTCGGCGGAGGACCGCGACGCCGGGCTGGAAGGCGCCGACGACGAGGTCGCGCTGCTGAGCCAGCCATGGGTCAAGGACGGATCGAAGACGATCTCGGAGCTGGTCCAGGACTCGATCGCGAAAACGGGGGAGAACATCCGCGTGCGGCGTTTCGCACGCTTTGAGCTGGGATCCTAGCGAAGGGGGAGCCGTGACCGACGCGCACCGGCGCGCGCTCGTGAAGCTCAGCGGTGAGGCCCTAATGGGCGACCGCGAGTTTGGCATCGATCCCGACACCATCAAGGGTCTCGCCAGCCAGATCGCGCGCGCCTCCGGCGACGGCATCGAGGTCGCCATCGTGGTGGGCGGCGGCAACTTCTGGCGGGGCCAGGCTGCTGCCGAAACAGGCATGGATCGGGCCACGGCCGACTACGCCGGCATGCTCAGCACGATGATGAACGCGCTCGCGCTCCAGGACGCGCTGGAGCACGCGGGTGCGGAGGTGCGCACCCAGACCGCCCTCACGATGGCGCAGATCGCCGAGCCCTACATCCGGCGGCGCGCGATCCGGCACCTGGAGAAGGGGCGGGTCGTCGTCTTCGCCTCCGGAACGGGCAATCCCTTCATGACGACGGACACGGCCGCCGCCCTGCGCGCCATCGAGGTCGACTGCGAGACGTTGCTGATGGCGAAGAACGGGGTCGACGGCGTGTACGACGCCGACCCCGCGACCTCGCCAGACGCCAGGCGGTTCGAGCAGCTGAGCCATCTGGAGGCGATCCAGCGCCGGCTGCAGGTGATGGACAGCACGGCGCTGAGCCTGTGCATGGAGCACGAGCTGCCGATCGTCGTGTTCGACGTGCGGGCGCCGGACAGCATCTATCGGGCGCTCCACGGGGAGCGCATCGGGACGACCGTGAGCGCGGGAGCGCTCACCGAGCCTGCCCATCCGGGCTAGAACGAGAGCAGACGCATGGCCGACCCAGACGAGATCATGCTCGACGCGGAGCTGCGCATGGACGGCGCCGTGGAGGCGTTCCAGCGCGAGCTTGCGGGCGTCCGCACCGGGCGGGCGCACCCAAGCCTGATCGAGGGCCTGCAGGTGGAGCACTACGGCCAGACGCAGGCGCTCAACCAGCTGGGCACGATCAACGCGCCCGAGGCGCGGCTGCTGGCCGTGCAGGTGTGGGACGCGGGCGCGGTGCAGTCGGTGGTGAAGGCGATCCAGACGTCCGACCTCGGCCTGAACCCGAACATCGACGGCCAGCTCATCCGCCTGCCGATCCCGCAGCTGACCGAGGAGCGCCGCCGCGAGTTCGTGCGGCTCGTGCACCAGAAGGCGGAGGACGCGCGCGTGGCCGTGCGCAACGTCCGGCGGCACACCCACGACGACCTGCGCAAGGGTGAGCGTGGCGGCGACATGACCCAGGACGATCTGCGGGACTACGAGAACGACCTGCAGAAGCTGACGGACACCCACACGGGGCTCATCGATGAGGCGATGAAGCGCAAGGAGGAAGAGCTCCTTGAGCTATAGGCTGGCGCAGCGCGCGGGAACGGAACCGCGGACCGATCCAGGCGGCGATCGCATCTCGACGCTGACGGGCGGGCGCGTGCCCGGCCACATCGCCATCATCATGGACGGCAACGGGCGCTGGGCCACGGAACGGGGCCTGCCCCGCGCCGCCGGCCATCGCGCCGGGGCGGAGAACATCCGCCGCGTGATCGAACGCTTCGCCGAGCACGACGTGCGCTACGTCACGCTGTTCGCCTTCTCCACGGAGAACTGGAACCGCCCGGCGAGCGAGGTCTCGGTCATCTTCCAGCTCATCGATCGATTCCTCCAGCGGGAGCTGGACAACATGCAGCGCGACAACGTGCGCATTCGCCACTTCGGCCATTTGGAGCAACTCCCGGCGGCACTGGCCGTGCGAGTCAAGGAGGCGGTGGCGGTAACCCGCGACAACGACGGGCTGATGCTGAACATCTGCCTGAGCTACGGGAGCCGGGACGAGATCGTGACGGCCGTGCAGCGGATCGCGGAGGAAGGCATACCCGCGCAGGAGATCGACGAGAAGACGATCTCCGCACACCTGCTCACGGGGGGCCTGCCAGACCCCGATCTCGTCATCCGGACGGCAGGCGAGCAGCGCATCTCGAACTTCCTGCTCTGGCAGAACGCTTACGCGGAGCTCTACTTCACGTCCGCCTACTGGCCCGACTTTGGACGCGAGGACGTCGACCTTGCGCTGGCCGAGTACGGCCGCCGCAAGCGCAAGTTCGGCAAGCTCCTCCCCGAAGACCTCGACGCGTTCGAGGACGCCTAGTGCGCATCCCCCGCAACCTTGCCCTGCGTCTCGCGACGGCCGCGGTGGGCGTGCCCCTGCTGTTGCTGGTCATCTGGGCCGGTGGCTGGCCCTTCGCCATCGTGGCGGGGTTGATCACACTGGGCGGCACGATCGAGTTCGCACACGCCTGGCTCATGCCCACGAGGCCCTACCGGGAGGTCGTGCAACTGGGGCCAGGGCTGCTGGCGCCGGCGGTGGTGGTGGCGGGCGTTCACGCGGACGAGCGGTTCCTCATCGCGGGGGCGCTGCTGGCGGCGCTCTTCCTGGCCGCCGGATACTCGCGCACGAACCTGTTCGGACCGCGCAAGCCGCTCAAGGTGGCGGGCTGGGCGATCATCTATCCGGGCATCATCTTCTCGACGATCGTGCTGACCCGGGACCTCGACCAGGGCCGCGACTGGGTGCTGCTAACTGTGCTGACGACATTCACCATCGACACGGGCGCCTACCTCACCGGATCCCTGCTCGGGCGGCACAAGCTGTGGCCTGCCATCAGCCCGCGGAAGACGTGGGAAGGCGCTGTCGGAGGGGTGTGCGGGGGTGTGCTGGCCGTCGGCGTGCTCTCGCCATGGATGGACCTTGGACTGGGCACAGGCGCCATTGTCGGGCTGGGGGTGGCCCTGGGCGTGGCCGCGCAGGCGGGTGACCTGCTGGAGAGTTGGATGAAACGCAAGGCCGATATCAAGGACTCGTCGGGCCTGCTGCCGGGACACGGTGGGCTGCTCGACCGGCTCGACTCGATCGTGTTCGTGGCGCCGGTCGTGTACCTGGTCGCGAACTCTGGAGTGCGCGACGTAGGCATCGCGACCGAGAAGGTGGCGTTCGTTGCGTATCGCGTGGCCAGCTTCACCTGAGCGGCGGGAGCCCGCCTGCCCGTTCGGGACGCTCGCCTAAGATAGAACCATGCCTTCCAATGGGTCGTTCGAGCCCGAGCACCGCTACGCGCCCGTGAACGGCATTCGCATGCACTACGTCGAGGCGGGCGAGGGCGAGCCGGTCGTGCTGCTGCACGGCTTCCCGGAGTTCTGGTACTCGTGGCGGAAGCAGCTGCCGGCGCTCGCGCCCCACTACCGCGTGGTCGCGCCCGACCTGCGCGGCTACCACGAGACGGAAGCGCGCCCTCCCTACGACACGGGAACGCTCCAGGGGGACGTGCTGGGACTGATCGAGGCGCTAGGCGAGGAAGGGGCGCACATCGTGGGGCACGACTGGGGCGGGGCGATCGCCTGGCAACTGGCGATGAACCACCCCGAGTCGGTGCGGTCGCTCGCGATCCTGAACATCCCGCACCCGGCGCTCTTCGTGAAGGGGTTGCGGAGCTTCGAGCAGTTGCGGCGGAGCTGGTACATGTTCTTCTTCCAGCTGCCCTGGCTCCCGGAGCAGTACGTCGCCCGGAACCGGTACCGCCAGCTCGCGCAGGCGATCTTCCGGGGGATTCCGCCCGGCGAGGAGCGGAGCAAAGACGTGGCCTTCTACCGGGAGAGCTGGGAGACGCACGGTCTGAGCGGGGGCATCAACTGGTACCGCGCGCTGTTCCGGAGCCCGCGTCGCCTGCCCGATCCGGTCCCCACGGTGACGGCGCCCACAACCATGATCTGGGGCGAGGAGGACGTGGCCCTGGGCAAGGAGCTAACGGTCGGAACGGAGCGCTACGTGCGCCACCTCGACCTGCACTATCTCCCGGGAGTCGGGCACTTCGTGCAGCAGGAGGCGGCCGAACAGGTCAACGAGCTGCTGCTGGCTCACCTGGCGCGGGCGGCGGGAGGGCAGGATGGCTGAGGATCGGACCGACCGCACGCTGCGCAGGCCTACGATCACCGACTTCGTGGCCGAGGGGGAGGAGACGCCCCTGCTCCTGCAGCGCCGGGTGCTCGCGGGCATCGCAGCGGCGTTCCTGGCGCTGGTGGCGGTCTACTTCATCCTGACCGCCGTCTTCGACATCTCGCTGCAGCCGGACCCAAAGCCACTGCAGGACTGGGTGGAGCAGTGGGGGGTGTGGGGACCGATCGCCTTCATGGCGGTGATGGCCTTCTCGGTACTGTTCGCGCCCGTCCCGAACGCGCCCATCTTCATCGCGGCGGGGCTCGTGTGGGGACCGGTGCTGGGCTCGGTCTACTCGATGATCGGGATGATGTGGGGCTCGGCGATGGCGTTCTGGGTGGCGCGCAGGCTGGGCCGCAAGTACCTGCCGCGGCTCGTCGGGAGCAAGGCGGCTGCGCAGATGGACTCGCTCTCGGTGCGCATGGGGGGCAGGCTGATCTTCTGGGCGCGGATGCTGCCGGTCGTGAACTTCGACTGGATCAGCTTCCTCGCGGGCCTGACGGCGATGAGCTTCTGGCGCTTCTTCGTGTTCAGCTTCCTTGGGATGCTGACGCCGACCATCGTGGGCGTCGTCGCCGGCGACAGCCTGGGGCGGGACGTGCGCATCACGCTCATCATCGCGGGCGTCTGGGTGGCCGGGGTCATTCTGAGCGGCCTGTACTTCTGGTGGCGGCGCAGGCAGGCGCGGGCAGAAGCGGCGCCACAGGCGGCGGAGCCGCTGGCCGAGGGGCAGTCGGGCCAGTAACCGCCCCGCCTACTGGAAGCGGTGGGGAAGCGGGTCGACGCGCGGCGGCAGCGCGATCTCGTGGTCGAGCCAGATGCCGATGTTCTCCCCCGTACGCCCCTCCGGGCCCTCCTCGAGCAGGGCGACGAGGAGACCGGCGATCTGTTCGGGACGCATCCAGGTGTCGAGCAGCTCCTGGGGAGGGGTCATGCCGAGGGCGCCCCGGATCATCTCCGAGTCGGTGGCGTCCATGCAGAGGGCGTTGACGCGGACGCCGTGGGGCTCGAGCACGCGCGACCAGGCCTGGGTGAAGCCGTTGATGCCCCACTTGGAGGCGTCGTACACGTCCATGCGGGTGCCGCCGCCGGTGTTGTAGCCGGGCGGCGGGCAGATGTGGTCGGTGGCGATGTTGACGATGTTGCCGCCGCCCATCTCGACCATGTGGGGGGCGATGGCGCGACCGCAGAGGAAGACGCCCCTGAGGTTGGTCGCTATCAGCGCATCGAAGTCGTCGATCGACTTCTCCCAGGGGTCGATGGGAGAGGTGGCGCGCCAGATGCCCGCGTTGCTGACCATGGTGTGGATACGGCCGAAGCGCTCGATGGCGGCGTCCACGAAGGGGCGGACGTCGTCGGGCACGCTCACGTCGGCCTCGGCGGCCATGACGCTGGCGCCGCCGGCTTCGAGCTCGGCGGCGACCTCGTGAACGGCGGGATTGATGTCGCACAGCGCCAGGTCGACGCCCTCGCCGGCGAGGACGCGGGCGATACCGTTGCCGATGCCGTGTGCGGCCCCGGTGACGATGGCGGCGGTGCCCTCGAGGTCGCTCACGAGGAACTCGCCGCCTCGAGGGGCCGGTAGAAAGTGTTCCCGGCCTCGGTCCACTCGTTCACGATCTGCATGAAGTCCTCACCCATGGGGTCGAGGCCGCGGATGAGCATGGTGCCGCGACGGATGGTGAAGTCGTGGGGGGCAAGCTCGCCGGCGCGGACGTAGTGGGGTTCGGCATCGTCCCCGTGGCCGCGCTGGGAGAGCCACCACGCCAGCGTGAACTCGGCGCGCGCCTCCTGCTCGGCCTCGGTCGGGAGGGACTGGGCGGCGCGCACCTCCTCCGGCGTCATCGCCGGGCCCTCGCCCCGCACCCAGGCGCGCAGGCGCTCCAGATGCGCCTCGGAGTCGATGCCCGTCATCTCCTTGAAGTCGTTGGAGCCGAAGGCGACGTCATTGGGGCGCGCGATGCGGCCCTCCTCGTCGATCCAGAGGATGGTGGGCACGTTGATCATGCCGTAGAGGTCGGGCACCACGTGCTCGGTATCGATCAGGCTGGGATGTGCAGGCTTCGCCGCCTCGATCCATTCGCGGGCGTCCTCCGGCGAACGCTCGATGGCGACGGTGACGACGCTGAAGCGCTCGTTCTTGAGCTCTTCGAAGAGAGACTGCCAGACCGGCAGGTCGTAGCGGCAGCCTCACCAGGAGGCGTAGGCGACAAGCAAAACCTTCTTGCCGCGCTGGTCGCTGAGGGAGTGCAGGGTGCCGTCGAGGTCGGGGAGGGTGAAGTCGGGGGCCTCCAGGGAGGCAAGAGCCTGACCGCGGTCGTGGTGGGAGGCGCCCAGGGCGGCGACGGCGTGCTTCTCGTCGGTCACGAGTGGACGCTGGAGGGCGTCCGCGAGGACGCCCAGGTCGAGCCCGTCCTCGCGGACGAGGGCCGACTGGTCGACGGGGACGCAGGCGACCCCGCGGCAGAGGCCCTCGGGCTGCAGGTCCCAGCCGAGGGTGTCTTCGAGGGCGTCAGCGGGGATGGTGGGACGGGCGAGGTCGGCGACGGTGATCTCGTCGCTGCCGCCGTCGTGCAGCAGGGTCAGGGTGTCGGGCATGGCAATGGCTCCCGGGAGCAGGTGAGCCGGATTCTACGGGGAGGGGACGGGCGGCGCGTTCGCGGGAGGGGGAGCCGGGAGTGGCGGCTTCGAGCGATGTCAGGCGCTGTCCTTGAGCGGACGGTAGAGGTAGAGGGACTTGCGCTTCAGGGCGCTCTTGAGCGCGAGCTTGAGGAAGGCGAACCCCATGGGGTTGAGGCCGCGGATGGGCATGGAGCCTCGCCTGATGGTGAGGTCATGCGGGGCGAGCTCGCCGGCGCGCACGAAGTGGCGCTCGGCATCGCCGGCATGGCCCTCCTGGGAGAGCCACCAGGCGAGCGTGAACTCGGCGCGGGCCTCCTGCTCCTCGGCCGTCGGCAGCTCCTGGTGGGCGCGGACCTCGGAGGGCGTCATGGCGGGACCGTCGCCGCGCACCCAGGCGCGCAGGCGCTTGAGGTGCGCCTCGGAGTCGATGCCGGTCATCACCTTCAATTTGTTGGAGCCGAAGGAGACGTCGTTGGGACGGGCGATGCGCCCGTCCTCGTCGATCCAGATGACGGTGGGCACGTTGATGATGCCGTAAAGGTCCGGCAGGAGGTGCTCGGTGTCGATGAGGCTGGGGTGGCTGGGCGTGGCCAGCTCGATCCAGGGGCGGGCGTCGGCGGCGGAGCGGTCGATGGCGACGGTGATGACGGCGAATCCCTCGTCCTTCAGCTCCTCGTACACCTTCTGCCAGACCGGCAGGTCGTAGCGGCAGCCTCACCAGGACGCGTAGGCGACGAGCAGGACCTTCTTGCCGCGGTGGTCGCTGAGGGAGTGCAGGTTCCCCTCGAGATCGGGGAGGGTGAAGTCGGGCGCCTCCAGGGAGGCGAGGACGTCGCCGCGATCGTGGTGCGAGGCGCCCAGGGCGGCGACGGCGTGCCCCTCGTCGGTCACGAGGGGGCGCTGGAGCGCATCGGCGAGAATCCGCAGGTCGAGGCCGTCCTCGCGGACGAGGGCCTCCTGGTCGACGGGGACGCACATGGTTCCCCGGCAGAGCCCCTCGGGCTGCAGCTCCCAGCCGAGCATGGATTCAAGCGCCCCCTCGGCGATGGTGGGCCGGGAGAGGTTCACGACGGGGATTTCGTCGGCACGGCCATCGTGCAGCAGGGTCAGCGTGGCGGACATCGGAATATCTCCGTAGATAGCAGCCGGGACGGATTCTACGGGGCAGGAAGTGGGTGCGGTGTAAGCGAAACATGGCGGAGAGGGTGGGATTCGAACCCACGGTGGGTATCAGCCACGCCCGTTTTCAAGACGGGTCCCTTCAGCCACTCGGGCACCTCTCCGGATCCGATTGTAGTGCGCGGAGCGACCAGGCCCGAGTTAGCAGTCCCTCTGGGGGAGTGCTAAACTGCCAATCTCAGACTCTCGTTCAGGCTGGACGGATTCGCGTGCCCACCTACGAGTACAAGTGTGACACCTGCAGGCGCCGCTATGAGCTGCGCGAGGGCTTCGACGCGCCCAGCAGCCACGCCTGCGAGCGCTGCGACGACGGCACGGCCGTCCGCGTCCTGCATGCCCCTACGGTCGTCTTCAAGGGCAGCGGCTTTTACGTGAACGACAGCCGCAAGTCCGAGAAGAGCACGAGCTCGAGCGAGAAGACGACGAGCCTGCCCAGCGGCGACTCCGCCAAAAGCGGTAGCGGCGGCACGAGCTCTACGTCGAGCAAGAACACCTCGAAGGGCTAGCGGTCCGTGCGGGCCCTGGTCCAGCGCGTCAGCCGCGCGAGCGTGCGCGTGGAGGGCGAGTCCGTGGGCGCGATCGACACCGGCTTGCTCGTGCTGCTCGGTGTGACCCATACCGATGACGAGGCAGTGGCCGAAACGCTCGCGCGCAAAGTCACCGGGCTGCGGGTGTTCGAGGACGAAGACGGGAAGATGAACCTCGACCTGGCGGCGGTCGGGGGCGAGGTTCTCTGCGTGAGCCAGTTCACGCTCTACGGTTCGGTGCGGAAGGGGCGGCGGCCGTCGTTCACGGGAGCGGCGGAGCCCGACCGGGCGCAGGCGCTCTACGAGCGTTTCTGCGCGACGGTCGAGGGGGAGGGGGTGCGCTGCGCGCGAGGACGCTTCGGCGCGCACATGGAGGTGGAGAGCGTGAACGACGGACCCGTGACGCTCCTTATCGACAGCGCGGAGCTGGAGCGTCCGCGCCGCGCTTGACCGGAGCGGCGGGTCGGTGAGAGTAAAGCCATGACCGCACCGACACGGATGAGCCGGTTCTTCCTGAAGACCCTTCGCGAGGCGCCCGCCGAGGCGGAGCTGCCGAGCCACCGGCTGCTGCTGCGCGCGGGGCTGGTGATGCCGCTCGCGGCGGGGCTGTACTGCTTCACGCCGCTCGGGTGGCGGGCCATGCGGCGCGTTGAGGAACTGGTTCGCGAAGAGATGAACCGCGCGGGCGCCCAGGAGCTGCGCCTGCCGGCCCTCCAGCCCCTGGAGCTGTGGGACAAGTCGGGCCGTTCGCAGATCTTCGGGGGGGCGCTCTACCGGCTCTCGGACCGCCGGGAGCGCAATTTCGTGCTGGCCCCGACGCACGAGGAAGCGATCAGCGCACTGGCCGCCTCACAGGTGCAGAGCTACCGCGACCTGCCCGTAACGCTCTACCAGTTCCAGCAGAAGTTCCGCGACGAGCCGCGCCCGCGCGGCGGGCTCATCCGGCTGCGCGAGTTCTGCATGAAGGACGCCTACAGCTTCGACCCCGACTGGGAGACGCTGGACGACTCCTATCAGGCAATGTTCGACGCCTACGCGCGCATCTTCGAGCGGGCGGAGGTGCCGGCGCTGCCAGTCGAGGCCGACTCGGGCGCGATCGGCGGGAAGGACAGCCAGGAGTTCATCTACCTGAACGAGAACGGCGAGGACGAGGTGCTGCTCTGCCCGAGCTGCGGCTACGCGGCGAACGCGGAGAAGGCGACGTTCCGCCCGGAGCCGCCCGTGAAAGCCGAGCCTGCTCCGGCCGAGCGGGTGGACACGCCGGGCGTGGCGACGATCGCGAGCCTGGCGGCCTTCCTCGACATTGAGGAGCGGCAGACGGTGAAGGCGGTGTTCTACGCCGCCGACGGCGAGCCCGTGTTCGTCGCCATCCGGGGCGACCTGGAGGTGAACGAGACGAAGCTGCGCAACCTGCTAAAGGCGGTCGATCTGGAGCCGATGGACGACGGCGCCGTCGAGCGAGCCGGGCTGGTGGCGGGGTCGGCCTCGCCGGTGGGGCTGGAGGGGATGCGGGTGGTGGCCGACACGAGCGCCACGACCGCCCCGAACCTCGTCGGCGGCGCGAACGAGCGGGACGCGCACCTGCTCAACCTGAACTACGGGCGCGACTGGACGGCGACTTTCGTCGACGACATCGCGCTGGCGGAGGGGGGACACGGCTGCCCCAACTGCGAGGGGAAGCTGGAAGTACGTTCGGGCATGGAGCTCGGGCACGTCTTCAAGCTGGGCACGAGCTACGCGGAGGCGCTGGACGTGCGCTACCTGGACGGGGAGGGGGAGCGGCGGTACGCGGTGATGGGCTGCTACGGCATCGGCGTCGACCGGCTGCTAGCGGCCATCCTCGAGGCGAACCACGACGAGGACGGCATCACGTGGCCGCGGACGCTGGCGCCGTTCGACGTGCACGTCGTCGTGCTGGGCGGGGAGAAGCCGGAGGTGGCGGAGGCGCTCTCGGAGCTGGAGGGGGCGCTGGAGGAAGCGGGGCTGGAGGCGCTCGTGGACGACCGGGACGAGTCGCCGGGGGCGAAGTTCAAGGACGCGGACCTGCTGGGGATGCCCGTGCGGCTGACCGTGAGCCCGCGGGCGCTGGGCCGGGGCGGGATCGAGCTGCGGGACAGGACCTCGGGGGAGAGCGAAGTTGTGTCGATCGGCGAGGCGGTGGGGCGGATCGGGGCGGGGGGCTCCTAGGCGCTCGCCTTGCCCCTGCCGGAGTCGCTTCCTACGATGGCCTGCGGGCTGAGGTAGCTCAGTTGGTAGAGCACTGCGCTGAAAACGCAGGTGTCCCCAGTTCGATTCTGGGCCTCAGCACCACCCCTCCCTTCCCCGCCTGACTACTTCGCGGCCGGCGTGAGGTCCCGCTCGCGCCGTCCACGACGGTCCAGCTCGCCGAACTCGATCTCGGCCTCGCGCGTGCTTGTGTCGATGCGGCGCAGGGCAGGGCTGAGGGAGAGGAAGACGACTGCCAGAACCATCATGAGACCGGATGACAGGGCAACGACCAGCGACGCGCCGTGCCGCTCGGCGAACCAGCTGATAGGGAGTGTCGCGAGGGGCGTAAGGCCGAAGGACATCATCAGCAGGCTCATGACACGGCCACGGACTGCATCGGGGATGAGCACCTGGATGGCGGTGTTGTTCAGCACCATGAAGACGGTCACGAAGATATCGGCGATCAGGATCACCGGCAGCGCGATCCAGATGATTGGGCTGTACGAGAACAGGATGAGCGTGGCCCCGAACGCGAGGATGCTCGCCATCATGAGGCGTAACCGCCTGTGCGAGTCGCCGCTCCAGGCGATGTAAATGGAACCGACGAGGCCACCGATGCCAGCGGCTGCGTTCAATAGCCCCAGCTCGAACTCTCCCTTGTTCCAGACGTCAAAGGCAAATTCGACGAGCAGTGTCTGGAAGGGCATCGCGAGAAGGGTCGGCACCAGGCCGAACAGCAGAAGCACGCGCACCGGTGGATGGCGCCACACGTAGCGGAAGCCATCGGCCATGTCACCGACCACCGTTCGGCGCTCCTCCACGTCGTCGGGGAAAGACGGGCGGACTCGCAACATGGCAGCGAGACCGACGCCGTAGAGGACAAGCGCCACCCCCCAAGTCTGAGTGGTCCCGATCAGTGCAATGAGGACGCCGGCGGCGACAGGCCCAACGATGCGGGTCGTGTTCATGCCGCCCATTTGAAGAGCCATCGCATTGCTCAGGCCCTGTCTGCCGACAACGTTCGCGATGATCGCCTGGCGGGCAGGCATCATGAACGGGAAAAGAGCGCCGAGAATGCCCGTGAGCACGAGCAGGTGGATGAACTCCAGCTGACCGGTGACCAGCAGGAGGAAGACGAGCCCTTCATCAATGATGACCGCCGTTTGCACGAAGAGGATGAGTTTGCGGCGGTCGACGCGGTCGGCAATGGCGCCGCCAAGGGGGGATATCACGAGCATTGGGATTGCGACCGCGAAGTTCACCTGGCCCACGGCGAACGCATCGTTGTCCGTCATCTCGAAGGCGAGGACGGAGCGCACCATGAACTGCGCCATCATCGCGAACATGAAGCAGATGTTGCTGATGTAGAGCCAGCGGAACTGCTCGTAACGGAGCGAGGAGATCAGCCGGTCCCAGGACGAGGTGTAGTGCGCCTCGACCACGTGGACGCCGGAACGGGACACGCGAGGGTCCTCCGCCACGATTCTAGCGGCTCGCCCTTCGCGGCTGACGAAGCAGGATTATGTCCAGGTGCCCTTCCAGTCGGGGTCGCGCTTCTCGGCGAAGGCGCGAGGTCCCTCGACGGCATCGGGCGACTGGCGGCGGCGCATCTCCCAGGGGAAGACGGTCTGGGAGGCGTCGGGAAGCGCCATCTCGAGCCCGCGCATCGCCGTCTCCTTGGTGGAGCGCACGGAGAGCGGCGCGCAACTGAGGATGTCGGCAACCCAGCGGTCGACGGCGTCGTCGAGCTCGTCGAGGGGGACCACCTCGTTGACGAGGCCGAGCTCGTAGGCGCGCTGGGCGGTCATGTGGCGGCCCGTCAGCATGTGGCCCATGACGGCCTTGAGGGGGCCCTGGCGGGGCAGGCGGTGGACGCCGTTCGCGCCGGCGATGAGCCCGACCTTCGGCTCGGTCAGGCCGAAGCGGGCGTGCTCGGCGGCGACCACGATGTCGCAGGCGAGGGCCATCTCGAAGCCGCCCCCGAGGGCGTAGCCGTTCACGCGGGCGATGATGGGCTTGTAGAGGTTGAAGCGGCTCGTGAGGCCGCCGAAGCCGGTGCCGGGCCAGCGAACGGACGGGCGCTCGGAGGCGGGAAGGCGGGACATCTCGGCGGTGAACTTGAGGTCGTTGCCGGCGCTGAAAGCGCGTGAGCCCTCGCCCGTGAAGACGGCGACCCAGAGGTCGTCGTCGTTGGCGAAGTCCTCCCAGGCCTCGTGCAACTCAAGATTCGCGTAGACGTGGAGCGAGTTCATCACTTCGGGGCGAGTGATGGTGATGTAAGCGACGCGATCCTTCTTCTCGTAGCGGCAAAACTCCACGGCAGCGACCCTCCGGAGGTGTGGAGGGCACTCTACCGCCCGTTCGCCTACCGCGCCCCCACCGCGTCGCTAGACTGGACCTCGTGTCGTTCATCATCGGGCTCGTGCTGCTGCCCTTCTTCGTGTGGTCGTGGATCAAGCACGACGCCGACGAAGACGCAGCGGCGGCGCTCTCGATCGCGGCCTGGATCGTGATCGGGCTGAGCGCGATCGGGGCGGTGTGGTGGGTACTGGAGTAGGTGGTCGGGGCCGGCTGGCCCGCTCCTCATGCCCGCGAGAGAATGGGAGCCCATGGCGGTCCTGAGCGACGAACTGGAAGCGGCGAGGCTGCGCATCTACGCACTGCAGGACGGGGCGATACGCGCGCAGACGCTTGCGTTCTGCCTGCGCAGCGGGCTGTTCGAGCGACTCGCCGCCGGCCCCGGAACATCCGAGGAGCTGGGGCTGGCGCCGCGCGTCGCGCCCACGCTGCTCGCGTTCCTCGCAAGCCAAGGACTGGCAGAGCAGGACGAGCAGGGACGGTTCCGGGCGACCCCCGCGACCGAGCAGTTCCTGGTGCGCTCGAGCCCCCGGTTCGCGGGCGGACGGGCGCTCCTGTTCCAGGGGTTTCACGAGCAGATCGGACGCCTCGGGGAAGCGCTCGCGAGCGGCGAGCCGCTTGGGGATGCGGGGCAGGCGGACATGTTCGGGAGCTTCGACGTCGACGACCAGCGCTGGTTCGCCGAGGGGATGCTCGCGAACGCCATCGCGGGGGCCGAGCGGCTCCGCTGCGACGTCGACTTCTCGGGCTTCCGGCGGCTGCTCGACGTGGGCGGCAGCAGCGGCGGCTACTCGCTGGCGCTGCTGGAGGCGCACCCGGCGCTGGAGGCGACGATCTTCGACCTGCCGGCTGTGCGGCCCCTCGCCGAGGAACGCATCGCGCAGCGGGAACTCGGCGCGCGCTGCCGGTTCGTCGCGGGGTCGTTCTTCGACGACCGGCTGCCGGCGGGGCACGACGTTGTCCTGCTGGCGAACATCCTGCACGACTGGGAGACGCAGGAGTGCCGCCGCATCCTCGCCAGGTGCCACGAGGCGGTCGAGCCGGGAGGTACGATCGTGGTCGTGGAGCCGATGCTGGCCGAGGACCTGTCCGGGCCGGACCACGCATCCGTCAGCGGGCTAACGATGGCGCTGCTGGGCGGCGAGAACCGGACGCAGTCGCGGATCGGGGAGCTGTTGGAGGAGGCCGGGTTCGAGGGGGCGTGGCGGTCACCGCTGGGAGAGCAGAACAGCGTCGTCACGGCGCGAAAGCCCGGAGGGCGGTCGTAATGCTCAAGGCGCCGATTTCGCCGTACGTGGTGGCCGGACGCATCCTCTCGATCATCGGGATGTCCTTCTTCACGGCGGCGGGCATCCTCTTCTGCATCGGAGGATTCTGGTTCTGGGGGCTGGGCGCCCTCATCGGCTTCATCCCCTTCTTCGCGCTCATCGTGGCGGTGGAGCGCTACTCGACCAAACACGGATTGATCGGGCCTGACCCGGACCCTCCGCTTGACGACGAGTAGGGCGGCGGGAGCCCTTCTCGCGCTGGGCGCGATAGCCCTGCTGGCGGCGTGCCGGGGGGGCAGCCCGGAGTCGCTGACGGACCGCGCCTGTCGGGAGGAGCACCTTCCCGCGGGGTTCGAGCGCCTGACGTTCGGGAACCTGTCGCGGAGCAACATGGGGCGCGAAGTGGGGGCGGAACGACTGGAGCAGGCTGGCATCGATGGCGGGTACTTCGCCTACTGGAAGGAGCGACTCGACCGTTTGGAGGACGAATTGGCTTCGGAAATCGTCTGCCAGGTGGTGGCGTTCGGCGAGGCAGACGAAGCGTCGAGCTTCGTGGCGGACCTTCCCGTGGAGGCGGACTGGCTGAGCGTCACCGTCGCGGGGGTGGCGCTCGCGGAAGGGACGGCGCTCGCAGAGGTGGAAGCGACGGCGGAGGCGGGGACGCGGGCGTTCCGGCTGGAGGAACCCGATGGGCGGGTTCGTTTCGCGGTGGTGGAGGCGCGGGGGAGGTTCGTGCTGAGCGTGCACTTCGGCGGTCCCGCCGGGGAGGCAACGGTGGGGGAGGCGGTGGCGATCCTGGAGGCGATGGGGCGCTAGACCACCAGCAGGACCGCCGGCACCGCCACGATGACGCCGAGGAAGGCTGCGAGGCGGCCGGGGCGCGCGGCAATCCAGCGCTCGCTGCGGAGGATGGCGGTGCGGTAGGGGGCGTAGAGGAGCGTCAGAACGAGGCCGGCGACGACCGTGATGGAGGCCATCTGGGCGAGCACGACGGCGATCGCCGCCTCGCCGCCGACGAGCACGCTCGCGGCGAGGGTATCGACGAAGGTCGCGATGTTAGCGCCGAGCACGTAGGGGATGATGTGCTCGCGACGCACGTAGCCGCGGAGGGCGAGGGGGACGAGGACGGTCAGGGAGACGGCCACGCTGAGAGTCGTGAGCGTGATGATCACGCCCATGAGGAACATCAGGGGGCGGCGATTGAGGACCTCGAAGCGCCGGCGGATGCCCTCCGCCTCGCCTTCGAGTTGCGGCAAGGCGCGCTCGAAGACGGCGAAGGCGAGCAGCAGCACAGCCGCGCCCACCACGAACACGAGCAACCCGGGGAAGACGGAGTCGAGCGCGTCGGTGACGGGGCCGAAGGCGGCGTCGGTGCCTCGCAGGAGCGCATCGGGGGCGGAGGGCATGGCGCCCTCGAACCAGCCCAGGTGGAGGGCGAGGAAGCCGAGGGCGACGGCGGGGCCCTGCGTCGTGAAAGTGACGAGCATCGCCACGATGCCGATCGCGATACCGTCGCCGCTGCGGCGGCCGAAGCGGAAGGCGAGGAAGCCGGCGGCGAGGACGACGAACGAGGCGCCGAGGCGGGAACCGGCGACGACGGCGAAGGCCTCGGTCTCGTGGAAGACGCCTTCCGAGAGGAGGGTGACGCCGATGGCGGCGACGGGGGAGCCGCTGAGGACGACGTAGGCGAAGAGCCAGCCGAAGCCGAGGGCATTGGCGACTCCTTCGGCGCTGATGTCGGAGAGCAGCGGGACGAGGGAGCCCGCGCCCGCGCGCGTGATCTCGAGCGCGAGCGCGAACAGCACGAGGCCCGCGACGGCCGCCGCTATGCGCAGCAGCGCAGCCGGGCGGAGCCGGCTCAGGCTGCGGGGAGCGGGTGCATCGTCGCGCGCGACGGGGCGCGCCCGCTGCTGCACGTCAGGCGCTCCGGGCGCTCTCCATCAGCACGGCCGCAACCTCGGGGCGGGTGAACTCGACGGGGAGGTCCTCGCCGTTGGCGAGCATCTCGCGCACCTTGGTCCCGGAGAGGAAGAGGCGCTCCTCCGGGGTGGCCGGGCTCGTCTTCGTGGTGGCCATGGCGCCGCTTCGGAGGCACCAGAAGGCGTGCTCGAAGAACAGCGGCTGGATACCGAGCGCATCGAGGTCGATCTCGTCGAAGATGCGCTGGGCGTCGTAGGTGCCGTAGTAGTTGCCCACGCCGGCGTGGTCGCGCCCGACGATGAAGTGGGTGCAGCCGTAGTTCTTGCGCATGATGGCGTGGAAGATCGCCTCGCGCGGGCCCGCGTAGCGCATGGCCGCCGGGAGGACCGAGAGCTGGACGCGATCCTCGGGGAAGTAGCGGTCGAGCAGCACCTGGTAGCACTGCATGCGCACGTCGGCGGGGATGTCGTCGTCCTTGGTGTCGCCCACCAGCGGGTGGATGAGGGCGCCGTCGACCCCTTCGAGGGCGACCTTGATGAGGTACTCGTGGGCGCGGTGGATGGGGTTGCGGGTCTGGAAGCCGACCACCGTGCGCCAGCCGCGCTCGGCGAAGGCGGCGCGGGTCTGGGCGGGGGTCAGGCGGTGCTCGGGGAAGCCCTCGTGGTCGGGCAGGCGCAGGGCCTTCACCGAGCCGCCGAGCACGAGGTCGCCGGAGGCGTACATAGCGGCGACACCGGGATGGGCCTCATCGGTGGTGCGGTAGACCTGCTCGGCCAGCCGGGTCTTGTCGCGCCGGTAGACCTCCTCGATGTCGATGACGCCGACGGGGAAGCCCTCCCCGTCGCGCAGGTCGGCGCGCACGCCCGGGGTCAGCTCGCCGGCGCGAGACTCGGGCACGGAGAGCGTGACCGGCATGGACCAGGGGAGGCCGTTCGCCAGCGTCATGTTTTCGACGACGGAGTGGTAGTCGGCCTCGCCCATGAAGCCGGTGAGGGGGCTGAACCCGCCGTTGGCAAGGAGCTCGAAGTCGGCAAGGTGGCGAGAATCGAGCTCGATCGTGGGAAGACCCGCGACCTCGCGGCCGATCTCGACGTGCTCCTCCTCACCGACCAGCAGGTCCACAAGGGTTCCGCCGTACGGTTCGCCAAGGTTGGTCATGACTGCACCTTCCCGATGAGTCCACGGGACTCGAGGAATTCGATGATCTGCTCGAGGCTGTTTGCTTCGGCGTCGATGCCGGTTTCGCAGCGCACCTCGGGAGCGGGCGGCTCCTCGTAGGGGTCGTCGATGCCGGTGAAGCCCTTGATCTCGCCGGCGCGAGCCTTGGCGTACAGGCCCTTCACGTCACGCGCCTCGCACTGCTCGACGGTCGCGGCGGCGTGGACCTCGACGAAGACGGCGCCGTCGCCCTCGACCATGGCGCGGTTCTCATCGCGAATCTCCCGGTAAGGGGAGATGGCGGCGGTGATGACGCCGACGCCGTTGCGGGCGAGGAGGCTGGCGACAAAGCCGATGCGGCGGATGTTGGTGTCGCGATCCTCCTTGCTGAAGCCGAGGCCCTTGGAGAGGTTGGTACGGACGATGTCGCCGTCGAGGATCTCGACGTTGCGCCCGCGCTCGCGAAGAACGGGGGCAAGCGCTTCGGCGAGGGTGCTCTTGCCGGAGCCCGAGAGGCCCGTGAACCAGACGACGAATCCCTGGTCACTCATTGGCGGTACTCCACAGTCATGTTCTTGCTCCTTTGCGACTGGTTTTGCAGCTGATGGAGTCGTTGCGCGTCAAGAAGGCGGCCCGGAGGCCGCCGTGGGAGGGTGATGGCGCAGGGCCGGCTCAGGTATGCAGTCCACACTCATCCTTGTCGAAGCCTTCCCAGCGCCCCTGGCGGCCCTGCTTGCCGGGCACGGTGCAGTTGTAGCAGCCGATGCTGACGAAGCCGTGGTCCAGGAGGGGGTTGTAGGGAACGTCATGCTTGATGATGTAGTCCCAGGTCTCCTTCTCGGTCCAGCGGGCGAGGGGGTTGACCTTGACGACGCCGAACCGGTCGTTCCAGGCGACGATGGGGACGTCGGAACGGCCCTCGGACTGATCCCGCCGGAGGCCCGCGATCCAGGCGGTCTTGCCTTCGAGGGCGCGGCGGTTGGGCTCGACCTTGCGGAGGTCGCAGCAGAGGTCGGGGTCGCGCATCCAGAGGGCGGCGCCGTGCCGGGCGGCCTGCTCCTCGTGCGTGAGCTTCGACTTGTAGACCTGGACGTTGGTGAGGTTGAGGGCGGCGGTGGCGCGCTCGCGGGTCTGGTGCGTCTCGTCGAAGAGATAGTCGGTATCGAGGACGAAGACGTGGACGTTGGGCTTGAGCTCGGCCGTCATGTGGAGGATGGCCATGCCGGTGGGGCCGCCGAAGCTGGCGCCGACGGAGAGGCCATCGCCGAACGTCTCGACAGCCCAGCGCACGATCTCCTCGGGCGTGGCGGCCTCGAAGCGCTCGTTGAGCGAGGCGATCGCGGTCTCGTCGAGGGCGGTGGTGAGGGACACGTCGGGACGACTCCGCGCAAACTTGAGTTCGTCGCTCAACTTTATCAACAATAGGATTGAGCGGCAACGACGGGGCGCGAACTACATGCTACAGTCGCTTCACCTAGATGCGAACGAGCACGGGCCCCGGACGGAGCCCGCCACGAAAGGACAGCGTAGATGCGCGCAGTCGAAACGATCGTCCAGACCAACGCCCCCGGCAAGGTGCTGCCCATCCTGACCGAGGAGCTCGACGACTTCGAGACCGAAGCGACGCGCTTCCTGGCGGGCGGCTACGCCGAGGAGGCGGTCTTCCAGGGCTACCGCCTGAAGCAGGGCGTCTACGGCCAGCGCCAGGCAAACGTGCAGATGACCCGCGTGAAGCTCCCCTTCGGCGGCGTGACGCCGGATCAGATGGACGCCTTCGGCGAGGTGGCGGACAAGTTCGCACCACTTCGCAAAGGGCACATCACGACGCGCCAGAACTTCCAGTTCCACCACATGCCCCTGGCGAAGATGCCCGACGTCCTGCGGCTGCTTGCGAGCACGGGCCTCTCGACGCGCGAGGCGTGCGGCAACACGGTGCGTAACGTGACGGCCGACCCGTGGGCGGGCGTGACCGAGGGCGAGCTGTTCGACGTGACGCCCTACGCGGGCGCGTTCGCGCGCTTCTGGCTGCGCAACCCGCTGACACAGCTCCTGCCCCGCAAGTTCAAGGTCGCCTTCAGCGCCGACGACGCGGACGTGGCCATCACCGGCATCCACGACCTCGGCTTCATCCCGCGCATCGAGAACGGGGTGCAGGGCTTCAAGATGGTCTGCGGCGGCGGGCTGGCGATCATGCCGCGCGAAGCGATCACGGTCCGCGAGTTCGTCTCGCTGGACGAGTACCTGAAGGTGAGCGAGGCCGTCATCCGCATCTTCAACGCGGCCGACATGCTGCGGAAGAACCGGGCGATGGCGCGCATCAAGGTGCTGATCGACCGCATCGGCGTGGACCGCTTCCTCGAGATGGTCGACGACGAGCTGGCGCAGCCCTGGGCGCAGCGCGACTTCAGCCCGGAACGGCTGCTGTTCCTCGATAACGAGGAGGAGCGGGCGCCCGCGCGGCGCGACTCCTACGCGCAGCCGGGGGACGACGCGGAGGCGTTCACGCAGTTCGTGGCCTCGAACGTGAAGGCGCAGAAGCAGCAGGGCTTCAGCACCGTGCAGGTCAAGATCACGCGCGGCGACCTGACGCCGGCCCAGTTCCACGGCATCGCCGACCTGATGCGGGACTACTGCGGCGGCAACGCGCGCACGACCGTGCAGCAGAACATGGTGCTGCGCTGGGTACGCGACGAGAGCCTGTACGAGGTGTACTCGCGCCTGGTGGCGCTGGACCTGGCGGAGTCGGGAGCGGAGACGGTGCGGGACGTGGTGAGCTGCCCCGGCACGGACAGCTGCAAGCTCGGCATCACGAGCTCGATGGGGCTGAACCGCGCCATCCAGGAGCGGGTGACCGACCTGGCGCTGGACGACCCCCAGGTTTCGAAGCTGCACATCAAGATGAGCGGCTGCCCGAACAGCTGCGGCCAGCATCACCTTGGCAACATCGGCTTCCACGGCGCGGCCATGAAGGTCGACGGCCACCAGCTTCCGGCGTACCACGCCTTCATCGGCGGCGGCTACGAGGAGGGGAATGGCAAGGTCCGCATCGGCACGCAGCTGAAGCTGCGGCTGCCGGCGAAGCGCACCCCCGACGCCGTGCAGCGCTGGCTCGAGCTGTACCAGCAGGGCCGCGAGAACGGCGAGGAGTTCAACGCCTTCTTCGACCGCATCGGCAAGGAGCCGTTCGAGGAAGCCGTGCGCGACCTGACCATTCCCGGCGATTTCTCGGACGACAACCGCGAGATGTTCATCGACTGGACGAAGTTCGAGCTCTACGTGCTCGAGCGCGGCGAAGGCGAGTGCGCCGTCTAGCCGCCTGGGTTCCGGGAGGGGCGTGATGGAGGGGCTGGAGTTCCGGCGCCACCGGCGGCTGCGAAACTCGCAAGCGATGCGCGGGCTCGTGCGCGAGACCGAGCTGACGCCCTCGCACCTGGTGGCGCCGCTGTTCGTGGAGGAGGGGCTGAACGGGCGCGCGCCGATCGAGGCGATGCCGGGACAGTCGCGCCTCGGCCTGGAGGCGCTGGTGGAGGAGGCACGAGAGCTGCGCTCGGCGGGGGTTCCCGCGGTGCTCCTCTTCGGCATTCCCGCGAGCAAGGACGAGCGCGGCTCAGGCGCGTACGACGACCGGGGCGTCGTGCAGGAGGCGATCCGCCGGCTGAAGGACGCGGTCCCGGAGATGCTCGTGATCGGGGACGTGTGCCTGTGCGAGTACACGAGCCACGGGCACTGCGGGCTGCTCACGGACGAGGGAGAGGTCGATAACGACACGAGCCTGCCGTTGCTCGCGGACATGGCCGTGAGCCTGGCGGAAGCCGGCTGCGACATCGTGGCGCCGAGCGACATGATGGACGGCCGCGTGGCTGCCATCCGAGAGGCGCTCGACGGCTCGGGGCAGAGCGACACGGCCATCCTCTCGTACGCGGCCAAGTTCTCGAGCGCGTTCTACGGGCCGTTCCGGGAGGCGGCGGACAGCGCCCCCGCCTTCGGCGACCGCCGGGGGTACCAGATGGACCCGGCGAACGCGCGCATGGCCCGCGACGAGGCGCTCACGGATATCGAGGAGGGGGCGGACATGGTGATGGTGAAGCCGGCGCTCCCGTATCTCGACGTGCTGCGCTCGGTGCGGGAGGCGGTGGACGTGCCCGTGGCTGCCTACAACGTGAGCGGCGAGTACAGCATGTTGAAGGCGGCGGCGGCGCAGGGGTGGATCGAGGAGGAGCGAGCGATCGACGAGACGCTGACGTCGATCCGGCGCGCGGGAGCGGACATCATCATCACGTACCACGCCAGGGAGTGGGCGCAGGGCCGGTAGGCGGGCGCTGCCTCAGTCGGGCTCGAGAGCCGCGACCGCCCCCGCTTCGACTGCATCCTCGATGACGTCCTTGGGGAGGCCGGCCCAGGCGAGGATGTCGCGAGTCTCGGAGCGGAAGGGAGCAGGGGTGGGCGCGGGGGCGAAGCCGCCCTCATCGAGCTTGAGGGCGCTCCCGAGCACGGTGAAGGGGCCCGCCTCGGGATGGTCGCGGTTGATGAAGAGGTCGTTGGCGGCGGCCTGCTCGTTGTCGATGAGCTCGGCGGGGAAGCGCACACGGGAGACGGGGATGCCGGCCTCGCGCAGGCGCCCCTCCCAGTAGTCCGTGGTTTCCGAGGCGAAGCGCGCCTCGATCTGGTCGCGCAGTTCGGTGTCGAGGGCGTGCCGCTCCTCCTGGGGGAGGCCGGGGTCGAGGGCGGGGTCCTCCAGGCCCACGACGTCCATGAGGCGGCGGCGCAGTCCCTCGCTGGGGCAGGCGATGGCGATGGCGGAGTCTTTCGTCGTGAAGGTGCGGTAGTAGATGCTGACGAGGCGCGCGACGCGGCTGCTGGGCATGTGCGCGGCCTGCTCGGCGTAGGGCATGCCGCCGGCGCGGGCCCCGGCGAGCCAGTCTAGATAGGTTGCGTGCGTCTCGCCGTCCTGGTCCTCAACGCGGATGAGCAGGTTGTTCTGGAGGATGAGGGCGGACATGAGGAGCGAGGTGTCGACGCGCCCGCCGCGGCCGGTGCTGGTGCGCCGGTAGAGGGCGGAGGCGACGCCGTAGGCAAGGAGGGCGGCGCACATGAAGTCGGAGATGGGCGAGCCCTCGGCGATGGGGCGGCCGTCGCGCATGCCGCCGTTCATGGCCATGAGGCCGCTGTGCGCCTGCACCACCTGGTCCATGCCCGCGAGGCCCGCATCGGGGCCCTTCTCTCCGAAGGCGGTGACGTTCCCGACGATGATGCGCGGATAGCGCTCGGAGAGGCTCTCGTAGTCGAGTCCGAACTGGGCGGCGAGGCCGGGGCGGAGGTTCGTCAGGACGACGTCGGTCTTGGCGAGGAGAGCATCGAGGATGGCCGCTGCCTTCTCGTGGCGGAGGGCGAGGGGGAGAGAGTGGGTCCCGCGATTGCGGGCGAGGAAGTGACGGGTGACGTCGCCCCAGCGGTAGCCCGTGTGGCGCGAGGCCTCCCCCTCGAGGGGCTCGATCTTGATGACACGGGCCCCTCCATCGGCGAGGAGCTGGGCACCGTAGGGCACGGCCACGAACTGGCCGAATTCCAGCACGGTAATCCCGGCGAAGGGCTGCTCGTCGCTCACGAATCGTCCCGGTGTGGGCGCTTGAAGTAGAGCATCTCGCGGAAGACGAGCTGGGTGCCGACCCAGTTCTCGACGCGGGAGTCGGAGACCATCTCCCAGCCGGCGTCGCCGAGATCGCGGAGGGCTTCGGCGAGGTCGTTCGTACCGTACTCGCGATCGTCCTCGGGGCGGTGGCTGAAGTTCGCGACGATGGGTTGATCCATGCCGCTGACGACGACGCGCGCGTACTCCCAGCGGACTACGTCGCTCACGCGGGCACCTCCTCGGGCGGGGGCGCGTCCCAGAAGTTCTCGAGCTCGCCCCGGGGAAGGCCGCTGACGGGCTTGTAGGCGCCGCGGTGGAGGAGGCGGAGGAAGTGCTCAGGGGTCTCGACGGTCTCGTCGAACTGGGCGCTGAAGTAGCCGATGCCCTGGTTCGAGTGGGCGTCGGAGCCGCCGGTGCCGGGCTTCCCGAGCGCCTTCGCGACCTGGAGGGCGAAGTAGTTCTCGCGGGGGGTGTTGCAGCCGTTGAGCACCTCGACGGCGTCGACGAGCTGGAAGACCGGCAGCTTCGCCGCCTCCTCGGGGGTCAGGGTGAAAGCGGGCTTGCCCTGCCGCTTGAAGTGGACGGGATCGAAGAAGTGGCGGAAGGGGTGGGCCACGATGAGGTAGGCGCCCTGCTCGTCGGCAACCTCGCGCAGGCGTTCGAGGCGGCGGATGCCGCCCTCGTAGCCGCGCAGGCCGACGGCGATGACGTGGCCCATGTCGGTCGAGACCTCCATGCCGTTCGAGATGAAGATCTCGGGGTGGGCCTTGCGGAAGGGTTTGAGGTCCCAGGACTCCCACATGCGGTCGTGCTCGGTGATGTTGACGCCGGTAAGGCCGATGCGGTTCGCCTCTTCGATGAGGTCTTCCGGATCGAGCATGGAGTCGGACGCACCGCGGGTGGTGTGCAGGTGCATATCAACGATGGTGCCGCCCACGAACGCCTCCGCGCTCGTGAACCCGGGCACAAGCGCGCCAGCTATCTTATCGGCCCGCCAGGTGAGGCAGAAGCCAGCCGAAGAGGGCAAGGCAGGGCAGCGCGAGAGCGACCCACATCCACCAGAGGCGCGGCCAGAGGATGCCGAGCAGCAGCGCCGGGGCCAGGGAGAACACGACGGCGACGATCGTGAAGGCGGCGCTCGGGCTCCCGAGGCCGTCGGGCTGGGCGCCGAGGTCGGCGACCTCGTAGATGATGGCAGCGACGAGCCCGACGAAGACCCAGGCCAGCACGGAGCCCGTGAGGATAGGGATGAAGAGGATGGGTCCGGAGACGTCGCGGGCGATCCAGCGCTCGACAACCTCGGCATCACGGGCGCCAAAGACGACGTAGGCGACGGCCACGCTGGTGAGCATGGCCATCACGTACCCGGCGATAGCGCCGGCGACTAGCGCCTCCATAGCGAACCGGCCGTCGCGGTGGGGATGACGGTGCAGCCGACCCCTTCGGCCGCCCCGACCACAGCGTCAACCGACTCGGCCGGGCCGATCCAGAACAGGGTGGGGCCGGCGCCGGCGAGGCGGACGGCCTCGCCCGTGCGCGCTTCGAGCCGCTCCCAGAGCTCCGCGAGGCCGGGGAAGCAGTCGAAGGCGACGCGCTCGAAGCTGTTGTAGAGGTCGGCGCCGGTGACGCGTACGGGCAACCGCCCGGCAAGCGACCTGCTCACGGCCGGCTCATCGACCTGGCCGTCGCGATCGAGGGCGGCGAACAGGGTCGCGGTCTTGTTGGGGAGGGTATCGGGCGGGATGAAGAGCACGACGCCGTGCTCGGGGAGATCGCGGAGGGGTGTGACGCGCTCGCCGCGACCCTCCACGAGGGCGGTCCCCCCCGCCAGCAGGAAGGGCTCGTCGCTGCCGACGGCGGCGGCAGCGGTTGCGAGCGCCTCCTCGCCGGCATCGGGCCAGCGGCGGGCGAGCAGGCGGAGCACGGTAGCGGCATCGGAGGCGCCCCCACCAAGGCCGCCGGCAGCGGGGATGTGCTTCACGATGCGGATGTGGAACGGCTGCGGCTCCCGGCCGAGGACGCTGGCCAGTGCATCGACGGCGCGCCAGGCGAGGTTGCCGGCATCCTCAGGCGTACCGGCCGCGAAGGGTCCGGCGACTTGCATCGACGGCGTGGAGGCAGGGCGCAGGGTAACCTCGTCGGCCAGGGCAAGGGTCTGGAGGACGCTGGCAAGCTCGTGGTAGCCATCGGCGCGGGCGGCGCCCACCTCGAGCGTGAGGTTGACCTTGGCGGGGGCGAGGGCAAAGAGCTCCTCAGGCATGGGGCGTTGCCACTTCGAAGGCGTCGAGCAGGGCGAGCCACTCCTCGATGGCGAGCGTCTCGGGACGGCGGTGGGAGTCGATGCCGGCGGCGGCGAGGGCGGGGAGGACGGCATCGGGGACGTGGCCCGGCGCGCGGGCGAGAGCGTTGTGGATCTGCTTGCGGGGGTTGCGGAAGGCCCCCGACACGAGCTGGAAGAAGGCCTCGGTCCGGGCGGGCGGAACCAGGGGCGTCTCGCGCAGGGTGAGGCGCACCACGGCAGAGTGGACGGCGGGGGGAGGGTCGAAGGCGATCGGCGGCACCTCGAAGAGCGCCTCAGGAACCGCGTAGTTCTGCACCGAGATGCCGAGGAGCGAGAGCTTGCCCGGCCGGGCGGTGATCTCCCGCGCGACTTCACGCTGCACCATGACCACGAGCTCGGTGGGCAGAGGCCGGCCTTCGAGGAGGTGGCGGATGATGGGGTTGGCGGCGAAGTAGGGGAGGTTCCCGACGACGCTGAAGGGGCGTCCAGCGGGCAGGACCTCGGCCAGGTCGAGAATGCGGGCATCGCCCTCGACGAGCGTGAGGCGTTCACGTTCGGCGAAGCGCCGGCGCAGATGGTCGAGCAGGCGCGCCTCGATCTCGAGGGCGACGACCTCGTGGCCGGCTTCCAGCAGGGTTTCGGTGAGCTGACCGGTTCCGGCGCCGATCTCGAGCAGGACGCCCCCGGGCGGAGGGCGCAGGGTAGCGGCGATGTCGGCCAGGACACCGGTATCGACGAGGAAGTGCTGGCCCAGCGCCTTGCGGGCGCGCGGCCCCCGGGACTTCGCACTCATATCGCGATGGTAGGCCCGCGGGCGAGGGTCAGTCGAGGATGTAGATGTGGACGTAGCCGGTGTGCCAGGGCTCTGGGGCGTGGCCCTCGGGGAAGCCGAGGTCGACGTCGTAGCCGTTAATGAGGCCGCCCGTGTCGGCGGCGAGGCACTCGCCGTAGCCGGGAACGTAGAACCGTGTTCCGAGGGGAATGTAGTCGGGGTCGACCGCGCAGATGCCGTACTCGAGGGGGACGCCGCTAAAGGTGATGCCGTAGGCGGGATCGCCGGGCGGCGCCCATCCGTGCGTGGCGTTGTACCAGGTGGCCCACACGCGCAGCCGCTCCCGGTAGGGGCCGTCGTAGTCATCGACGACGACGGGAGAAACGCCGTCCTCGGCAACGGGACCGCGGAGATACTCCCCGGCGACCGGCTTGGACACGATCACGGCCGAATGGGGGTCGCGGGAGACCTCGGCGCCGTTCTCGTAGACGACCTCCTCCCACACACGCACCTCGCCGGGTGTGCCTTCCACCACCCGCACCTCACCGGGAGGGAGCGTGTGGTCGTCGCGCCACTGCATCGTGGCCGGGGTGTACTCGCGGTAGTCCTCGATCACCTTCTCCACCCTCAGAACGACGAGCTCCATGTCGTGAGTGAGGGGCGCATCGAGGGGGTGGGAGATGCGGTCGTGCTCACCCAGCTCGATCCCGAGGGATTCGAGGATCGCCCCTACGGTGGCTGCGTGGGTGCCGACGACCTCCGCCCTGCCACCGACGTTGAGGTTGACCAGGAGCAGGCTGGGAAGGTCCCGGAGGGCATCGGACAGGATCTGCATCTCGGGACCAGAGTCTCCGAAGTAGGTCGAAGGGAACGGGTCGGTGAGGACGGTAAGGACGGGGTTCCCGCCGGCGCCTTCCAGCGCCGGCAACTGCGAGGACGGGCCCGCGAGGGGGTCTCCAGGGGGCGTTCCCGCGGAGGGGAGTGACGGGAGAGCCCTGACCACCTCGATGCGAACCGGCTGCCCTTCGGCGGAGGCGACGACAGCCCCGGCCACGACGCCGCCGAGTTCGGCCTCGGGGGCCGTGCGGGTTCCCGCCACGAAGATGCGATCGCGGTCGCGCACCTCGACGTCGGCGAGCGCGAGGGCGCCGGCGATGGTTCGCGCCGTCGTGCGCACCTCGATCTCGGCGCCGTCCACCACGACCACGAGGGGGGTGGCGCGCTGTACGGCAACGGCGGACTGGTCACCCGTGCGGGCAACGTGCAGGCGGTCACCGGGGGCGAGCTCGACGGCGGCGGCATCAAGGGCCGCCTCCTGGTCCCCGAACGTCGAGCGCACCTGGACCGTCTTGTCTCCGGCGACGAGGGTGACATCGCGGAGGGGAAAGACCTGGAAGGCAAGGACCACCAGAACGGCGACGACGAGAATGGCGGTGGCATGCCGCCGACCCCGCGTCGAGCGGGAGTAGTCGATGACGTCGAACGTGGGGAAGGGGCGCCCGATCGCGAGCTCGGTCTCGATGGGGGGGCGTGGTCGGGGCAGGCTGCGTGCCATGTGCACCCCTCCCTCGCGGCAGGCGCGATTTTACAACGACCGTGCACCCGTCTTCGGAATGAAACCCAGGCTTGCACCGCGCGAGCCAGCTCGGACCCGGCTACTCTGCGGCGCCCGGAGCGTTCTACTTATGGCTGCTTCCTTCCGGACCTGACCAGGTTCGTAGTGCTCCGCCGCGCAGGACCAGATCGTCAACGCCGCTTTGCGAAGGCAGTCCCCGGAGAGACGACCCCTCGGACGGGAATTAAGCCCCGCTTGAGCGGTTTGCGGGTTACAGGGCACCGCTAGCTCCCCGCCTAGCACGGCCGGGCGCGTACCGTACGTCACCAAATCATACGATTCAACAGATCACGGGTCTCAACGGTAAAGCCGATTCAGCCTGAACCGTTCTTCGCCTCGGCGGCGCGGATGGCGACCAGCTCCTGGCCTTCCTCCACCTGCGCGTCGACAGTGGCGTCGATACGCTCGACGACGCCGGCGGCGGGAGCGCGAAGCTCGTTGTTCATCTTCATCGATTCGATGACGACGAGGACATCGCCGGCCTCCACCTCATCGCCCGGAGCGGCCCGGACCTCGAGCACGGTACCCGTCATGGGAGCGCGGATGCGGGCGAAGCCGTCGCTGGCCGCATCAATGCTCGCAGCCATGGTGGCAGCCCGGCGACCGCGCGCAATCTGGATGTGGTAGGTACGCCGTCCGATGGTGACATCGACTCCGCTGCCACTCCGCTCGATATAGAGCTCGACCGGGCGGTTGTCGAGCATGACGACGTGGAGACCGGCACGGACGTGATGCAGGTCGGCCGCTTGCCACTCACTGTCGGGACCGAAGCGCACACGCGCCTCACCGCGCCCGTTGGAGTGTTCGATTTCGCCCTCAAGGAGGCTCTCGTTGACCTGGATCAGATACTTTTCGGCCATCGTCCCATCGCTTGCTGCTGCCGCCAGGCGGATACGCCTCGCGCCGGCGCCCCGGCCGGGGCGAGGGAAGCAGACGAGCGCCCCTCGCCGGTGAGGGTGAGGAGAGCCGCGATGGCGGCCGCCTCCCGCAGTGGCTCCTCGGACTGCTCGGCGATGACCTCGTGCCGGTCGAGGAAGTCGGTGTCGAGGCTACCCTCGACGAATTCCGGCATGTTCAGGATTTCGAGCAGGAAGGGAATATTGGTGGCGACGCCGACCACCCGGGACTCGCGAAGCGCGCGGAGCATGCGTGCGCGGGCGTCCTCCCGGTCCGAGCCCCAGGCGGTCACCTTGGCGAGAAGCGAGTCGTAGAAGCGGGTCACCTCGTATCCGTCGTGAAGGGCGCTCTCGACACGGATGCCGGGTCCGGCAGGTTCGCGCGAGAAGACGACGCGCCCGACCGAGGGGAGGAAGTTGTTCTGTGGATCCTCGGCGACAATGCGGCACTCGATGGCCCAGCCGCGGGTGAGGAGATCGCTCTCGTCGTAAGCCAGCTCCTCGCCGCTGGCGACGAGGATCTGGTCCTTCACCAGGTCAACGCCGGTGGTCATCTCGGTCACGGGATGCTCGACCTGGAGGCGGGCGTTTACCTCCAGGAAGTAGTAGTCCCCGCCGGGCGTGAGGAGGAACTCGACCGTGCCGGCGCTGCGGTAGCCGGCTGCGCGAGTGATGCGCACGGCCGCCCGGTTGAGGGCGCGGCGGAGTTCAGGGCCGACGGCCACGGAGGGGGTCTCCTCGATGATCTTCTGGTGGCGGCGCTGGATGGAGCACTCGCGCTCGCCCAGGGGGATCACGTTGCCGAAGGTATCGGCGATCACCTGGACCTCGATGTGGCGCACGTTCTGCATCTGCTTCTCGAGGTAGAGGGAGCCGTCCTTGAACGCGGCGATGGCCTCGCGGCGCGCGAGCTCGAGGGCGCGGGGAAGGTCTTCCTCGCGCTCGACGAAACGGATACCGCGGCCGCCGCCGCCGGCGGCCGCCTTGATGGCGATGGGATAGCCGATCTCCTCCGCCAGCCGGGGAGCGTCGTCGAGAGACTCCAGGGGGTCGGTGCCGGGTACGACGGGGACGCCCACGCTGGCGGCCAGGGAGCGGGCAGCGTTCTTATCGCCCAGGAGGCGCATGGCGGCGGCAGAGGGACCAATGAAGGTCAGCCCCGCTTCCTCACACGCCTCGGCGAAGGCCGAGTTCTCGGCGAGGAAGCCGTACCCGGGGTGGATTGCGTCGGCGCCGCAGGCGGTGGCGACATCGATAATCCGCTCGGCGTTGAGGTAGCTCTCCGCGGCCACGGGGGGGCCGATGAGATAGGCCTCATCGGCGTAGCGCACATGGCGAGAGAGGCGGTCGACCTCGGAGTAGATGGCAACCGAGGTGATGCCGAGGTCGTGCAGACCTCGCACGACCCGCAATGCGATCTCTCCGCGGTTGGCAACCAGAACCTTGTTGAGCACGCAACCTGCTCTCTCCTGCGCGGGGCGCCGGGCAGATCAGCTTAGCGGGTTGCGATGAGCGCCGAAACGGGTACTTCTTTCCCTTCTCTGGTCCCGCCGTAAGCGAGACCGTACGCTGGGCCCATGAACGACCACACCCTGCGCGTGCTGGAGTTCGACAAGGTACGGGCCATGCTGGCGAGCGAAACCGCCTTCAGCCTGGGGCGGGAACGTGCGCTCGCGCTGGAGCCGGAGCGGGACCACGAAGCCGTGCTGGCGCTCCAGGCTGACACCGCCGAGATGACCCGCATCGAGCAGATGGGGCTCGATGTTCCCCTCGGCGGAATGCGCGATCTGCGGCCGCTCATTCACTCGGCCACGATCGGACAGGCGATCGAGCCGACCGACCTGCAGGAGGCGGCGGGGGCGCTCGACACCGCCTGGCGAGCCCGGCAGCTGACCGAGCGGCTGGCGGAGCAGACGCCGCGAATCGCCGCGGTGGCGGAGGTGATTGCGGACTTCCGGCCGTTCATCGCGGAGGTGCGGAAGGCGATCACCCCCAGAGGGGACGTTGCCGACGACGCGAGCGTCGAGCTGGCGGCGGTGCGCCGCGAGCTACGCGGGGCGCAGGCGCGCCTCGAGCGGCACGCCCGCGCGGCCCTGGCGGACGCGGTGCGGCGGGGCGTGGCCCAGGAGGAGCTGCTGACCGAGCGGAACGGGCGGATGGTGATCCCCGTGAAGGCGGACTTCCGGGGGCAGCTCCCGGGAATCGTGCACGACGTGTCATCGAGCGGCGCAACGGTGTTCCTGGAACCGATGAGCGTGGTCGAGACCGGCAACGAGGTGCGGGAGCTCCAGCTCGCGGAGGAGCGGGAGGAACGGCGCGTGCTGTTGCAACTCTCGGCCATGGTGGGGGAGCGGGAGGAGGAGGCGCTCGCGACGCTGGAGGCGATGGCGCAGCTCGACCTGCTGCGGGCCAAGGTGCTGCTGGGGAAGCGGCTGGGAGCGTCGCTCCCGCGGGCCGACCGCGACGCTTCGTGGCTGGGGGAGGAGGGGGATACGACGATTGTGCGGGCGCGACACCCGCTGCTCCGGGGGGATGTCATCCCGATCGACCTCGACCTGAGCGAGGAGGCGCCGGGGTTGCTGATCACTGGCCCGAACACGGGCGGGAAGACCGTCGCTTTGAAGACGGTTGGGCTGCTCACGTTGATGGCGCAGGCGGGACTGCCCGTGCCCTGCGACGAGGGGAGCCGTTTCGTGACCTACGGGGCGATCCACGCCGACATAGGCGACGAGCAGTCGATCGAGCAGTCGCTCTCCACGTTCTCCTCGCACATGCGCACGATGGGCGGGATCCTGGAGGCGGCCGCGCCGCGCACGCTCGTCCTGCTCGACGAGCTGGGGGCGGGCACGGATCCGGAGGAGGGCGCCGCGCTCTCCCGCGCCATCCTGGAGGCGCTGCTTGATCGCGGCTGCACCATCATCGCGACCACGCATCACGGGGAGCTGAAGACCTTCGCGCAGGAAGAGCCGCGCCTGAGGAACGCCTCGGTGGAGTTCGACCTGCAAACCCTGAGCCCCACCTACCACCTGACGATTGGGCTGCCGGGGCAGTCGAACGCGATCGCGATCGCGCGGCGGCTCGGGATCGACGAGGGAGTGCTGGAGCGGGCGGAGGAGGGCGTGGGCGCGCAGACGCGGGAGCTGGACGGACTGCTGGACGAAGCACGGCGCGAGCGGGCGGCCGCCGCCGATGCCCGCCGCGACGAAGAGGCGGCGCGGCACGAAGCAGAAGAGCTGCGCCTGCAACTGGCGGAGCAGCACCGCACCATCGACTCCGAACGGGAGGCGATCCTGGGTCGGGCGCGGCGGGAGGGGGAGACGCTGGTGGCGCGCGCCCAGCGCGAGCTGGAGCGCCTGGAGCGTCGCGAGAAAGAGCGCAGCGTGGACGCGGCGGCGGCAGAGCGGCTACAGGCGCTCGACGCCGAGATCGAGGCGGCAGGCAAGCAGGCCACGGAGCGGGCGACAGCCTGGCTCGACCCCGTTTCGCCGGGCGACGTCGTGCGGGTGCGGGACATCCCCCAGCAAGGGGAGGCGGTGACGGGGGTGGGGCCGGACGGACGCGTGGAGGTGCGGTTCGGTTCGATGCGGATGAAGGTCTCGGTCGACCGCATCGAGCAGACGGAGCCGAGGATCGCGCCACCGGCGCCGGCGGCGGCGAACCTGCCCCCGGCGGCCTCGGTGGCAGCCGAGCTCGACCTGCGGGGACAGCGGGCGGAGGAGGCAGTGCTGACCTTCGAGGGGCACCTTGATGACGCATTCCGGGCCGGGCTGCCCTCAATCCGGATCATCCACGGGAAGGGGACGGGCGCCCTGCGGGCGGCCATCCGCGAGGCGCTCGCGCGGCACCCGCTCGTGCGCCGCTACGAGACGGCGCCCCCGCAGGAAGGCGGCGACGGCGTGACCATCGCCGTACTGGCGGGCTGACGGTGCCGCGCCAACGGGACACGCGCGCGCTCCAGGCATCGCTGGGGTTCTCGGCCGGCGAACGCGCCGACGCCCCCCTGGCGGCGCGCATGCGCCCCCGCACGCTCGACGAATTCGTGGGGCAGCAGCCGGCCGTCGGACCGGACGCGCTGTTGGGGCGGGCGGCGACCGGCGGGGCGCTCCCCTCGATCATCCTCTGGGGGCCGCCCGGGTGCGGCAAGACCACACTGGCGCGCATCCTCGCCCGGGAGGCGGAGGGCGAGTTCGTCGCGCTCTCGGCGGTCGCATCGGGCGTGGCGGAGCTACGACGCTTCATCGGGGAGGCGCAGCAGCGCCGAGAGGCGGGCGTCCGCACCGTCCTCTTCATCGACGAGATCCACCGCTTCAACAAGGCGCAGCAGGACGTCATCTTGCCTTATGTCGAGAACGGGACGGTCACGCTCATCGGGGCGACGACGGAGAATCCGTCGTTCGAGGTGGTCGCGCCGCTTCTGAGCCGGGTGCGGGTGGTGCGGCTGGAAGCGCTGGCGGAGGACGACCTCGCCCGCATCGTCGAGCGGGCGCTCGGGGACAGCGAGCGGGGGCTCGGGGCGCTCGGCCTCACGATCGAGGAGGGGGCGCGGGAGGCGCTGGTGGAGGGGTCGCACGGCGACGCGCGGGCGGCCCTGAGCGCCCTCGAGATCGCGGCGGACTCGGGGCGCCGAGATGGGCGAACGGCAATCGGGGAGGGGGACGTGAGGCGGGCGCTGCAGGAGCGCCGCCCCTACTACGACAAGGAAGGCGACTACCACTACGACGCGATCTCGGCGTTCATCAAGTCGGTGCGGGGGTCGGACCCGGACGCGGCGGTCTACTGGCTCGCGCGGATGGTGGAGGCGGGGGAGGACCCGCTGTTCATCGTGCGGCGCATGGTGATCCTGGCGGCGGAGGACATCGGGCTGGCGGACCCGCAGGCGCTGGGCGTGGCGACCTCCTGCCAGCAGGCGGTGCACTTCATCGGCATGCCGGAGGGGTTCCTGCCGATGGCGGAGTGCGCGCTCTACCTGGCGCTCGCCCCGAAGAGCAACTCGGCGCTGACGGCCTACGCGCGGGCGAGCGAGGATGCACGGCGCACCTCGCACCTGCCCGTGCCGCTGCACCTGCGCAACGCGGCAACGGGGCTGATGCGGGAGATGGGGTACGGCTCCGGCTATCGCTACGCGCACGACGAGCCGGACCATTACGCCGAGGGGGAGCGCTACCTTCCCGAAGAGTTGGGCGAGACGCGGTACTATCACGCGGGCTCGGTGGGAGCGGAGGCGTCGCTGGCCGAACGCCTCGCACGGCAGCGGGACCCCGAGGAGGAGCGCTCTGACAGCAGCGATTCAGGTTGAGGTTCTGCACTCGCGAGGGCAGTCGCCGGGGGACGAGGCGGAGGAGGCCCTCCGTCTGGCCATCGAGGCGACGGGGGTCGACGTCGAGATCACGTACACGGAAGTGCTGAGCCAGGAAGACGCAACCGCAAAGAAGTTCCTGGGGACGCCCAGCATCCGGGTGGAGGGGATCGACGTTGAGTACGGCAACCGTCCGCCGGAAGAGGTGCAGACGGGGACGCGCTACTACAACACGCCCGAGGGCTGGAAGCCGTACCCGCACGCCCGCCTGATCGCGAACGCGATCCTCGAAGCGCACACCTCGCAGGAGGGCGGCTAGCCCTCGGGGGTCGTCGCCTCCGGCTCGCGCTCCCGCGGAGCGGCGCCGGCGTACTCGGCAAAGCGGCCCTCGCTATCCCAGAGGAGCCACCACTCGCGCCTGGCCTCCATGTAGAGGTAGCGCTCGTTGCGGCGCAGGACCACCTTGGTCTGCTGAAAGCCGGCACGCTCGAAGGAGCGGCGGGCGCGCTCGTTCCATTCCAGCGTGTGCAGGTAGATGCGGCGCAACGGCAGCGACTTCCAGGCGAAGCGGAGGAAGGCGATGGTCGCCTCGGTGCCGAGCCCGGCGCCGCGGCTCTCGGCGGGGCCGATGGAGATGCCGTACTCGGCCGTACCGGACACATGGTCGGCGTTGTAGTACATGAGCGCGCCGATGTGCCTGCCCTCGACCGTCTCGATAGCGTAGGCGTGGCGGGAGGGGTTGGAGAAACGCAGGTCGCGTTCGAACTGCTGGACGAACTCGCGGTAGGCAAGCACAAGGGGCGGCGTGCCGTCGAAGCGGGCGACCTCGGGATCCTTGCGCCAGGCGTACTCAGCGGCGGCGTCCTCGATGCGCTTCTCGCGGATGCGGAGGCGGGGCGTCTCGGCAAGGACGACGGCAGGCTGAGGGTCGCTCATGGCCCGTCCCCCAGGGCCGCGAGGGCCTGTTCGAGGATGGTGCGCTCGGTCGCGAAGGTGATCTGGGCGAGCGCCTCCCCGGCGGGCGCCCAGATAACGTCGTCGAACTCGTGATCGCGGTCCGCGAAGTCGCCGCCCTGCGGGGTCATGAGCCAGTGGTGGACGCGCTTGTGGTAGCGGCGCCCGTCCTGGGAGAACCAGTACTCGATGACGCCGACCTTCCGTCCCAGCGCAACCTCAAGCCCCGTTTCTTCCTTCACCTCGCGAAGGGCGGTCGCTTCCAGCGTCTCGTCCGGATCAGGTGTGCCCTTGGGAAGCGCCCAGCGACGGTCCCGCGCCTGGTAGCCAATGACGACCTCGACGGCGCCAGCGCCATCCCTTCGCCAGACGACGCCACCGGCGGAGACGGAGTCGATCACGGGCAGCCGGCGGGCGGCGCGGGTGCTCACTCGTCGAACTCCTCGTAATCGGGCCGAACGACGGAGGCCGCCTCGATCGCTTCGCTCACGAGTTCGCCCCAGCCCTCCGGCGCTTCTCCAGCGAAGTCGCGCAGGTACTCAAGCGCAACCTCGCCCCCGATCTCGCCGGCGGCGGCGATGGCGGCCATGGCCACCTCCTCGTCGCTATCGACGAAAAGATCGGCGAGGCGGTCGATCGCCTCCTCGGAGGCGATCTCGCCGGCGGCGATGACCGCCTCGCGACGGAACTCCGGGTCGCCGGAGTCGAACTGCTCGAGGACGTATTCGAGCCAGTCCTCTCGGGCGGAGAGCCCCATGGCCCTGACAGCGGCGAGGCGCACGGTGTCGTCGTCGCCGTAGTAGGCCTCAAGGACGAGACCCTCCATCCAGGGGAGGGAGCGAGGCGCTAGTGACTCCAGGGCGCTCGCGCGGACGACGGGGGCGCGGGCAGGGTCGGCGGCGGCGGCGCGCAGGCCATCGACGACGGCCTCGCCTTCCCGCTCCGCGAAGCGGCCCAGCTCGAGGCGCATGACGAATTCGCCGAGGATGTCGGCCGCGTCGGCGGCCACTTCCTCGTCGTCATCGTCGCGCAGGACGGACGTCAGCAGGCGGGCGGTGGTGCGGTGGGTGGATTCGCGCAGGGCCTCGACGGCAGCGCCGCGGACCTCGGCGAGGGGATCGGCGATGGCGACGCCCGCGAAGCGCGAGAACTCGACCTCGACGCTCTCGTCGGAGAGGCGCACGGCTTCGGTGATGACCCGCACGCGGGTGTCGTCGGGGATGCCGGGCCAGGCGGCTTCGAGCGCCTTCACCTGCTCCCGGTCGAGGTCGGAGAGGACGGGAAGCTCGGAAGGCAGGAGGTCAGCGCCACCGGCGAGCCGTTCGAGCGCCTCGTTGAGCTCGGCGAGCGGCGTCGAGGTGCCGGTCATGCCACTGATGGTACACAGCCCCTAGCCCTCGGCGCGAAGGTCGCGGGAAAGAAGCGCCTCCAAAGCCTCGGTCACGGAGCGCTCGCCGGCGATGACGGCGTTCACCTGCTCGGCGATGGGGAGGTCGAGCCCGTGGCGCGCGGCGAGGGCCAGCGCCACGGGGGCGGTGGCGGCCCCCTCGACGACGCCGCCGGCCGCCGCCATCGCCTCCTCGGCGGTATCGCCGGCGGCGAGGCGCTCCCCGAAGCGGTGATTGCGGCTGAGGGGCGAGTAGCAGGTCGCCATGAGGTCGCCGACGCCGGCGAGCCCGAGGAGGGTGCTGGCGGAAGCGCCCTCGGCGATGGCCAGCCGCGTGATCTCCGCGAGGCCGCGGGTGGTGAGGGAGGCGAGGGCGTTCGCGCCAAGACCGAGACCCGCCGCCACGCCCGCCGCGATGGCGACGACGTTCTTGAGGGCGCCCGCCAGCTCAAGGCCGACGAGATCGGTCGAGCGATAGACACGGAAGCGCGACGTGCTGAGCGTGTGCTGCCACATCTCCGCCTCGGTCTCGTTGGCGGAGGCGACGGTGGAGGCGGCAGGGAGGCCAGCGACGATCTCGCGGGCGAGGTTCGGTCCGGAGAGCGCGGAGATGCGCTCGGCGGGCCAACCGCAGGCCGCAAGCACCTCGCTCATGCGCAGCAGTGAGCCGTGCTCAATGCCCTTGGCGGCGGTGAGAACGGGAGCCTCGCGGGAGAGCGCAGGGTGGCCGGCGGTAGCGCGAAACGCCTGCGCTGGGACGGCCATGACGATGCCGTCCGCCCCGGCAGGGGCAGCGTCGATGGGACGCACACGCACGTCGGCAGGCAGCTCGAAGCCGGGCAGGCGGGCAAGCCCGCGGTCGCGGTCGACCGTGTCCGCCTCGCCGGACGTGCGGGCGAGGATCGTGACGTCGGCACCGCCGTGCGCGAGCAGATGGGACAGGGTCAGGCCCCAGGAGGTCGCTCCGACAACGAGGAAGGAGGGCACGGGTCAGCCGCTCGCGGGCGTGTCGCCGCCCCGGCCGAGCCGGGGCTCAGTGCCGGCGATCAGGCGGCGGATGTTGGGGATGTGCATGTAGTAGAGGAAGGCGACAACGCCGATCGCGTACCAGGCGACGATGTCATCGAGCCTGCCGGCGAGGGCGAGTCCGCCGGTGATGGCCACCGCCGCAACCCCTCCGACCAGCGACATGACCGATGCCATGCGGGTGATGGCAACGGCGATCACACCGGCCCCGAGCATCGCGAGAGCGAGGAGGGGCGTGATGGCGAGGAGCGTACCGAGCGCCGTGGCGACCCCACGACCGCCGCGGAATCCGGCGAAGACCGGCCAGACGTGACCAACGACGGCGGCCCCGCCTCCAGCCATGGCGACCCCGACATCGTCGAAGAGGAAACGGCCGATGACGACGGGTGCGGCGCCCTTGCCCACATCGACGAAGAGGCCGAGGGCGGCGGGGATGGGCCCGGCCGTGCGGAGGATGTTGGTCATGCCGGTCTTGCCGCTGCCGAACTCGCGGATGTCCTTGCGCAGCCAGAGGTAGCCAAGCACGAGACCAGTCGGGATGGAGCCAAGGATGTAGCCGATGGCGACGTTGCCGATGTACTCGCCGATCATGACGGCTCATCTTCCTCGCTGGAGCCACGGAACGCGAACCGGATGGCGGTGCCTTCGAAGTCGTGCGCCTCGCGCAGGCAGCGTTCGAGGTAGCGGCGGTAGCTGAAGTGGATCAGTTTCGGGTCGTTCACGAAGACGACGAAGGTGGGCGGGTCGACGGAGGGCTGGGTGGCGAAGCGAATCTTGAGGCGCTTGCTGTGCACGACGGGGGGCGTGTGGTCGCGGAGGGCGCGGCGGAAGATGCCGTTCAGCTCGCCCGTGGGGATGCGGCGGCGGGGGGCCCCGCCCGCCCCCCCCCCCCCACCCCCCACGCGCCGGCCCCCCCCGCGCCCACCCCCCCCGCCCCCGGCGGTAGAGGCGCCGGCGGGGG
>VXPF01000024.1:37339-49743 GCA_009839725.1 Dehalococcoidia bacterium | reverse complement strand
CCGTGCGGCGCCCCCGGGGGCGTGGGGGGGGGGCGCCCCCCCCGCCCCTCGACCGCGAGCCGGAGCAGGTCGGGAAGGCCCACCGCCTCCTCCGCCGAGACGAAGGTGAAGAGGGCCCAGGGGAGGAAGCGGAAGCGGTTCCGCATCATTCCGAGCAAGCGGGCGCGGTCCTCCTCGGGGCTCTCCCAGAGGTCGGTCTTGTTGACAGCGACGACGAGGCCGGTCGACGCCTCCTGGGCGAGCCCGGCGATATGCGTGTCCTGCGCGGTGACGCCCTGCGAGCCATCGACGAGGAGCACGGCGACGTCGCAGCGGGCGAGGGCGGCGGTGGCGCGGAGGACGGCGTGGCGTTCGACGCCCTTGCCTCGCTTCCCGGGACGCCGGATGCCGGCGGTGTCGATGAGCGTGAAGGCGCCTTCGGGGGCGTCGAGGTCGGTATCGATGGCGTCGCGGGTTGTCCCGGCGACCTCGCTGACGATGACCCGGTTCTCGCCGATGAGGGCGTTCACGAGGGTGGACTTGCCGACATTCGGGCGCCCCACGATGGCGACGCGCACGCGGTCCCGCTCGACCAGGGGAGGGGTCTCGGGAAGGCGCACGACGACCTCGTCGAGGAGGAGGCCGACGTTCACGTCGTGCAGGGCGCTCACGGGAAAGGGAGGTCCGAAGCCGAGCGCGCCGGCCTCGGCGGCGGCGACGACCTCGCGGGACTCGTTGTCGGCCTTGTTGGCGACGAGGATGGCCGGGGCCGGGCCGCGCCGGATGGCGTCGGCCACGTCGTAGTCGCTGGCGGTGAGCCCATCGCGCGCGTCGACGCAGAAGAGGACGAGCGTGGCCTCAGCAATGGCGGCGTTGATCTGCCCGCGGATGAGGTCGGTGTAGTCGCCCTCGTCCTCGACCTGGAAACCGCCGGTATCGAGCAGGAGGAAGGGGCGGTCGCGCCACTCCACCTCGGCCTCGAGCCGGTCGCGGGTGGTTCCCGGCTCATCCTCGATAATGGCGAGTCGTTCGCCCACGATGCGGTTGAAGAGCGACGACTTACCCACGTTGGGGCGGCCCACGATGGCCACACGAGGAAGATGGTCGGAGGCGATCACTGGGCAGCCTCGTCCCCTTCGTCCGGTTCACCGGCTTCGTCGCCCTCCTCGCCATCGGCAACCTCGTCTTCTGGCTCCTGCTCTACCGCCCGGGGATCGACGAGCTGGACCCAGAGCGGGGCAACGGAGACCACCTCGATGCCCTCGGGCACGGAGACCTCGGGCTCATGGCGGGAGAACCGGGGCGGGGCCTCGGCGAGCGAGACCCGGGCGACCACGTCGTCGATGCCGAGGCGGGCGAGGTCGGGCTCGGGGCCGGCGAGGCGCACCTCCACGAAGTAGAGGCCGGGAGCAAGCTCGAGTTCGTCCGGCACGTCCCGGAACACGGGAACGACTCGAAGGACGCGCCATCCATCCTGTGGGGTGATGGTGACGGTGATGAAGACCGTCTCGACCCCCGCCGTCACACCCTCGGGAAGATCGAGCTCGCGGCTCTCGATCACCTGGGCGATGGCGCCGCTGATGTCCACATCTTCGACGACGAAGACGGTGAGGCTCTCGACGATCTCCCGCGGTCCCGTGACCTCGATGGGGGAGGGGCTGACCGTGACGTCGGTGACGGAGTAGCCGCGAGCGGGGCGGCCGGTCGCCCCGCCAAGGACCGCGATCTGCCGGGTCAGCAGCGCTTCCTGAACCGGCACGGTCACGCGGGCGCGGTTTCGCGAGAGCGTGACGGTGACGCGCGAGCCGTCGCTGGTGCGGGCGGCGAGTTCGACGTTGAAGGTCTGGGTGTTCTGCAAGCCAACAATCGAGACCGTGGCCTGGACCTGATCGACCGAGTCGACCAGCGCCTCGCGCCCGGTAATGGTCACGAAGGGCGGATCGACCCCTGGCAGCCCCTGGCGAAAGCCGGACGGGAGCTCGCCGTTGATGACAACCGTGACGGGCATCTCGCGGCTGACCGTGGCCACGGCCGCGACCTCAACGGTACCGGGCTCGGCCCGGATGACGCTGACGTCGCGGCGTTCGGTGGTGACGGTGACCGGCAGGCTGCGCACCCCTTCCCCCGCGATGTCCGAGCCATCGACCACGGCCTTGAAGTCGGCCGCGCGAAGCTCCCCAACCTCCTCCTCCCGCGCCTCGACGAACACGCGGATCGGGATGACCTCGTCGACGATCAGTCCACTGGGAACGTTGACAACCTCGACCGGAATGGGCGCCTGGTCCTCGCCCGGGACGGTGGCCTCGATGCGCGGGTTCTCGACGTCCTCGACGAGGAACCAGATGGCGAAGGCAGCCACGAGGCTGAAGATGGCCAGCAGCCAGTTGCGGACGATGGCGAGGACGGCCGTGACCACGAGGGCTCGCGCCGTGAGGAGGAGGGGACGGAGGCGGCCCCAGAGGTCACTCATTCGTTATGCGCTCACGCCCGCCATGGTCCGCGTGAGCGGCGTCGGTGTTGCGAGCCATGCGGCGGTGAAGCTCCTGGGCGAGCAACCCACCGCGGGCGACCCGTTCGAGACGACCGCTCTGACAGATGCTGATCTCGCCGGTCTCCTCGGAAACGGCGACGGTGAGGGCATCGGTCTGCTCGGTGATGCCGACGGCGGCTCGGTGGCGGGTGCCGAGCCTGCGCACGCCGCCACGAACCTCGTCCGCCAGGGGGAGCTCGCAGGAAGCGGCGACCACGCGCGCGCCGCGGACAACGGTGGCCATGTCGTGGAGTGGGGAGTTGGGAAAGAAGATGCCCTCAAGCAGCTCGGCGGAGACGCGCGCATCGACAGGCACGCCGGTCTCGACTACATCCTGCAGGCCGGTCTCCCGCTCAAAGACGATGAGGGCGCCGTGCCGCTCGCGGGCCATTCGCGTGGCCGCATCGGCGACCGCGTCGATGGTGTCGTCCGTGGGATCGTGCGCAAGGAGGTCCTGGATGCCGGTGCGGCCGAGGAGGTCGAGCCCCCGCCTGATCTCGGGCTGGAAGATGACGGCGGCGCCGACGATGAGGGCGACGAGCCCGTTCGCGAGGATCCAGTTGATGGCGGTGAGATCGAGCGCGAGCCCGAGGATCACGAGGACGAGGATGAGACCGAGAGCGCCCCGCAGCAGGGTAATGGCGCGCGTACGGCTGAGCAGCCGGAAGGCGGCAAAGATGGCGGCGGCGATGAGCAGAACGTCGATCGCCGCGGACCAATCGAACTGGTTGAGGACTTCGCGGGCCTGCTGGAAGTCCATGGCTCATCGCTCGCGGCGCCGAGGCGCCGCCCTCCCCGAGCAATCATAGCGAACGCGCCGCGGGCCAGAGTTCAGGCGGAAGGCGCCTCGACAAGGCCGAGCAGGAAGGCCACGACGGCCGCCTGCGCCCACACACGGTTCTCCGCCTGGTCGAAGATGATGGAGTTGGGCGACTCCATGGCCCCGTCGGTGATCTCCTCGCCACGGTGGGCCGGGAGGTCGTGCATGATGAGGGCGTCCGGGGACGTGCGAGCCACGAGATCCTCGCTCAGGCAGTAGCCGACGAAGTCGACACGGCGCTGTTCGGCCTCGCGCTCCTGGCCCATGGAGATCCAGGTGTCGGTGTAGAGCGCGTCCGCTCCCGCGGCGGCCTCCTCCGGGTCGGCGGTCAGCAGGAAGGAGCCGCCCGTCTCACCGGCGCGCACCTGCGCCGCGGTGAGGACCGCCTCCGGCGGGCGGTAGCCCTCGGGCGAAGCGAGGCGCACGTCCATGCCGAGCGAGGCGGCCGTCACGATGAGGCTGGAGCACACGTTGTTGCCGTCGCCGATGAAGGCGAGGGAGTGGCCGCGGGTGTCATCGAAGCGCTCGCGCAGGGTGAGGAGGTCGGCGAGGGCCTGGCAGGGGTGCTGCTCGTCGGTGAGGGCGTTGACGACGGGAATCTCGGAGAAGCGCGCGTACTCCTCGATGATGCCCTGGCCGAAGGTGCGCACGGCGACGATATCGACGTAGCGGGCGAGGACGCGGGCGACGTCCTTGATCGCCTCACGCTCGCCGAGGCCCACCTCCTGTGGCGCAAGGTAAAGGGTCTCGCCGCCGAGGTGGTGCATGCCGACCTGGAAGCTGACGCGGGTTCGCAGCGATGGCTTTTCGAAGAGGAGGGCGAGGTGCTGGCCCTCGAGCAGCTTGCGGGGACGACGCTTGAACTCCAGGGCGGTCTCCAGGAGGAAACCGATCTCGGCAGGCGTGAGGTCGGCGGATTCAAGCAGATGTCGTGTCATGTATCGAGTGTTGGGGAGCGACGGCCAACGGACAACGATCGGGAGGCGGGGGTGCGGGGCCCGTGTCTCGGGGGTTTGGTACGATCGAAGGGCCGCAGGGGTGTAGCTCAGTTGGTAGAGCATCGGCCTCCAAATCCGAGTGTCGCGGGTTCGAGTCCTGCCACCCCTGCCAAATCCTCTTTCCAGGTCGGGACGGCCTAGCGGGCGGCGCGCTTGCCGCAGGCCCCCGTGCTGCCTACGATCGATGGTCTGGGCCCAGGTGGTGGAACCGGCAGACACGCTGTCTTGAGGGGGCAGTGCCCTTCGGGGCGTGTGAGTTCAAATCTCACCCTGGGCACCAATTCTTCCCTGCGGCGCCGTGGCCAAGTGGTAAGGCAGAGGTCTGCAAAACCTTTATCACCGGTTCGATTCCGGTCGGCGCCTCCAACCCTCTTCCCGCCGCCGATCCAGCACCAAGACACCGGGACCGCTAGAATCCGGCGACTTCACGCCGAGGACCCCCCATGACGTTTGCCGAGACCGTCTCCAGCGCGCGCGCCGAGAACCGCACGCTGCTCTCCGAGGTGGAAGCGAAGGCCGCCCTCGGCGACTCCGGGGTGCCGGTGACGGCAACGACGCTGGCACAGACGCGGGAGGAAGCGGCCGCACAGGCGGAGGCGATGGGCTACCCGGTGGCCCTGAAGGTCGTCTCCCCGAACGTGGCGCACAAGAGCGACGTGGGCGGCGTCGTCCTCGGGCTGGAGAGCCACAACGAGGTGGCCGAAGGCTACGACGAGATCATCCGCTCGGTGCAGGCGGCGCAGCCCTCGGCCGTGATCGAGGGCGTCTCCGTGCAGGAGATGGCGTCCCCCGGGGTCGAGGTGATCGTGGGGATGACGACGGACCCGCAGTTCGGGCCGGTGATGATGTTCGGGCTCGGTGGGATCATGGTGGAGGTGCTGGGGGACGTGGCCTTCCGACTGGCGCCGCTCGACGAAGGCGACGCACGAGACATGATCGACGAGATCCAGGGACGGCAGGTGCTCGACGGGGTGCGCGGTCAGCCCCCGGTGGACATCGGCGCCATCGAGGCGATGCTCAACCGGGTGTCGGAGTTCGCTGCGGCGCACCCGGAGGTGGCCGAGCTCGACCTGAACCCGGTCATCGCCTCGCCTGAGGGGGCGATCGCGGTGGACGCCCGCATCGTGCTGGCGGAGGCCTGAGATGTCGGTTCCGGGGCACCCGCTGGACCGCATGTTCAACCCGAAGACGGTCGCCATCATCGGCGACAAGGGCCCCAACTACATGTGGCTGCGGAACAACCAGCCGTTCAAGGACCAGGGCGGGAACCTCTACTCCGTCCAGATCGACGAGAAGGAGATTCCCGGCATCGAGGAGCTGGGGATCGAGAACTTCACGGCGCTGACGGACATCCCGGAGCCGGTCGACTACGCGGTCGTGGCCGTGCCGCGGCACGTCTCGCCGTACGTGATGAAGGACCTGATTGAGGCGGAAGTCGGGGGCGCGGCGTTCTTCACCTCGGGCTTTGCGGAGACGGGCGAGGAGCTGGGCGTCAGCCTCCAGGCGCAGCTGACGGAGATGGCGCGCGGGGCCAACTTCAACGTCGTGGGCCCGAACTGCATGGGGCTCTACCTGCCGCGCGTGGGGGTGCGCTTCAACCCGGACGTGCCGGTGGCAGACGACGGGCGGGTGGGCTTCGTCTCGCAGTCGGGGACGCACAGCATCATGTTCAGCCTGGTGATGGGCGCGAACGGGATGCACCTGAGCCGCTGCGCCAGCTTCGGCAACGCGATCGTGCTCGACATCAGCGACTACCTCGAGTACCTGACCGAGGATCCGGAGACGGACGTCATCGCGATGTACGTGGAGGGGGTGAAGGACGGGCCTCGCTTCGTGAAGGCGCTGCGGGAGGCGACGGCGCACAAGCCGGTGGTGGTGTGGAAGGGCGGCCAGACGGACGCGGGCGCGCGGGCGACGATGTCGCACACCGGCTCACTGGCGTCACCGCACGCGGTCTGGCAGGGAATCATGCGGCAGTGCGGGGCGATAGCTACGAACAGCCTCGACGAGACCGTGGACGCGATGAAGGTGCTCCTCCACGCGAAGCCCTCGAGCGGCAAGCGGATGGCCCTCATGGCCATGACGGGCGGCCAGTCCGTCTCAATCACGGACGCGTTCGTGGGGGAGGGGTTTGAGGTGGGGCGGCTGACCGATCAGTCGTACGAAGAGCTCTCCAGCTTCTTCAACATCATCGGCGGGAGCTACCAGAATCCGCTCGATATGGCCGGGACGGTGCAGGGCAAGCGCGAGGTGCTGGAGCGCATCCTCGGCATCCTCGACGCGGACGAGAGCGTGGATGCGCTCGTGATGGAGCAATCGGCGATGTTCGGGGCGCGGCAGTGGAAGGACCACCCGGAGCGCGTCGAGGACCTGGTCGACACGCTGGCGGGGCACATCGAGCGGTCGGCGAAGCCGTTCCTGATGGTGATGCACCCCGCACACGAGGAAGCGTTCGTGGCGGAGGTGCGGCTCAAGTTCGCGGAGCGGGGCATCCCGGTGTTCGCGAGCTTCGAGCGGGCGGCGGCGGCAGCGGCGCGAGCGCTGGCGCGGGGGACGCGCTCCTAGCGCTCGGGACAGCCTTCGCAGCGAGGAAGGGCGTGGTGGGGCTCGTCCGCCACCACGCCTGCGGTCGCGAGAAGCGCGCGCAGACGCCACAGGGGCAGTCCCATCACCGAGCAGTAGCAGCCATCGAGCGCGGAAACGGTGGGCACGTCCTCGTCCTGGATTGCGTAGGCGCCAGCCTTGTCGAGGGGGCGGTCGCTTTCGACGTAGGCGGCGAGGGCGTCGTCGCTGAGGTCCACGAGAGTGACCTGGCTGCTGCTGACCGCACTGGCCGCTCCGCTTGCGGAGACGATGGCAATGCCGGTAGCGACGAGGTGCGTCCGGCCGCGCAGGGCGCGGAGCATGGCGATGGCGGTCTCGGGGTCGCCGGGCTTGCCGTAGGCGCGCTCGCCGTCGTGGACGATGGTGTCGGCGCCGATAACCACGGCCCCGGGATGGCGACGGGCGACGGCGGAGGCCTTCTCCCGAGCGAGACGACGGGCGTCCGCGCGGGGATCGTCGGTCGTGCGCTCGTCGATGCCGGCCGCCTCGACCACGAACTCGTCGAGAAGGGCCCGCAGGAGCTCGTGGCGGCGGGGCGAGGCGGAGGCGAGGACGACGGGAGCGGGCACGTTACTCGGCGGGGCGCGTCAGGCGGGAGACCGACTCGATGTGGGCGGTCTGAGGGAACATGTCGATCGGTGTGACGCCTTCGAGCGTGTAGCCCTCGTCGGCCAGGCGGCGAAGGTCGCGGGCGAGCGTGGTGGGGTTGCAGGAGACATAGACGACCGTGGGGGGGGCGAAGGCGGCGAGGGCATCGAGCACTTCGGGGGCGCAGCCGACGCGCGGGGGGTCGAGGAGCACTACGTCGGGCTCCTCGACGAGCCCGGGCAGGAGCTCCTCCACCTTGGCGCGGCGGTACTCGACATTCTCGATGCCGGCGAGGTTGACCTCGGCGTCGCGGAGCGCGGAGGGCGACTCCTCGATGGCGATGATGCGTTCGAAGCGGTCCGCGAAGATGGCGGCGAAGGTGCCGACGCCGGCGTAGGCATCGATGAGGAGCCGTCCCTGCTTCGGAAGCTCGGAAGCAACGAGCTGGACGAGCTTCTCGGCCTGGGCGCTGTTGACCTGGAAGAAGGATGAGGCGCTGACCTGGAAGCGCCTGCCGGCCAGCTCCTCGACGTAGTGTTCCTGGCCGCTGTCGTCGGGGAGCACCTCAAGGGCAGGGGCGATGAGGGTGCTGCCCGTGGCGGCGTTGCGCCGCAGCTGGATCTGGTGGAGGCCGCGGGCGTGTCCCTGGAGGCGGGGCAGGAGGGCGTTCACCCAGGGGTCCGCGATGGGGCACCTCGTGACCTTCAGGAGGCGACGGCCACGACGGTGGATGAAGCCCGCATCACCGAACTTGCGACCCGCGGTGAAGCGCATGTGATTGCGGTAGCCCCAGGGGTCGTCGGCGCCGAAGACGGGGTTCACGGGGGCGTCGGGCAGGCCGCCGATGCGGGCGAGCTGCTCGCGCACGATGCCCTCCTTGGCGGCGAGCTGGGCGGGGTACTCGAGATGCTGGAGCTGGCACCCGCCGCAGTCGCCGAAGAGGGAGCAGGGCGCCTCGACGCGGCTGCGGGAGGGCTCGAGCACCTTCGTCACGACACCCTCGACGTAGTCCTTGTGGATGCGCTCGACCTCGACCTCGACGAGCTCGCCGGGGGCGGCGAGGGCGACCATGAGGGCCTTGCCGTCGGGGAGGCGGGCGAGGCCGCGGCCGCCCTCCACGATCCGCTCGATGCGAACGGTCTGGAAGCGCTCCTCCTCGGGGATCTCCTGCCTGCGGCGGCGTCGGCGGGCCATCGAGCTAGCGTAGCGGCGCGGCGGGGGTGGGGCGAACGGCGCTAGTCGAAGGCGCCGGCGGCGGCGAGGTCGGCGATACGCTCGTCGTCGTAGCCGAGGATGTCCTTGAGGATTTGCTCCGTGTGCTCCCCGACCGCCGGGGGCGCGCCGATTTGGGCGGGGGTGCGGGAGAGGCGGAAGCGCGACCCCTCGACCACCGACTCGCCGTGGAGTGAATGGGGGACGCGGACGAAGTGGCCGCGATGGACGAACTGCGGGTCGTCGACGGCGCTGCTCGCGCGGATGACCGCGTGGGCGGGGACGCCGGCGTCCTGCAGGATGCCCTCGGCCTCGGCGGGGGTGCGGGGCGCGGTCCAGGCTGAGATGGCGCCATCCAGATCGTCCTGGCCGGCCAGCCGCCCGGGAAGGGTGGCGTAGCGCTCCTCGCCCGCGAGGTCGGGCCGGTCGATGGCAGCGCAAAGCCGCTGCCAGTCGCCATCGTCGCGGACGGCGACGGCTACCCAGTCGTCGTCGCCCTTGCTGGGGTACACGCCGTGGGGGGCCATGTCGGGATCGCGATTGCCCATGCGGGTCAACACGCGGCCATTCAGCTGGTAGTCGAGCAGGGCGGGGGTGAGGAAGTGGAGAGAGCTCTCGATCTGGGAGTGGTCGATGTACTGGCCCTCGCCCGTGCGGCGGCGGTGGTCGAGCGCCGCAAGCAGGGCGGCCAGGGCGAAGCGCGGGGCGATCGTGTCGGTATAGGCGCTGAAGGGGCCAGCGGGAGGGCGGTCGGGATAGCCGGTCAGGTCGATGAAGGTGGCGATGGCGGCTCCCATCGTTCCGAAGCCGGAGACGTCGGAGAGGGGGCCGTCCTGCCCGAAGAGGCAGCTGCTCATCATGATCAGGTCCGGCTTGATGGCGCGCAGGGACTCGAAATCGAGGCCCCAGCGGCGGAAGGCGCGAGGGGCGAACGACTCGCCGACGACGTCGGCCCAGCGGACGAGGTCGCGGGCGACCTCGCGGCCCTCCTCGCAGCCGAGGTTGAGGGCGAGTCCGAGCTTGCCGGCGTTCATGTTGTCGAAGAAGAAGGAGTTCTGGGGCGCGAACTGGCCCCCGCGGAAGGGGGCCATGCTGCGCCCCGCGCCCGGCCGGGAGGGCGACTCGACGCGGATGACGGTGGCGCCGTAGTCGGCGAGGACACGGGTGACGACGGGCCCGGCCATGACCCACATGAAGTCGAGGACCTTCAGGCCTTCCAGCGGCAGCGCTGCGGGGGAGGGGTCCGGGAGGGGCGAAGCGGGGGGCCGGGGAGGCTCGGCGAGGACCTCGGCAGTGTGCTCCCCCGAGTAGGGAACAGGACGCTCGCCGGGAGGCTGGTACCCGGAGAGGCGGACGGGCGGGCCGGGGTGGCGCACCTCGCGGCCGGCAACGGGGTAGCCGCGCCAGTAGTCGCGGACTTCGAGCTGCGGGTTCTCGACCACCTCGGGCACGGTCGCGACGGGGAGGATGAGGAGGCGGCGGCGCTGCGCCTCGGCCATGAGCTCGGCCTTCGTCTTCGTCCTGAGGAAGTCGCCGACTACCCCGATGATGCGGTCGAACTCCTCGTAGGGCTCCTCGCCGCGCTGGAGGAGGGCGGCGTAGGCGACCCAGTCCTTGTCGCGGGTGGCCTCGTCGCAGCCGCCCTCCTCGCAGATCCACTCCATGAGGCGGCGGGTGAAAGGCCCGATGGCGTTTCCGAAGAAGTAGGTGAGCGAGACGAACCCGTCCTTCGCTTCCCAGACGAGCTTGAGGGTGACAGGCCCGATGACGGCGCCGCCCGCGACGCGAACAGTCTCGGGGGCGCCAGCGGCGGCGTTCACGGTCTGGCCCAGGGCTCCGAGCGCCATCGCCTGCTGAATCGAGACGTCGACGTGTTGGCCGCGCCCCGAATGGACACGATCCGCGAGCGCGACGAGGGCGGCGCCGGCGGCCTCGGCAGCGCCATGCAGGTAGGCCTGTGGGGCCGTCACGCGGACGGGCGCGGCATCGGGATAGCCGGCGATGTGCAGGGTGCCGGAGGAAGCCGCGACGATGAGGTCGGTGGCCAGGTAGCGAGCCTTGGGCCCGTCCTGGCCGAAGGGGGTAATGGACACGTGGACCAGCCCGGGGTTGACCCCGGCGAGGTCGTCGTAGCCGAGGCCACGGGCGACCATGACGCCGGGCGCGGCCGACTCGACAAGGATGTCGGCGGAGGCGGCGAGGCGGCGCAGCTCCTGCTGTCCATCCGGTGAATCGAGGTCGAGCTCGATGCTGCGGCGGTTGCGGGCGTAGGCGGCCCAGAGGAGGGAAGTCTTGCCATCACTATCAAGCAGGGGCGGCGCGCGGCGTGCGGGAGAGCCGCCGGGGGGTTCGACGAGGATCACGTCGGCGCCGAGCCCGGCGAGGATGTAGCCACAGAGGAGGCCACGCTCGTCCGAGAGGTCGAGGACGCGGTAGGGGCTCAGCACGGCCCGGATGGTAGCAGGAGGAGGCGCCGGCGGCGGGGAGGGCTAGGGCAGGCGCTGGCAGGTCGGGCAGCGGCCGTACAGCTCGGCGCTGTGCCCGTCGAGCTCGAAACTGGCGGCGGTCGCGCTCCGCTCGATTGCCTCGTCGAGCGTGGGGTCGCTGAACTCCGTGACCGAGCCGCACTCGCTGCAGATGAGGTGATGATGGTGGCGGCCGCTGCGGGAGCGCTCGTAGCGAACGCCGCCGTCCTCGAGGGGGACGCGGCAGACGATATCGAGCTCCTGGAGCAGCTTGATCGTGCGGAAGACGGTGGCGCGGCCAATGTTGGGGAGGCGGTCGCTAAGCTCCTCAATGGTGAAGGGCCGGTTGGCGCCCGCGATGGCCTCGAGCACGGCGCGGCGGGGCGCTGTGAGGCGGTAGCCAGTGTCCCCGAGACGGTCGGTGGATTGCTCTGTGGTGCTCACGGGTTCGATGGTAGGGATCGGCGCGAGAGGGTGTCAACGAAGGGGCAAGGGAAGCAGGCCCACATCCATCGATGCTGAGCCACCTTGACACTCCATTTCGCCGTGGGGAATGATACTGTGTCCCATTGATACTTACACTCAACAACGGAGAGACCGATGAGACTGCTGCGCTCGAAGAGGCTCCACCTTGTGCTCGCCGGACTGCTCGCGGGGGTCGCGCTTGCGATCGTCGCCTGCGGGGACGACGAGGAGAGCAGCAGCAGCGACGACGCCCCCCTCTCGGTTGTGGCTTCGACAACGATCGTCGAGGACCTGGTGAAGCAGGTTGGCGGTGACCGGGTCACGGTCGAGAGCATCGTTCCCACCGGGGCGGATCCCCACACCTTCACCCTCTCCCCGAGCGACATCCGCAAGACGGCGGAAGCGGATCTGCTGGTGATCGTGGGAGCCGGACTGGCGGCGATGGAGGAGGACCTTGAGCACAGCGCAGAGGGCGCAGTCCTGGAGCTGACCCATGACATGGACCTGCGGCCCTTCCCCGAGGGTCTGGCACATGCTGAGGACGATCACCACGAGGAGGACGAGGGCCACGACGAGGACGAGGGCGAGGACCACGCCGACGAGGATGAGGAAGAGGGCGAAGACCACCACGGTGACGAGGACGAAGACGACGACCATGGCGACGAGGACGAAGACCATGGTGACGAGGAGGAAGGCGACGACCACGGCGACGAGGAAGGCGACGACCACGGCGACGAGGAAGG
>VXPF01000024.1:0-37239 GCA_009839725.1 Dehalococcoidia bacterium | reverse complement strand
AGGAAGGCGACGACCACGGCGACGAGGAAGGCGACGACCACGGCGACGAGGAAGGGCACGGACACGGCGCCTTCGACCCGCACTTCTGGATGGACATCGACTTCGTCATCCAAGCGGTCGAGGAAATCCGTGACGAGCTCACGCGGCTCGACCCGGACGGGGCGGACCACTACCGCGACCGGGCAGCGGCCTACATCGAGGAGCTGCGTGATGTCGACGAGGAGATCCGGGAACTCCTGGCCGGGCTGCCGGAGGAGCGGCGCTACCTGGTCACCTTCCACGACGCCTACGGGTATTTCGCAGACCGCTACGGGCTGACGATCCTGGGCTTCCTGGTGGAGGGTCCGGAGGAGGAGCCAAGCGCCTCGGCCATCACGGAACTGGTGGAGCACATCACTGAGCTGGGGATACCCTTCATCTTCACCGAACCGCAGTTCAGTGCGCGCGTGATCGAACAGATCGCCCGCGACACGGGCGCGACTGTCCGCACGATTCCTTCCGGGGGCCTGGCCGAGGAGTATCCAACGTACGTGGAGTTCCTCCGCGCTATCGCCAACGGCATCGCGGAGTAGCGCGAAGTGGTTCCAGCCATCGAGGTGAAGAGCCTGACGACGGGCTACCGAGGGCACCGGGCCATCGAGGACGTGTCGTTCTCGCTGCCGCAGGGGAAGGTCATGGGGTTGCTGGGGCCGAACGGCTCGGGCAAGAGCACGCTGATCAAGACGCTGGTGGGCTTGATCGAGCCGTGGGAGGGCGACGTCTGCATCCTCGGCGGCACGCCACGGGAGGCGCGGCGGCAGGTTGGCTATATGCCGCAGGCGGAGGACATCGACTGGAACTTCCCCGTGACGGTGCGGGAGGTGGTGGCGATGGGCCTCTACCGGAAGGCGCTCGGACTGGACCGCTTCCGGCGCAGGTCAGAAGAGCAGGATCGCATCATGACAGCGCTCAAGCGGCTCTCCGTCGACCACCTCGCCGACCGTCAGGCGGGGGAACTGAGCGGGGGGCAGCAACGCCGCGTGCTCTGCGCGCGGGCGCTGGTACGGAATCCCGACCTCTTCCTGCTGGATGAGCCCACTGCCGGGCTCGACACGCGCTCCGAGCAGGAGATGATCGACCTGCTGGGCGAGTTGGCCGCCGACGGTGCGAGCATCGTGTTCTGCACGCACGACATCGGCTGCGCTGCCGAGTGCTGCGATCTGACGCTGTTCCTCAACCGTCAGGTCGTCACGTACGGACCGCCCGCGACGACGATCACAGAGGAGATGCTCAACCGCACATTCGAAGGGCACGCGCTGGTGATGGGGGCGGAAGGCAACAGGCTGGCGCTGTCATCCCACGACCACTACGAGCGCGAAGACCCCCACCGGGACGGCGATCACGCCCGCCACAGCCACCGCGTGCGCGGGCACGAGGGGCGCGGCCGGGGGTAGGGGCGGGTATGGACTGGCTGACCGACCCCTGGCAGTTCGAGTTCATGCAGCGGGCATTGCTGGCCGGAGCGCTGGTGGCGCTGGCCTGCTCCGTCGTCGGCGCGTTCGTCGTGATCAAGGGACTGGCGTTCCTGACGGACGCCGTCGCGCACACCTCGCTGGCGGGCGCGGCGATCGCGTTCCTGGCGGGGGGCGGGTCGATCATGATCAGCCTTGGGGCAGCAGTGGCAGCGGGGATGACGGCGGTGGGGGTATCGGCGCTGACGCGCGCACGGCTCCGCGAGGACACGGCCATCGGCATCCTCTTTGCGGCCCTCTTCGCCTTCGGAATCCTGCTGATCAGCCGTGCGCGGAACTACACGCTTGAGCTCAGCTCGTTCCTGGTGGGGAACATCCTGACGGTGCCCACGGAGGACATCATCGTGATGGCAATACTCTCGATCGTAGTCGTCGTGGTGATGGCCATCTTCTATCGGGAGATGCTGTTCGTGGCGTACGACCCCACGATGGCGGCGGCTGCGGGCGTGCCGGTGGCGCTCGTGCAGACGGGCCTGATGGTGCTGGTGGCGCTGGCGGCGGTGGCGGCCTTCCGGCTGGTGGGCGTGGCCCTGGTGATGGCGATGCTCGTCGCCACAGCGGCGACGGCCGCACTGGTGGTGCGCCGGGTGCCGTTGATCATGCTTGTCGGCGCTGTCTTCGGTGTCTTGTCGGTGGTCATCGGGCTGTACGCCTCCTTCCATGCGGACGTGGCCTCTGGCCCGGCGATCGTCGTGACCTCGGCCCTCTTCTTCCTGATCGTGTTCACGCTCTCGCCACGGGGCCTGGCGCCCTCGCTGCGGAGGATCTTCGGAACCTGATCCGTCTCCGTTCAGTGCCGTGCTAGGCTACCGCGCGCATTGCAGCGACCGGCGCGACAAGGAGGCCCCGCATGGCATCAACAGCACCGCTGACCGTCGAAGAACTGCTCGAGGTCGAGGCGATCAAGCGCGTTCGCATCCTCTACTCGCACTACTTCGACATGGCGGACTTCGACAACCTCGTGGACCTGTTCACGGACGACGCGGTCTGCGAGTTCGGGCCGAACTACGGGGGCGACTGGGTCGGCAAGGAGCGCATCCGCGCGGGCTACGAGGAGTTCGGGGGCGAGGCCGGGCCGTTCACGGGGGCGATGCACGCGAACACGAACGAGTGGATCGAGCTGACGGGCCCCGACACAGCGAAGGCGCGGTGGTACCTCCTCGACCTCTCGCTGAGCGGCCCGGCGGACCAGAATCCGCTGACGCTGATGGGCATCTACGACGACGTATACCGCAAGGTGAACGGCGAGTGGAAGATCGAGCGCACGTACATCGACTTCGTCTGGCCGAACCGGCAGTACCAGGGGCCGCGGGAGAGCTGACATGGCAGACGCCGAGGCGCTGACCGAGCTGCTCGAACGCGACGCCATCACGCGGTTGATGGTGCGCTACGCGGACCGTATCGACGCAAACGATCCCGCCGGCGCGGCGGCCTGCTTCGCGGCCGACGGCCTGGGCGTGTACTGGGGCGACTACGTTGGTCGCGAGGCCATCGCGGAGCGGCTGACGGGCATCCTCGCCGGGTTCCACGCGACGAGTCACCACCTGACGAACGTGCAGATCGAGCTGACGGGCGAGACGACGGCGCGGGCGCAGTCGTACGTGTACGCCTTCCACCGCATCAAGGGGTCGATGGAGCACACCCACTACTGGGGCCGCTGGGTGGACGAGCTCACGAAGGTCGATGGGGAGTGGCTGTTCGCGAGGCGCGAGGTGGTGGGCATCGGGAGCTTCACACCGGGGGTCGAGGCCAGCCCGGACGACCATCCGGGGCACCCGGGAAGACTCTAGCTACCCGCCGGCGTCCCAGTCTCCCGGGTCGGACTCGACACGGTCGGGGCAGTGCGTCTTGCTGATGGGGCAGTAGCGGCACTCCTGCCAGCTGGGGATGCGGCGCGCTTCCTCCTCGGGACCGGCGAGGATGTCGAGGAAGTAGGGGAGCTCCGCCATGATGTCCTCGGCCTGGCGGGGGTGGAACTCCTTGACGAGCCCGTCTTCGTAGACGAGGCGACCGCGGAAGCGGCGCTCGCGGTGCTCATCGAGGTTGGAGACGGGGAGGAGCGCCATTGGGAGGAGCACCTGCTGCTCGTGCCAGTCGTGCACCCGGCCGGTCTTGACGTCGAGGACGATGTTGTCCTCCTCGCGAAGGGCGAGGAGGTCGGGCTTGCCGCCGATCACGATGCCGGGCGAGTCCTCGTGGCGGGCGCTGAAGCGGTTCTGGTTCTCGACCTTGACCCGGTACCCCTCGCCGTTGAGGGCGCGATGGGTCTCGCGAAGGAGCTTCGTGTGGCGAACGCGCCAGACGGAGAAGTCGGAGTCATCCTCCGCCTTCTCGTAGTCCTGCCAGTTCGAACGAAACCAGACGGCCCAGTCGCAGCTCTTCTCGCCGCTCATCCACGGCGCAAGCCAGCTCAGCCAGACGTACGGCTCGTCGCGGGGGACGGCCACCGGGCGCCCCTCAGGAGACGGCTGCGCCCGGGAGGACGGCATCCTCGAGCCCGCGGGGCACGCCGGGCACCTCGACCTTCTGGATCTCGCCGAGGATGTGGGCGAAGCGCTCACGCTGCTCGGGTGTCTTGACGGGCATGCCGAAGCCGACGCGGGTGGCGTACTCGCGGTTCTCGCGGATGAAGTTCGGAAGGTCGTCGTAGGTCGAGGTCTGGGCGAAGCCACGGAGGACGTCCTCGGGGATGACGCGGCGCATCTCGTCCCACTTGCCCGCGAGCGAGAGGGAGTGGAGCTCCATGCCGAGGTCCTTCCAGCCGTGGATCTCGAAGACGTCGTGGTAGCTGCGGGTGGAGCCGTAGAAGGAGATGGGCTGGCGCAGCGCCTCGAGACCTTGCTCGATTTCGGACTCGTTCTCGCCGAAGACGGTGAAGCCGCCGCCGGAGAGCTCGATGTCCTCCCACGTGCGGCCGGAGCGTCGCAGGCCGATGGCGATGTTGGGGAGGACGACCTCGCGCATGTACTTGTCGGTCATGAAGCCGTGGGGGTAGACGCCGTCGGCGACATCGCCGGCGGCGCGGGCCATGCCGGCGCCGACACAGGCGAGCATGACCTTGGGCTCTGGGTACTCGATGGGGCCGGGGTTGAAGTTGGGGTTGATGAGCGTGAACTGGTAGTGCTCGGAGACGTGGTCGGGCTTCTCGCCGGTCTGGAAGGTCTTCCAGATGGCCTTGAGGGTGCGGATGTAGTCCTTCATGCGGGGGGCGGGCGGCACCCAGGGCACGCTGAAGCGGCGCTGGTTGTGGCCCTTCACCTGGCTGCCGAGGCCCAGGGAGAAGCGGCCCTTGCTCAGGTGCTGGAGGTCCCAGGCCTGCATCGCGAGGACCATGGGGGCGCGGGGGAAGGCGATCGTCACCGAAGTCGCGATCTCGATGCGCTCGGTCGCCTTCAGGGCGAGGGTGGAGGAGAGGATCGAGTCGTGGGCCGTCTCCGCGACGTTCGCGAAGTCGAATCCGAGTTCTTCGGCGCGCACCGCGCCTGCTTCCACGTCTGTGAGCCAGCCACCGCCGAACCCGCTGCCAACCTTCATGTGTCCTGTGTCCTTTCGACTCGCCCCGTCGCGGAGCGCCAATCGACGATTGTACGCAGGACTCTCCTTAGTGGCGGCGGCGGCTCTTGCCGCGGGGCCGGCTCCGCTTGCGGCGAGGCTGGGTTGGGGCTGAAGGCGCAGGTGCGTCCAGGAGAGTGGCGATGGCGGCCAGCTCGTCGGGCGTGTTCGCGTTGCGGAAGCTGCGGAGGTCCGGGTCGACTCGCGCCAGCCGGTCCTCGGCGAGGGCGAGGACATCGAGCTCGGCGAAGGCTTCGATGACCTTGTTGCCGCCCGCCGCGAGGGAGGCCTCGGCGGCCGCCAGGCACGGCTCGCGGCGATAGGCGGCCGCGAGGGGCTGCTGGAAACCACCCACCTCGGGGAGGATGGCATCGTGGCTCCCGAGGCCGCCAGTCACGCGCTCGACGACTGCCGTCCGCAGGAGGGGGGCGTCGCAGGAAGCCGCGAAGCAGACGGGTGAGGCCGCCGCGGTGAAGCCGGCCACGAGACCGGCGAGGGGCCCGCGCTCGGGTTCGCGGTCCTCGACCACGATGACGGGCATGGCGGGGTGCATGGGGGGCAGCGTCTGGCCGGCGGCGGTGACGACCACCATCTCGTCGACGACCGGGGCGAGGGCGTCCCGCACCCACTGGAGGAGGGGGCGCCCGCGCAGGCTGGCGGAGGCCTTGTCGGAGCCGAAGCGCCGACTCAGGCCGCCCGCCACGATGATGCCGGTGACGCCTTCGGGCATGCGCTCAGGGTACGCGAGCGGGGCTCGCTATGATGGCGCGATGCGACTCTTCCGGCGGCGGCCGCTGATTACCGAGGAGAACTACGGAAAGCTGATGACCTCCTTCGGGCGGACGGTAGACGCGGACCCGCTGGTGGCGGGGCCGGCGGAGGCGCTGGCGGAGCGCGTTACCGGGGAGCTGCCAGCGGAGGCGGAGGCGACGGACTCGAAGCTGTACCGGGGGGCGGCGGCGTACCACCTGCGGCTGCTGGCAGGCGCGTGGATCCTCGCGAGCGAGGGGGGCGTGCCGAACGAGACGGCGGAGGTTTTCGAGGAAGCGGTGGCGTGGCGGTTTGGGGCGCGGGAGTTGCCGGAGCGGCTGGGGGAGCTGGCGCGGGGGGAGGTCGAGCGCGACCTCTCGATGGAGGGAGAGTAGCCGCTAGCCCTCGCTGTCGCGTGCGGCGAGCCAGGCGCGTCCGCGGGGCGAGAGCCGGTAGCCTATCTCGAGGCTCTCGGTGAGGCCCAGCTCCTTGAGCTTGCGGACATCGCGCTTGAAGGGCTGCGTCTCGCGGCCGAGGGAGGCGGCGAGGTCGGGGGCGCGCGTGCCGGGAGAGTCCGCGATCAGGCGGAGCACGGCCTCGGTCCAGGGGCCACGGCGGCTCGATCGATCGAAGCGGTCGAGGCGAGCGGCGATGGCGGCAACGGCCTCGTCATCGAGGGCGTCCTGCTCGCGCAGGGCCGCGCGGGGGTCGTCGCCGGCGAGGTGGAGGGCGACGCGATAGAGGACGCCCTCGGGGCGGCGGTTCAGCTCGGAGAGGAGGGCGTCTCCGTCGGGGTAACCAGCAGCGCGGGCAGCTGTGTCAGTTATGTCGCGTTCGGTGATGCGATCCACGGCGTCGATGCCGAGCACGCCGATGGAGGTGCGCAGTTCGCCACCGGCACGAACGGTCGGGCGCTTCCAGCGGCGGAAGGCGAGGGTGATGCGGCCCTCGGCGATGCCCTCAAGCGTCGCGCGCTTCAGGAGCATCGGGGATCGCCCGTTCCGCTACTTCGAGACGGCAGCCGCGGCTGCGACACCGCTGTCGACACCGTTCCCGGCAAGGAGGGCGTGGATCTGGCGGGCGTGGGTCACGATGCGACCCGCCTCTTCGCGCACAGCCTGCCGACCGTCGCAGAGCGCCTCCTCGGGGTTGCAGTGGATGTCGAACTCAAGGCCGTTCGCGCCGGCCGCCACGAAGCCGTAGGACACCCGCTCGACGAGCGAACGGTCGCCGGAGCTGTGGGAGGGATCGGCGATGAGGGGCAGATGCGACTTGCTGCGCACGAGCGGAATCATGGAGATGTCCGCGGCGAAGCGGGTCTCGGATTCGAACGACCTGATGCCGCGGTAGCAGAGGATGACGTTCGGGTTGCCGGCGCCGGTGTGGTTCCCGGCGCGATCAAGGCCGGACATGATGTAGGCGGCGGCGCAGAGCCACTCGTTGAGGTCGTTGCCGAAACCGTGCTTGAGCACGACCGGGGTGCGGATGCGCGAGAGCTCCTCCAGCAGGGGGGAGTACTGGGCGCTGCGGGCGCCGATCTGGATGACATCGATGCCGGCCTCGAGGAACGCCTCCAGGTGGCGCAGGTCGATGAGCTCGCAGACGACGGGGAGGCCCGTGGCGGCCTTCATCGCCTTCACGATATCGAGGCCGCGAGCGATCTCGAGGCCGCGGTAGTCGTAGGGGCTCGTGCGGGACTTGTCGACGAAAGCGCGGAGGATGTCGACTCCCGCGTCGCGGGACATGACGGCGGACTCGACCGCCTGCTCCTCCGTCTCGATCGCGCAGGGGCCGCCGAAGATGGTGAGGCTGCCGCCGCCAACCAGGGTCCCGTTGACGTCGACGATGGTGTCTTCGTGGTGGAAGTTGCGGCTGGCGTCCTTGTACTTCTCGGTAATGCGGATGACGCGGTCGACGCCCGGCAGCTCGGTGACGCGGCCCTCATCGATGATTCCGGCCATCCCCTTGACACCGATGACGATGCTTCCCGCGCCGACCATGGTCTGGCACTGGAGCCCGTAGTCGCTGACGATGCGATCGATGACGCGCTCTGTCTGCTCGTCGGTCGCGCCTTCGACCATGTGAATGATCATAATTTCGGGGTTCTCCGTCACTTTCGAAGGCTCATCTTCCTACGCGCGCGGTCAATAGACCAGTGCTTATGACGCCTCGGGGCGAGAGGCGTCAAGCCCAAAGGAACATCGGAACCCGCAGGGGGAGGCTGGGGGCTAGAACAGGAGCTGGGTGAGGCGGCGCTGGTAATCGCGCACAAGGCTGCTCTCGAGGCCGAGGATGTCGAACACGGCGAGCACGGCCTTGCGCGCAGCGTCGTCGGCAAAGCTTCGGTCGAGGCGGACCGACTCGAGCAGCTCGTCGAGGGCCTCCTCGTAGCGCCCAACGGCGGCCAGCATCACGCCCCAGCGATAGCGGGCGCGGGGATCGTCGGGTTCGAGCCGGGCCTCCTGCTCGAGCTCGGCGGCGTCGTGCTTCGCGGCGAACTCCTCGAGGAAGATGTGGTGTCGAAGGGCCTTGGCGCGGCGGTCGTTGCCCGCGCGCGTGATCAGCTCCTCGGCCTCCTCGCGGTCGCCCCGTTCGAGGAGGATGACGGCGAGACCGGTGAGGGCGTCGGCGTTCTCGTCGTCCTCTTCCAGCATCTCGCGGTAGCGGGCCTCGGCGCCGGCGAGGTCGCCGGAGGCGGCGAGGTCCTCGGCCTCGGCGGCTGCGGCTTCGGCGGGCGAGGTGACGAGCCGGGCGAAGAAGGCGCGGACGTGCTCTTCGGGGAGAGCGCCCGCGAACTCGCTCGCGACCTCGCCATCGACGAACGCCTTGACGGAGGGGATGGCCTGGATGCGGTGGGAGGCGGCGGTGTGGGGGTTGCGGTCGGTGTCCAGCTTGGCGAGGAGGACGTCCTCGCCGAACTCGGCGGCGACCCTCTCGATGATGGGGCTGAGCACGCGGCAGGGGCCGCACCAGTCGGCCCAGAAGTCAACGACAACGGGGCGGTTCTTCGATTCCTCGACGACGGCCTCGGCGAAGGTCTCGTCGGTGACTTCGAGGACGGGGGAGGGGGCGGTCATGGGGAGGCCTCCGGAGGCTCGTTGGGAATGGGCGGGAATGCTTCTTCGATCTGGGCGCTTAGCTCGGCGGGTGAGCCGGCGGGAAGCTGACAGACCATGTTCTCGCAGAGCCAGGCCGTAGCGTCTCCGTCCGGCGCCTCGCGACCCTCAAGGAGGGGGAGGCCGTTGGGGGCGGCAGCAGGGGCGAGGACCAGGCCGGGGAGGAAGCGATCGGCGGCGACGCGCTCGAATGGCGCGCGATCGCCGGGCGTTCCGACGATAGCGAGCTCGCGGGGCGGCGAGGCGAGCAGGTCGATGACCTGGAGGGTGGCGCCGAACCCCGTGGCGGCGTCGAGGATGAGCGATTGCACGCCGGCGACGACCTCGCGTGCGATGGTCTCGCCATCGGTGCGGAGACCGTATCGCTGGAGGGTGAGCGCGAGGAGGGCGGTGGAGGCGGCGGCGCTGGGGGTGGCCTGGTCGAACCGGGGCTTCTGGCGGAAGAGCAGCTCCTCGGCGCCGTCGGCCGTCTCGAAGAAGCCGCCATTCTCGTTGTCGTGGAAGCGCTCCACGACAACATCGACAAGGGCGTTGGCCCAGTCCAGGTAATCGCGCTCTCCGGTGAGCCGGTAGAGCTCGACGAGACCGAGGCCGTAGTAGGCGTAGTCCTCGAGCATGCCCTCGATGCGGGCGACGCCGCCCTTGTAGGTGTGGAGGAGCACGCCATCGGCCCACATGCGCTCGCGAACGAAGCGGGCGTTCCCCTCGGCAATCTCGCGCAGGCGGGGATCATCGAGGACGCGGGCGGCTTCGGCAAAGGCGGCGAGGGCGAGGCCGTTCCACGAGGTCAGCACCTTGTCGTCGGTTTCGGGCGGAACGCGCTTCGAGCGCTCCTCGAAGAGCGTGCGCCGCCACCCCTCGATGCGGTCGGCGAGCGCGCCGGCGGCGAGGCCGCCTGCCCCGGGTACGGGGTCGGTGCGGCGGGAGAGGACGTTGCGCCCGAGGAGCTCCGGGTTGTGCGGGTCGTAGAAATTGCCCTCGCGCGTAACGCCGAAGAACTGGCTGAAGGCTTCCGCCTCGTCGCCAAGCAGGCCTGCCACCTGGTCGACCGTCCAGAGGAAGAACTTACCCTCGATGCCCTCGCTGTCGGCATCCTGGGCGCTGTAGAAGCCGCCCTCCTCGTCGAGCATCTCGCGCTCGAGGTAGGCGAGGGTCTCGCGCACGATGCGCGCATGCTCGGGGTCGCCAAAGAGCTGGTAGGCGTGCAGATAGACGCGCGCAAGGGCGGCGTTGTCGTAGAGCATCTTCTCGAAGTGGGGCACGAGCCACTGGACATCGACGCTGTAGCGGGCGAAGCCGCCGCCGATCTGGTCGTACATGCCGCCGCTGGCCATCCCCCATAGGGTTCGCTCGATCATGGTGCGGATGCGGGCATGGGCGGGGTCATCAGCGCGGGCCGCCCGGGTGAGGAGAAAGTCGAGGTTGGCGGGCGCGGGAAACTTGGGCGCCGTGCCGAAGCCGCCCCAGACCTCGTCGGCCGAGCGCAGCATGGCCTGCACGGCGCCGCCGGCGACGGCGGCGTCGAAGGGCTCTTCCGGAGCCGAGCGGGTCGCAGCCTCGGCGAGCTGGTCGCTGATCGAGTCGGCGGAGTTGACGATGTCCTCGCGGCGCTCGTCCCAGGTGGCCTTGATGGTCTGGAGGAGGCGGGGGAAGCCGGGGCGGCCGTGCGCGTCCTCGGGGGGGAAGTAGGTGCCCGCGAAGAACGGCTTCTGGTCGGGGGTCATGAAGACGGTCATGGGCCAGCCGCCCTGCCCGGTGAGGGCCTGGACGGCCGTCATGTAGACGCCATCGATGTCAGGACGCTCCTCGCGGTCGACCTTGATGTTGACGAAGTGCTCGTTCATGAGGCCCGCGATCTCGTGCGACTCGAAGGACTCGTGGGCCATGACGTGGCACCAGTGGCAGGTGCTGTAGCCGACGGAGAGGAGGACCGGCTTCTCTTCGGCGCGGGCCCTTGCAAAGGCCTCTTCGCCCCAGGGGTACCAGTCGACAGGGTTCTCGGCGTGCTGCAGGAGATAGGGGCTGGTTTCGCCCGCAAGGCGGTTCGGCATCGCAACGTAGTGTACGTGGGCGCTGCCTTTGGCGATTGCCCCGATGGAACGGGACCCCCACAGTGGGGCGGTGCTGGAACGGGAACTGGAAGTAGCGGTTGATGCCGCGAAGCGTGCGGGCGCAGAGGTCGTGCGCATGCGGGAGGAGGGGTTGCGCTACGGCCGGAAGGGGGGCTACGAGCTCGTCACGGAGGCGGATATCCACGCATCGGAGATCCTGCACGAGGCGCTCACGGGGGCGTTTCCCGATGACGGCTGGCTGGGCGAGGAACACCAGGACACGGCGGACCGGCTCGACCGGGAGCGGGTGTGGATCGTCGATCCGATCGACGGAACGCGCGAGTACCTGCAGGGGCTCCCCGAGTACGCCATCTCGGTGGGGCTGGCGGTGCGGGGGCGACCGGTCCTCGGGGTCGTGTACAACCCCGCCAGGGAAGAGATGCACACGGCCGTCTGTCCGGACCCATCGCCGGAAGCGAGAAACAGTGACGGGCAGCAGGGGGGCTACCTCGCGCTTGTGAGCCGGGGGGAGGACCGGCTGGGGGAGGTTCCGCCGCTTCCCGGGCAGGCCACTACTCGAGGGGTGGGAAGCGTCGCCTACCGGCTGGCGCTGGTGGCGGCGGGGAAGGGCGATGTGGTGGTGACCTGGTACGCGCGGCAGGAGTGGGACGTGGCGGCGGGGGCCGCGCTCTGCCTGGGGAAAGGGCTGACGGTCACGGACGTGCTCGGCCAACCCATCGAGTTCAACCAGCCGAGTCCGCTGGTGCGAGGGCTGCTGGTGGCGGAGGCGGGGCTGCACGCTCGCATCCGCGACTACTTCCGGCGCTTCTCGCGGTAGGAAAGCGCGCGACGGGCTAGGATTCGGGCGGAGGCATCGCGATGAGCGTACGGATCGGGCTGGGGGCGGCGCTGCTGCCGGAGACGACGCCGGCATCGTTCTTCCGCTGGCTGGACCTGTGCGAGGAGAGCGAGGTCGACTCGATCTGGTTCAGCGAGCGGCTCGCGGGACCGCAAGCGGCGCTCGAACCGATGACGGCGATGGCAGCCGTCGCCGGGGCGACGAAGCGCATCAAGTTCGGGATGAACGTCGTGCTGCTGCCGTTGCGCGACCCCCTGGTGCTCGCGAATGAGTGCGCGACCATCGACTACCTGAGCGACGGGCGGCTGCTGCCAGCCTTCGGGGTGGGCGCCCTGAACGCGCCCGAGTGGCGGGCGACGGGGCGGGAGCCGCGGGGCCGGGGGGCCATCGCGGACGAGATCATCGACCTGATGGTGCGGCTGTGGGAGGAGGACGAGGTTACGTTCGAGGGGGAGCATTTCCAGTACGAGGCGGCATCGATCAGACCGCGGCCGGTGCAACAGCCGCTGCCCCTGTGGATCGGGGGAAGCAGCGACGCGGCCATCCGGCGGACGGCGCTGCGGGGGACGGGCTGGCTGGCGGGCATCCAGACGCCGGCGCAGGTGGGGCCGGTGGTGACGAAGATCAAGGCCGCGGTCGCGGAGGCAGGGCGGTCGATCGACGAGGACCACTACGGGGCCGGCTTCCCGTTCCGCTTCGGGAGCTGGGACGACGGGCCGATCGCGCGCACGGCGAAGGCGTACAGCCGCTTCGCCGCACTCGACCCCGAGGCGCTCTTCGCCGTGGGCGGTGCGAACGAGATCGTGGCGCGGGCACGGGAGTACGTCGCGTGCGGGATCAGCAAGTTCGTCCTGCGGCCGCTGGCCGACTCGGACGAGGACGCCTACGCGCAGACGCAGCGGCTGATCGAGGAAGTGCTGCCCGCCGTCCACACGGGGTAGTCGAACGTCACCCACAGGGGAGGTTCCAACGGTGAAGCTCATCGTGTTCGGCGCAACGGGAAAGACGGGACAGCACGTCTGGCGCGGCGCGCTCGATCTGGGTCACGAGGTCACCGCCTTCACTCGCTCGCCCGACCGGATCGATGCGAGCGCAGGCGTGCGGGTCGTCCAGGGCGATGTGGCGGACGCCGACGCGGTTGCCGGGGCGGTGGCCGGCCAAAATGGGGCGATCGTCGTGCTGGGCAGCAACGGCCTGCGCGACAGGACGACGCTCACGAGCGGCACAAGCCGCCTCGTGGAGGGGATGAAACTGCACCGCGTGGAGCGACTGGTCGTCCTGTCGGCCGCGGGCGTGGGTGACAGCTGGGACCAGATCCCGCTGCTCTCGCGGGTGATGTTCAAGACGCTGCTGCGCAACATCCATGCGGACCACACCGCGCAGGAAGCGGTGGTCCGATCGAGCGGGCTCGACTGGACAATCGTGCGCGCCGCGGTCCTCAGCGATGACCCGCCCTCGGGTGACGTTGTCGCGACGAACACCGGCAGGGTCACTCGCATTGGCCGCGCGGACCTCGCCGACTTCCTCGTGCGGGAGGCGGCCGAGGGCGCTTACCGGGGACAGGCGATATCGGTTACGTCGTGACGGCTGGACCGGCGCTCTCAAGGCGCGGCGGGGGCGGCGGCGGTGCGAGGCGGAAGTAGTAGCAGTTGTCGCCCTCGCCTCCATCGGCGATGGCGACGGTCCTGCCCACCACTGCGACGACATCCTCCCGTCCGGCGAGCGCTACGAGGTTGTGGCGCTCCCACACGGGGACGCGGGCGTTCTTGAGGATGCCGCTGACCCTGCGACGGTAGCCCCGGTACCGCATGCGGTCGCCGGGGGCGAGGGGGCGAAGGCGGAGGGCTCCCTCGATGCGGTCGGCGGGGACGGCTGCGGCTGGGGGCGCGCCCGCGTTGTCGGGGAAGGGGTCGGTGGCGGCCTGGAGGACGCGCTCACCTGCGCGGGTGACGCCGGGGATGTTCACGAACTGCTCCTCGAACGGCTCCACCTCCTCCTCGCCCCCGCCGGAGAGACGCACCACGCCGGCGGAGACTTCGACCGTCACGCCCCCGAAGCTGACCTGGCCAGTGCCCCGGGAGAGGACGGTATCGAGATTGCGGAGGCGCGTGCGGTTGGCGTCGACCTCGGCTTTGAGGAAGGTGGCCTCACGTTCGAGGAGGAGCAGACGAGCCTCGCTGCCGAGCGAGCGGAGCGTCTCGAGGTCGAACACGACGGCACCGGGGGCGCGGTCGCGGGGCTGCGCGAGGTCGGCGGCCTGCTCGACTGAGCGGAAGAGCTCGCGGGCGCTCTCGGCAAGGCCGAGGATGGCGGCATCGGCCTCGGGGTTCTCCTCGCGTAGCTGGGGGAGGACCACGTGGCGGATGCGGTTTCGGGTGGCGTGGAGCTCGGCGTTCGTCGAGTCCTCGCGGTAGTCGATCCCGGCGGCATTGCAGACGGCGACGGTCTCGGTGCGGCCAAGGGAGAGAATCGGGCGGATGAGCTGGAGGGAGGGCATGCCGGGGAGGGGCGCGCTGGGAAGCATGCCGCGCATGCCGCGCACGCCGCTGCCGCGCACGAGGTGGTGGAGGACGGTCTCGACATGGTCATCGGCGGTATGGCCGGTGGCCACGGCCCCGGCGCCCTGTCGCTCGGCGGCGAAGGCCAGGAACTGGTAGCGGAGGCGGCGGGCCGTCTCCTCGATGCCGGTGCCCATCTCCCCGGCGGCGAGGAGCACGTCGCCCTCGCCTGTCATGCAGGGCACGTCGAGGCGCTCGCAGAGGTCGCTCACGAAGGCGCGGTCCCCGCCGGAATCGGCGCGAAGGTGGTGGTCGAAGTGGGCAGCGACGACCTCGAAGCCGTGCTCCTCGGCGAGCTCGCGCAGGAGCAGGAGGGCCGCCACGGAGTCAGCCCCGCCACTGACGGCGACGACGACCTTCGAGAGGCGGCGGAAGAGCCGCTCGCGATCGGTGAAGCGCCGCACGCGGTCGAGGGGCGAGGACGTCGGGGGAGGCACTACTTGGGGAAGAGGCGTTCCCACCACTCGCCGGACACCTGCTCATCCGAGTGCGGCGGGGGACTCAACACGATGAAGGCGGTCTCGCCCGGCCGGGTGTAGCCGAGCTCGCGCCGCGCCGCCTGCTCGACGTAGGCGTCGGAGACGACGTAGTCGTAAACGGCGAGGAGATGATCGCGCCTGGAGCGGAGGTCCTCGATCTCGGCGAGGGCGGCCTCGTGGTCCTCATTCTGCTGGCGCTGACGGACGGTCCCGGAGGAGGCGGTGTACACGAAGTAGCCAGTAAGGAGCAGGCAGACCAGGAAAAACAGGGTGGTCTTAGTGAACACCGGGATAGGCATGTGACCAAATTAGGCGCGCGTTCGTCAAGATTCAAGCGCCTGTATTCGGGTCCGCGGGAAGGTGGCAGCGGTTGTTGAGGGTGCGCAGTGAGGCCTGACCGGCCCGCAGGGAGAGCGTCGAGACGGAGGCCAGATCGAGGCTGAAAGCGCGGAACGCGGCGACCTCCAGGTCCAGCAGACGGCAGATCAGGAGGCGCACGACGAAGTTGTGGGAGACGGCCACCACGGTGTCTTCGTCGGGGAGGGTGTGCAGCTCAGCGGCGAGCGGTTCGAGGCGCGCGGCGACCTGCGCGAGGCTCTCGCCGCCGGGCATGACGACATCCGTGGGGTCGGGGGCGCGCCATGCTTCGATGAACGCGGGGAAGCGTTCACGCATCTCGCGGAAGGGGAGGCCCTCGGTTTCGCCGACGTCCATCTCGATCAGCTCCTCGCGGGTCTCGAGGGGCGCACCCGTGCGGTCGGCGAGCCCGCGGGCGATCGCGGCGGCGCGTTCCAGGGGGCTCGTGAGGATGCGGTCGACGCGCTCGCCGGCGAGGCGTTCGACGGCGGCGGCGGTCTGGCGCAGGCCGAGGTCGGTGAGGGGCGGGTCCTCCCGCCCAAGGCCGAGGCCGTCGCGGTTGTAGGTGCTCTGGCCGTGGCGGACGAGGAAGAGCCTCACTCGTACCGCCCCTTCTCACGCCAGGCCCGGAGGGCGGCGGACGGCTCCTCGAGCACGAGCCCCGCGCGCACGTAGCGCTCGACCGTCGCGGTCGGGAAGAGCGCCGCGACGAGCTGCTCGGGGCGCACGGTCAGCTCCTGCCCGCAGCTCAAGCGGGCGTCGAGCGCGGCGGAGCCTTCCACATCCGTGGTGGTGAGCGAGGCGACCCCGGCGCGGAGGTCGTACTCGCGCGCCTTCTTGCCCTCGCGTTCCTGGCGCCAGGGGAAGGTCTCGGTCGCGAGGAAGGCATTCACGGACTCGATAGCGTGCTCGGGCGTGACGCCTTCGAGCGGGATCCGGTAGTCCGCCCAGCGCAGGAGCGTGGGGAGCGCAGGGAGGCCGAGGGCGACCTCCGACGCCTCGCGGATCTCAAGGTCGGCGGTCGTCTGGGCGCTCAGGTCGGCTGCGAAACGGTCGAGGGGAACGCGCTCCTCCAGGAGCACCTCCATGATCTCGCCCTCTCCGATGAAGCCGAGGGGAAGGGGAGCCGCAAAGGCGATTTTGGGATGAGGGGTGAAGCCCTGTGAGTAGCAGAGGGGCAACTCGGCGCGGCGGATGGCGCGCTCCCAGTAGCGGAGGACGTCGAGGTGGGAGATGTGGCGCACGCGCTCGCCCTTACGGAAGCGAGCACGGATGCGCTGGCGGGCCTCGCTCACACGAGTTCGCCCTGTTCGACGAGCTGCTCGGCGGCCGTGTGAGGGTCGAGCCCGCGTCCGGCGACCTGGGCTACCAGCTCGGCGAGGGCGTCCTCGGAGGTCTCGCGGCGGACGCGTTCGAGGAGGATGCGCTGGGCGACGGAGAGCACCTGGTGGCGCGCCTCCTGGCGGCGGTGCTTGTCCAGCTCGCCGGAGCTGTCGAGCCAGGCGCGGTGCTCGTCGATGGCGTCGACGAGCTCGGGGACGCCATCGCCGGTGGTGGCGACGGTCGAGAGGATGGGCACGTCGCGACCCTCGCTGGGAGCGAGCGAAAGGAGCGCGCGCAGCTGGCTCACGAGGACGTCTGCGCCGGGGCGATCGGCCTTGTTCACGACGAGAATATCGGCGATCTCGATGATGCCGGCCTTCAAGGCCTGGATATCGTCGCCGGTGCCGGGGTTGTTGACGAGCACAGTCGTGAGGGCGGTGCCGGCGATCTCGACCTCGTCCTGGCCCGCGCCGACGGTCTCGATGAACACGTAGGGGAAGCCGAAGGCGTCCATGACGGCGACAACGTCGTCGATGGTGGGAGCGAGGCCGCCGAGGGCGCCGCGGCTGGCCATGCTGCGGACGAAGACACCGGGGTCGAGGACGAGGTCCTGCATGCGGATGCGGTCGCCGAGGATGGCGCCCTGGGTGAAGGGGCTGGAGGGGTCGACGGCGATGACGCCGACCTCGTGGCCACGCCTTCGCAGCTCGGCGGCGAGGGAGCCGGTGAGGCTGCTCTTGCCGGAGCCGGCACCGCCGGTGACGCCGATGGTGTGGGCGCGGCCCGAGCGGGGGTAGAGCTGGCGCAGGTACTCCCGTCCCTCGGGCGTGCCGTTTTCCACGCGCGTGAGGATGCGTGAAAGGGCGCGGCGCTCACCCGCGAGGAATCGCTCGATCAGGTCCGTCACTCGGATGAGGCGTTGTCGTACACGAACGACACGATGTCCCGGGTGTTGGTGCCGGGACGGAAGATGGCGCTGAAGCCCATCGCCTCGAGGGCGTCCGTGTCCTCCTCGGGAATGATGCCGCCGCAGAAGAGGAGGACATCGTCGAGGCCGCGAGACCTGAGCTCTTCGACGATGCGGGGGAAGAGCTCAAGGTGGGCGCCGGAGAGGATGCTGAGGCCGACGACATCAACGTCTTCCTGGAGGGCGGCCTCGGCGATCATCTGGGGCGTCTGGCGGATGCCGGTGTAGATGACCTCGCAGCCTCCGTCGCGCAGGGCCCGCGCGACGATCTTGGCGCCGCGGTCGTGGCCATCGAGGCCAGGCTTGGCGATGAGGACCCGGATCTTCTGTCCGGCGGTTGTTTCGGGAGATGCGGTCATGATGCTGCTCCTGTGTGTCGTGGGGTCAGGATCGCTCGACCAACTGCAGGTTGACGCCGAAGGACGAGCGGGGCGAAACGAAAGCGACCGGGCCGTTGGGGTCGCCTGCGCGCGCGCCGGAGGCGCGGAGCGAGTCGACGGCGGCCTGGACGTCGGATACGGCGAGCGAGAGGAGGAACGAGCCCTCGCCCCGCTCGGAGGCGAACTTCGCGACGGGCCCTTCTTCTGTCGTGGGCCGGATGAACTCGAGGTGGGCGTTGCCGGCGAGCATGAAGGCGTTTTCGATGCCGAGGGCCTCGTTCTGGCCGCCGAGCTCGGGGTCGAGGCTGAAGCCGAAGTGGCGCTCGTAGGTGGCGGCGGCGGTGGGGATGTCCTGCACGACGATGCCGATGTGGTCGATACGGTTCGCCGTGGCATCGTCGCTGGGGCCGACGTGGGCTTCCTCGACAGGGGTCGCGTACTCGACGAGGACGCCGTGGTTCGACTTCGGGTGGAGGAAGCCGATCATGCCGGCGAGCCCGGCGCGGGGCGCTTCGTCGATGAGCTGGACGCCCACCTCGGCGGCCGCGCGCAGGTCGGCCCCGCAGTCGTCGGACTCGAAGCAGACGTGGTGCATGCCCTCGCCGCGCCCCTGAAGGAAGCGCGCTACGCCGGTATCGTCGCGCGTCGGTTCGAGCAGCTCGATCTCGGCGGTGCCGCAGGGGAGGAGGACGCCGCGGACCCCCTGGTCCTCGATAACGCGGTCGACGCTGACGGGGAGGCCGAGGGCGTCTCGGTAAAAGCCAAGCGCGTCGTCGGCGCTGCGGACGACGATGCCAACGTGGTGGACCTTGCTGAGCATGAGGCTCCTCTGAGTGCTAGCTGGTTCCGGCGGCGCTGGCTTCGCGCACACCTGGCATGCCGGCGAGGTAGGCGGCGATGATGTGCCAGTGTTCCCTGTCGTGGTTGGCGACCACCTGCAGGAGCTGGTTGGGGACGCGGCCTTCCTCGCCGATGGCGGCGTCGTCGAACTCGGCGGCGGTGGCGAGCAGGCGCTCGCGACCCGCCTTGAGCTGTTCGAGGACGCTCCAGAAGGTGAGGCTGCGCTTGCGCTCGACGTGGTCCTGGTTCCAGGCGTCGGTGCGCGTCTCGTCGAAGTCGAGGATGGCGGGACGGCGGCCCTCCTGGATGTCGAGCAGGGCGCTAACGACCTCGGCCTCCCAGCTGGCGACGTGGCCGATGATGTCCTTGAGGGACCACTCGTCGATCATGGGGCGCTCGATGTCACGGATACGGCAGGTCTCGATGTTGCGCAGGAGCTGATTGCGCTCCAGCTCCAGCTCGCCGAGCAGGCGGCGGCGGTCGTCCACGAAGCTACGGGTGTCGTCCTCGGGCATCAGACGACCACGATCTCGCGGTACTCGCCCCAGGCGCGGCGCAGGGCGTGGCTGATCTCGCCGAGCGTGGCGCGCGCCTCGACGGCGGCGACGATGAGCGGGACGAGGTTGTCGGTGCCGCGGGCGCCCTCCTCGAGGGAGGCGATGGCGGCGTCCGCAGCGGCGTTGTCGCGCTGGGCGCGGAGGGCCTGCAGGCGCTCCACCTGGCGCCGGCCAATGGAAGGGTCGACGCGCAGGAGCTCGGGGGGCTCCTCGCCGCTGACGGTGAAGTCGTTGACGCCGACGATGATGCGGTCCTTGTCCTCGATCTCGCGCTGGTAGCGGTAGGAGGCCTCCTGGATCTCGCGCTGCTGGAAGCCCTGTTCGAGGGCGGCGGGAGCGCCGCCGAGGTCCTCGATCGTCTTGAGGTAGTCGCGCGCCTCGGCCTCGAGGCGGTCGGTCATGGATTCGATGTACCAGGAGCCACCGAGGGGGTCGATGACATCGCCGGCGCCGCTCTCGAAGCCGATGACCTGCTGCGTGCGGAGGGCGATCTGGACGGCCTTCTCGGTGGGAAGTGAGAGGGCTTCGTCCATCGAGTTCGTGTGGAGCGACTGGGTCCCGCCGAGGACGGCAGCGAGAGCCTGGAGGGTGGTGCGCACGATGTTGTTCTCGGGCTGCTGGGCGGTAAGGGTGGCGCCGCCGGTCTGGGTGTGGAAGCGCATCATCATCGAGCGCGGGCTCTTGGCCTCGAAGCGCTCCTTCATGATCGTGGCCCAGAGGCGGCGCGCGGCGCGGAACTTGCACACCTCCTCCAGCAGGTTGTTGTGGCAGGCGAAGAAGAAGCTGAGCCGCCCCGCAAAGGCGTCGACATCGAGGCCGGCGGAGACAGCGGCATCGACGTAGGCGATGCCGTTGGCGAGGGTGAAGGCGATCTCCTGGGCGGCGGTGCAGCCCGCCTCGCGCATGTGGTACCCGGAGATGGAGATGGTGTTCCAGCGGGGCACGTTCTCGGAGCAGAACTGAAAGACGTCGGTGATGAGCCGCATGCTGGGCGTGGGCGGATAGATCCACGTCCCGCGGGTGATGTACTCCTTGAGGATGTCGTTCTGGACGGTGCCGCCGAGCTTGTCGAGGGGTACGCCCTGCTCCTTGCCCACGGCGATGTAGAGGCCGAGGAGGACGGCGGCGGTGCCGTTGATGGTCATGGAGGTAGTGACGCGGTCGAGGGGGATCTCCTGGAACAGCGTTCGCATGTCATCGATCGAGTCGATGGCGACACCGACCTTGCCGACCTCGCCCATGGCCATCGAGTCATCGGAGTCGTAGCCGATCTGGGTGGGGAGGTCGAAGGCGACGGAGAGGCCGGTCTGGCCCTGGTCGAGGAGATAACGGTAGCGCTCGTTTGACTCCTCGGCGGTGCCGAAGCCGGCGTACTGGCGCATCGTCCAGAGGCGCCCGCGGTACATGGTGGGCTGGACGCCACGGGTAAAGGGGTACTCGCCGGGGAAGCCGAGGTCGCCGTTAGCGGGTGCGTCCTCGGGCGTGTAGACGGGGTCGAGGACGGTCTCGCCGGTCGTGCGGAACGACTCGGCGCGCTCGGGGTTGCGCTCGACCGCCTTGCGGTACGTACCTTCGAGCCACTCTTCTTTCGATTGGCTGGGCATTTCGCTATCCGTGGTCCTTCAGGGCGTGATGCCGAGGGCAGAGTCCGCGGCGAAATCCGCGCAGGGCAGTATAGCCCGCGGGGGAGTTATGGAGTCTCGGGACTCTCTTGCCTTCAGCGCACCTGCCGGAAGAAGGCGCGGATGTCGCGGAGGAGGTGGTCGGGCTCCTCGAGGGCGGCGAAGTGGCCCCCGGCAGGCATCTCCGTGTAGTGCACGAGGTTGTAGGCAGCTTCGACCCAGTGGCGGGGAGCCTGGATGATCTCGCCGGGGAAGGCGGCGAAGCCGGTCGGGACGGCGATGCGCTCGACCGGGGGAACGCGGCCGCCGACGCCCTCGGCGCGGGCCTCGTAGTAGATGCGAGCCGCCGACGCGATGCTGTTCGGCGCCCAGTAGAACATGATGTTGGTGAGCAGCGTGTCCTTCGAGTAGCGCGACTCGACATCGCCGTTGCAGTCGCTCCAGGTGCGGAACTTCTCCGTGATCCAGGCGGCGATGCCGGCGGGCGAGTCGGCCTGGGCGATGCCGAGGGACTGGGGCTTGGTGCTCTGGACGTTGCTGTAGCCGGTTTCCCGGGCCTGGAAGGCGCGTCGCGACGCAAGTCCGGCCTCGTCCGCCTCTGTGGGCGGGTCGGGTGGCCCGGCGAGGGCCATGTTGAGGTGGATGCCGCTCAGATTGCCGGCGTGGGCGGCGCCCAGGCGGGTGCTGATGATGGCGCCCCAGTCGCCGCCCTGGGCGCCGTAGCGCTCGTAGCCGAGCTCGGCGGTCATGAGGTGGTCGAGGGCGGCGGCGATGCGGGAGGGGCCCCAGCCGCGCTCGGCGGGCTTGCCGCTCCAGCCGAAGCCGGGGATGGAGGGGATGACGACGTCGAAGGCGTCGGCGGGGTCACCACCGTGGGCGGCGGGGTCGGTGAGGGGCCCGATGAGGTGGAGGAACTCGAACATCGAGCCCGGCCAGCCATGCGTCAGGAGGAGGGGGTGGGGATCGGGGCCCTGGCCGCGGACGTGCCAGTAGTGGATATCGACGCCGTCGACCTCGCAGAGGAACTGGGGCCAGGCGTTCAGCGCGGCCTCCTGTGCGCGCCAGTCGTACTCGTCGCGCCAGTAGTCGCAGAGCTCGCGGACGTAGGCGACGTCCGCGCCGTAGTCCCAGCCGGTGTCCGGAATGGCGTCGGGCCAGCGGGTGCGGTCAAGGCGGTCGCGGAGGTCGTCGAGGACGGAGTCGGGGACGTCGATACGGAAGGGTCGTGGAGGCATGCGGGGACTATAGGGAGGGGCGCTGGCTATTGGCTAATGGCTGTTGGTGGGGAGGGCAACGAGGGCGCCGGCGACAGTCTCGTAGAGGTGGCGGTCGACGAGACGGGCCTGCCCGGTCAGGTCGGCGAGGGGGGCGAGGTTGATCTCGTTGGCCAGGAGGACGGTGGCCTGTCCCCAGCGGCCGTCGTGGACGGCATCGATGGCAGCGATGCCGAAGCGGGTCGCGAGGACGCGGTCGAAGGCGGTGGGCGTCCCGCCACGCTGGACGTGGCCGAGCACGGTGAGGCGCGTCTCGAAGCCGGTGCGGGCCTCGATCTCGTCGGCGACGAGGCGGCTGATGCCGCCGAGACGGACGTGGCCGAAGGCATCGCGCTGATCTGTCTGGGTGATGACCTCGCCGCCCTCGGGGCGCGCGCCCTCGGCGACGACGACAATGGAGGCGGAAACGTCGCGATCGTGGTGGGCGAGCAGGCGCTCGCAGAGGCCGCTCATGCTGAACGGCTCCTCCGGGATGAGGATCTCGGTCGCGCCGCCGGCGATGCCGGCGTAGGTCGCGATCCAGCCGGCGTCGCGTCCCATCACCTCCACGACCATGACGCGGTGGTGCGACTCGGCGGTGGTGCGGAGGCGGTCGATGGCCTCGGTGGCGGTCTGGACGGCGGTGTGGAAGCCGAAGGTGACCTCGGTGACGCCGAGGTCGTTGTCGATGGTCTTGGGGACGCCGACGATGCTGGCCCCGTCGGCGGCGAGCTTGCCGGCGACGCCGAGGGTGTCGTCGCCCCCGACGGCGATGAGGCCGTCTACGGCTTCGCGGTCGAGCGTCGCGCGCACGGCCTCGGCGCCGCCCTCGGTGGCGTAGGGGTTGGCGCGGGAGGTCCCGAGGATTGTGCCGCCCAGAGGGAGGATGTCGCGGCAACGCTCGGCGCTGAGGGGCATGACGTCACCCTCCATGACGCCGGCCCAGCCGTTGCGGAAGCCGACGACCTCGTCGCCGTACTGGCGCTCGCCCTTGGTGACGACGGCACGAATGACGGCGTTCAGGCCGGGGCAGTCGCCTCCGCCGGTCAGGATTCCAACGCGCACGGTCGTGTCCCCCTTGCGAGAGGTGTGCAACGACCGTAGCGCGGAACCGTGAACGGGACGAGCGAAACCAGCCCCTCCGGGTTACGAGCGCGAGAAGATGCGGCCGGCGTCAGGCGAGGCCGCGGGCCTTGAGCTCCTTCTCGAGGCGGACGGCGTCGGAGCTGAGCATCGGGCCCTTCTGCTCGTCGGGGAGCACGCCGGCGGAAGCCATGCCCATCTTGGCGCCGTCGAAGGTGATCCACTTCTCTGGCACGAGCTCCATCACGACGCGCAGGGGCGAGTCGAGGGACTTCTCGAAGGCGGCTGCCTGCTCGGGGTCGGCCCCGGGGCGGAAGGCGAGGGCATGGTAGAACCAGTCCTTCGTCTCGCGGTCCTCGTACATGACGCAGCGACACTTTGCCGTGATGGTCTTGCCCCCGCCGAGGTGCGTGCCGGTGCTCGTGAGGACGACGGAGCAACGCGGGTCGCGGCGCAGGGCGGCCATGCGGTGGCGATGGGCGGCGGCGGTCATCCAGAAGGAGCCCTTGGCCCAGACGACGGCGTGCATGACGCCGACGGGCCAGCCGTCCTTCGTCGACCAGTTGAGGACGGCCTCGCCGACGGTGTTGAGGAGCTCCTCCTTGACGTCATCGTCGAGGGGGTAGATAGAGACGGTCTCGTGATCCTTGGTGGGGTCGGGCGCGTAGGCCTCGTCAGCCATGGGGTACCTCCGGAGTTATGTGCGCGCACGTTGCCAATCGCGGGGAGCCGTGTCAATGGCCGGACGAGGACTGACTCCTCGACCGGGGAGTCGCGGCGAGGATGCGCTTGCGCAGGCGGATGCTTCCCGGGGTGATCTCCACCAGCTCGTCGTCGTTGATGAACTCGATCGACTGCTCCAGATTGAGCAACCTCGGTGGAACGAGGCGCAGGGCGTCGTCGGCCGAGGCCGCGCGCATGTTGGTGAGCTTTTTCTCTCTGGTCACGTTCACGTCCATGTCGGAGGGACGGGCGTTCTCACCGATGACCATCCCCTCGTAGACCTGCGTGCCGGGACCGATGAATATCTCGCCGCGCTCCTGCAGGTTGTAGATGGCGTAGGCGGTCGCCTTCCCCGGCCGGTCGGCCACGAGGGCGCCGGTCAGCCTTCCGGAGATCGGCCCGTTCCAGGGCTCCCAGCCGGCAAAGAGGTGGTTCATGATGCCGGTGCCGCGGGTATCGGTGAGGAACTGGGAGCGGAAGCCGATGATGCCGCGCGTCGGGATCAGGAACTCGAGCCGGACGCGGCCGCTGCCGTGGTTCACCATCCGGGTCAGCGTCGCCCGACGAGCGCTGAGCTGCTCGATGACGATGCCCTGGTAGTCCTCAGCCACATCGATGACCAGCTCCTCGACGGGCTCCTCGGTGCGGCCGTCACGCTCGCGTGTCACGATCTGCGGGCGCCCGACCTGCAGCTCGTAGCCCTCGCGCCGCATCATCTCGATGAGAATGGAGAGCTGGAGCTCGCCCCGACCGATCACCTGGAACTGGTCCGGCGAGTCGGTGTCCTCGACGCGAATCGACACGTTGCTCTCCAGCTCGCGCTCGAGCCGCTCACGCAGCTTCCGCGAGGTGACGTACTGGCCGTCCTGCCCGGACATAGGCGAGGTGTTGACGCCGAAGACCATCGAGACCGTCGGCTCATCCACCTGCATGGGAGCGATCGGCTGCGGGTCGTCGGGGGCGGTGATGGTCTCGCCGATGGTGATGTCGTCGATGCCGGCGAGACAGATGATGTCGCCCGCCGCGGCCTGTTCCACCTCCGCCCGCTCCAGGCCATCGAAGACGTACAGCTTCGTAACGCGGGTCTGCGTGACGGAACCATCGAGCTTCGAGACGGCGATCTCGTCGCCCAGCGCGACACGGCCGTTGACGATGCGCCCGATGGCGATGCGGCCCAGATAGTCGCTCGAATCGAGGTTCGCGACGCGTATCTGCAGGGGCGCCTCCGGGTCGCCCTGCGGGGGCGGCAGTTGCCCGACGATGGCGTCGAGCAGGGGCCGCAGGTTCAGACCCGGCTCGTCCGGGTCCACACTCGCGGTCCCAGCCTTCGCGTTCGCGTACAGCACGGGGAATTCAATCTGCTGCTCGGTCGCTTCGAGGTCGATGAAAAGGTCATAGACCTCGTCGAGCACCTCGGCCGGCCGTGCATCCTTGCGATCGATCTTGTTGATGACGACGATGGCGGGCAGCCCGTGCTCCAGCGCCTTGCCCAACACGAAGCGAGTCTGGGGAAGGGGTCCCTCGGAGGCGTCGACGAGCAGCAGCACGCCATCGACCATGGTGAGCGTGCGCTCGACCTCCCCGCCAAAGTCGGCGTGGCCGGGGGTGTCGACGATGTTGACCGTCCAGTCGCGATAGCGAATGGCCGTGTTCTTGGCCATGATGGTGATGCCGCGTTCGCGCTCAAGATCGATGTTGTCGAGGGCGCGTTCCTCCACTCGCTCGTTCGCGCGGAACACGCCGGTCTGGTGCAGCATGGCATCGACCAGCGTCGTCTTGCCGTGATCGACGTGGGCGATGATCGCGATGTTGCGTCGCAGGGCGTTGGCGATGCCGGACTCGGCGAGGGCGGTCACGGCGCGCCGGGCTCCGAAGCAGCAGTCATGGTCTCCCCGCAGGCATTCAACTCAGGTTGGATGGTGGACCCACCGCGGTTCGTCACGCGGGCATTGGCTCGTCGATGAGCCGGGGCCTGTCGGCCCGAACCACCGAGACGATTGTCCACACGGGCGGAGTAATGGGCGACTCGCGCGCTCGTTCGCGGTCTAGTCCTCGCTGAAGGCCGGGATGACTTCCTGCGCCCAGGCTTCGAGCGCTTCCCAGTCGAGGGGCGGGCGGATAGCGATGTTGAGGAGGTCGCAGCCGAGGTCCTGGTACTCGCCGACGAGCTCCTTCGCCTCGTCGGGGGTGCCCATGATGAGGCCGCGCTCGCGCCACGTGTCGATAGCGCCGCCGAAGACGGTGCGGGCGTGCTCTTCCGCGCGGGGGCGGGCGGCCTCGCTGGCGGCGAGGTGGAAGCTGAGGTTGACGCTCTTCTCGATCTCGTCGAAGTCGCGCTCCTCCCGGTCGCAGGCCTCGCGCAGGACGCGGGCGAGGTGGCGGAACTGCCAGGGGGTGAGATAGGGGCCGTTCCAGCCGTCGCAGAGGCGGGCGATCATCGGGAGGGTGCGCTTGCGGCCGACGCCGCCGCCCCAGATGCGCAGGCGGTCCTGCAAGGGCTTTGGGTTGCAGCAGGCGTCCGCGAGGGTGAAGTGCTCGCCCTCGAAGCTCACGTGGTCCTCCGTGAGGAGGAGGCGGATGACCTTGATGCCCTCCTCGAGGATGTCGAGGCGCTTGCCCAGGGAGGGGAAGGGAATGCCGTAGGCGCGGTACTCGTCCTCGTACCAGCCGGCGCCGATGCCGAGCTCGATGCGTCCGCCGCTGAGGTGGTCCATGGCGGCGAGGGCGTTCGCGAGAACGGCGGGATGGCGGTAGTTCATGCCCAGCACGAGCGAGCCGATGCGGAGGTTCTTCGTCTCGCAGGCGAGGGCGGTCATGATGGTGGTGCCCTCCCAGTAGTCGCCGTGGTTCTCGTGGACGAGGGGCGCTTCGTAGAAGTGGTCGGAGGCGTCGATCCAGTCGAAGCCGGCGGTGTCGGCCCAGGTCCAGAGGCGGCGGAGCTCCGCCATCTCGATGTTCTGCTGGATCAAGTGAACGCCGAACTTCATGCCGCTGCTCCTTCGACTGCTCCGCTTCGCTTCGCGTTCACTCGCGGCCTGTCGGCCCGTTGACGCCTTCGCGGTGGCCGGGAGTGTAGCGAGTTCCGTTACGAGGAGACGGGCTAGGATGCGCGCCGGGAGGCGCCACATGACGGAGATCACTCACCGGTTCGTCGAGACGAACGGCATCAACATGCACATCGCGGAGGCGGGGGAGGGGCCGCTGGTGGTGATGTGCCACGGCTTCCCGGAGTCGTGGTACTCGTGGCGGCACCAGCTGGTGGCGCTGGCGGAGGCGGGCTTCCACGCGGTCGCACCGGACCAGCGCGGCTACGGTCAGACGGACGCGCCCGAGGACATCGGCGCGTACACGCAGCTGCACCTGGTTGGCGACCTCGTGGGGTTGCTGGACGCGCTGGAGGAGGAGCAGGCGGTGGTCGCGGGGCACGACTGGGGGGCGCCGGTGGCATGGAACGCGGCAACCTTGCGACCCGACCGCTTCCGCGGGGTGGCGGGGCTGAGCGTGCCGCCGAACGCGTGGTCGGGGCCGATCCCGCCGACGGAGGGGATGAAGCAGCGCTTCGGCGACACCTTCTTCTACCAGCTCTACTTCCAGGAGCCGGGCAAGGCAGAGGCGGAACTGGAGGCGGACGTTCGCACGACGATGCGGATGCTGCTCTACACCGCCTCGGGCGACTGCCCACCCAACCCGGCAGCGGCAGCGCTCCCGAAGACGGCGGGCTTCCTCGACGCGATGCAGGACCCCGGCGACAACCTGCCGCCGTGGCTGACGGAGGCCGACCTCGACGTCTTCACAGGCGAGTTCGAGCGGGCGGGCTTCCGCGGGGGTCTGAACTGGTACCGCAACATCGACCGGAACTGGGAGCTGATGGCGGCCTTCAACGGAAAGAAGGTGACGCCCCCGTCCCTGTTCGTGACGGGCGACCGGGATCTCGTGGTCTCGCTGATGGGGCCGAAGTGGCGCGAGCAGATGGAGCACTCGGCCCCGAACCTGCGCGACGCGGTGATGATCCCGGGCGTCGGGCACTGGACGCAGCAGGAAGCGCCCGAGGCAGTGAATAAGGCCATGATCGCGTTCCTGCGCGGGCTGGAGGGGTAGCGGGGCGAGCGGCTACTCCTCGGGGTTGTGGCCGTTGGAACGGGGGCAGACATGCCCCTCGGGGTCGACGGGGGCGCCGCAGAACTGGCAGGGTGGCCGGCCCGCCGCCACGACCTCGTTGATCTGCGCGCGAAGGCGGCGGGCGGTGTCGAAGTCGAACTCGAGGGAGACAGCCTCTCCCTCGGTCTCGGTCGGAGCCTCGGCGCCCACGATGACGATGCGGCGGGTCTCTTCGTTCAGGCCGAGCGAGAGGCGGCCGGCGCGGACGTCCAGGTCGAGATTGGCCTCGAGGGGGAAGACGGGTTCGGGCTCCCCGGGCCCGAAGGGGTCAAGGTCGACCTCGGCGTGTTCGAGGGTGGTCTCGATCGCCTCACCGATGGCGGCGAGCTGCTCTTTCTCCATCCAGACGAAGGCGTAGGTGCCGCCCTGGCTGATGGCGCGCAGACGAAAGCGGCGCTGTCCCGGCTGGCCCACCGCATCGGCGGAGAGGTGCTGGACGGGCCCGAACTCGGTCAGGGGCATGGCCGCCGATCCTACGCAGGGGGCCGGAAATGTGCCTACTGGGTGGGAAGGGGCGCCTGCCACCAGCCGGGGCGATGGCTGACCTCGATGCTGACGACCCACTTGACCCAGTTGTAGCCGCGCCGGCCGGGGGCCACGAGCCGAACGGGGAAGCCGTGGCCCGAGCTGAGACGCTCGCCGCCGACCTCCGTCGCGAGCAGGAGGCGTGGAACCGTCCCGAGGCCGAAGCGGCGGCTGAAGCCCGTCGCGGAGGTGATGACGACGCTATGGGCCTCGTCGGTCGGGCCGGCGCGTTCCAGGACCGCGGCGAGGGGAACACCGCTCCAGTCCTGGACGGTGTACCAGCCGCCCGTGCAGTCGAGGGTGGCGCGGCGGGTGCGTTCGGCGAGGGACGTGAGCTCGTCGTAGTCGAAGGTGAGGGGCTCGCGCACCTCGCCGTGGACCTCCAGGCGCCATTCGTCCCGCGGGATGCGCTGGCGGTTGTCGCCCAGCCAGTTCGTCACGGGGTGGCGGTTGCCGGTGAAACTCGCCTCCTCGCGCGAGCCGGTGAAGCGCCGGTCGGGGCCGGAGTGGGGAGCGGCCAGGGCGAGTCCGCGGGAGACGGCGAGGCCGGCTCCGCCCACGGCGAAGAGACGCAGGACGGCGCGGCGGCTGGCGAAGGCGACGGCGGGGCGTCGAGGCCACCGCAGCAAGACATGCAGGGCGAAGAGCGGTACGAGCGCGAGGGCGAGAATGGTGTGGAGCACGAGGGGGCGCATCTCGCCGTAGAAGGGGACGAGCAGGGTCCCGCGTCCGACGAGCAGCCACCAGAGCCCGGTCACGAGGATGCCCAGGAAGAGGACGCCGAGGAGCGCGGGGGCGAGCGACCAGATTCCGGCGCCCCGGCGGGCGAACGAGCGCACGACGATGCGCCACTTCCAGACGAGCAGGACCACGACCGAGAGTCCGCCCGCACTGTGGAGCCAGAAGACCCAGCGCCCCTCGGGGCTGCCCACGAGGAAGCTCGCCAGCCCCGAGATCAGCTCCAGCAGGAGGAGGGCGAAGAGGGCGAGGTTGGTGGCGGAGGCGTTCATCGGACCCTCCTGCCGCCCGCCGCATGGAGTGACGGGCGGCGCCAGCCGGGTCCGCTCCAGCGTACACCCGCGCGGGCGGGCAATGACGCGAAATCGCTACACTGCGGTCATGGCAGGGAACGAAGCGGCGCAGCTCGTCGCGGAGCGGCGCCAACGAGCGGTGGCACGCTGGAATCTCGACCGGGGGGTCGTGCTCGTACCGGCGGGGCTCATGCTGCCGATCGCGGGGACGGACCAGTTCCACGAGTACCACGCGCACCCGGAGCATCGCTACTTGGCGGGCGTGGGGCAGCCGGGCGGCGTGCTCGCGTTCGACGCGGGCGAGGGCTGGACCCTGTTCGTGCCGCAGCCCGAGGCGGCGGAGCGGGTCTGGACCGGCGACGGCCCCTCGCTGGCCGCGGTGGCGGAGGCATCGGGGTTGGAGCGGGTACGACCCACAACGGAGCTGGGGCAGTGGCTGGAGCGGCGGCGAGGGGAGCCGGTCGCGATCATCGGGAACGACGACCTCACGCTGCGGGCCGCCGAGTACGGGGTGGAGTCGTGGGCCAGCCTCGAGTTCGCGACGGACGACGAGGAGAACGAGCGGCTACGCACCGTCGTCGCGGAGCTGCGGCGGGCGAAGGATCCGGGCGAGCTGGCGCTGATGCGTGAAGCGGCGGCGGCGACGCATCCCGGGCACATGGCGGGAATACGGAAGGCGCGGGCGGGCATGTCGGAGCGGGCGCTCCAGATCGAGATCGAGGTCGAGTTTTTCCGGGCGGGAGCGGAACGGACGGCGTACGGGTCGATCGTCGGGGGCGGGCCGAACGCGGCCATCCTGCACTTCGAGCCCACCGCACGGGAATTCGGCGAGGGCGAGCTGGTCCTGGTCGATGCTGGGGCGGAAGTGGGGGGCTACGCGAGCGACGTGACGCGCACGTACCCGTTAGGGGCACGGTTCGAGGGCATCCAGCGCGACCTGTATTCGCTCGTGCTTGGCGTGCAGGAAAACGCCATCGCCGGGGTGAGGCCGGGGGTCGAGTACATGGACCTGCACCTCGCGGCGAGCGTCGAGACCGCACGGGGGCTGGTCGACCTGGGGCTGCTGCGGGGGGATGCGGAGGCACTGGTGGAGCGGGACGCGCAGGCGTTGTTCTTCCCGCACGGGCTCGGGCACATGCTGGGGCTGGCGACGCACGACGCGGGAGGCTGCCTCGAAGGACGGGCGCCGAGCGACCGGCCGACGCTCCGCTACCTGCGAGCGGACCTGCCCCTGCAGCCCGGGTACGTGGTCACGATCGAGCCGGGCATCTACTTCATCCGCGCGTTGTTGGAGGATCCCGATCTGCGGGAGCGGTACCGCGACGATGTGGCCTGGGAGCGGGTCGACGGGATGCTGGACTTCGGCGGCATCCGCATCGAGGACGATGTGCTCGTGACCGAGGAGGGGGCGGAGGTGCTGTCGGCGGCGACGCCGAAGGCGCTCGACGCGATCGAGGCGCTTCGCGCAGAGGGCCTGCGAGCGTGACGGCTCCCTACGAGCGAGTCTCCATCGAGCAGGTGGCGCGCTACCCGCGGCCGGGGATGGGCGGGCCGGCGCGCTGGTCCTTTACGCCCGACGGGAGCGGCATCACCTACCTCGCGAGCGAGGACGGCGGCCTCGTGCGCAGCCTCTGGCTATACGACGTCGCGACGGGGAAACGGCGGGCGCTGGCCGGGCCGGCGGGCGGGGGCGGGCCGATCTCGCGGGAGGAGGAGCTGCGCCGGGAACGCGCGCGCCTGCGCGACGTGGGCGTCACGGACTACCGCTTCGCACCCAAGGCAGAAGAACGCACCATCCTGCTGCCCGGGGGCGAGGGTCCGAGGGTCATCGTGGGCGACGGGGAGCCGATGGCGATCGAGGGGGCGGAGGGGGCGATCACGCCGCGGCTGACGCAGGACGGCTCCCGGCTCGCGTTCGTGCGGGGCGGCGAATTGTTCGCGATGCCGGCCGGTGGAGGAGAAGCGCAGCAGCTCACGAGCGGGGCCGAGGACGGGTTCACGAACGGGCTGGCGGACTTCATCGCGCAAGAGGAGTTCGGGCAGTCCGACGGGTTCTGGTGGTCGCCGGACCGGTCGCACATCGCCTTCGTGGAGGTCGACGCCCGACACATCCCCGACTACCCGATCGTCCACCAGGGGCAGGACGCGCTCGACACCGAGCACCACCGCTACCCGTTCGCGGGAGCGCCGAACGCGCGCGTGCGGCTGGGGGTGGTCGCGGCGGACGGCGGTGAGCCGGTCTGGATGGACCTCGGGGACGAGGACGACATCTACCTGCCGCGGGTCGTCTGGCGACCGGATGGGATGCTCGCGGGCGTGGTGCTGAATCGCGCCCAGACGGAGCTGCGCCTGCACCTGTTCGATGCGGAAACCGGAGCGGTAGCGCGAACGCTCGTCCAGCGCAGCGAGCCGTGGCTGAACCTGGGCGACTTCCGCTTCCTCGAGACGGGCGAGCTGCTGTGGTCGAGCGAGCGGACGGGCTTCCGGCATCTCGAGCTGTACGACCGAGACCTCAACGAGTCGCGCCGCCTGACCTCGGGGGAGTGGGTCGTGACGCGCATCGTGGAGGTGGACGAGGAAAGGCGGACGGTGTTCTTCAGCGGGACGCGGGAGGGGGCGGTGGAGCGGCACCTGTATCGGGTGGGGCTGGACGGCGGGGAGGTCGAGCGCCTGACGAGCGAGCCGGGCGTGCACGGCTGCGCGGTCTCGCCGGACGGGGCGACGTTCGTCGACACCTTCTCGTCGCGGGAGCACGCCGCGGTGACGACGCTGCGCCGCACGGATGGCGGCAATGTGTTGGCGACGCTGTTCGAGGAGCCGGAGATGACGGCGACCGGGCAGGGGCTGCGGGCGCCCGAGCTGCGCGTGATGGCGGCTGCGGACGGAACACCCATGTTCGGGGCGCTGTACCGGCCCGAAGGGGAGGGCCCGCACCCGCTGGTGGTGTCGGTGTACGGGGGTCCGCACGCACAGCGCGTCCTCGACGACTGGGCGCTGACGGTGGACCTGCGGGCGCAGTACCTCGCGCAGGCGGGCTTCGCCGTGCTCGCGGTCGATAATCGGGGGAGCGCCAACCGGGGGCTCGCGTTCGAGGCGCACCTGCACCGGCGCATGGGCACGGTCGAGGTCGACGACCAGGTGGCGGCGGTCGAGCAGCTCGTGGCGGAAGGGCTGGCCGATTCCGAGCGGGTCGGCATCTACGGGTGGAGCTACGGCGGCTACATGACGTGCCTGTGCCTGATGCGCGCCCCCGAGGTCTTCCACGTGGGGGTATCGGGCGCGCCGGTGGTCGACTGGGACGGCTACGACACGGGCTACACCGAGCGCTACATGTCGACACCGCAGGACAACGCGGAGGGGTACCGGGAAGGGGCGGTGACGACGCATGTGGAGGGGCTAGCGGGGAAGCTCTTGCTGGTCCACGGAATGGTCGATGAGAACGTGCACTTCCGGCACACGGCGCGGCTGATCACGGCGCTGACGGCGGCGCAGAAGCCGTACGACATCCAGATCTTCCCGGAGGAGCGGCACATGCCCCGCGATGCGGCGGGTCTGGAGTACATGGAGCGCCGGCTGCTGTCGTACTTCGAGGAGCACCTGCTGGCGTAGCGGGGCGGGGTCGCCCGGCCTATCCTCTGCGGGACTCTCGGAGCCCGAGGAGTGAGCGATGCCGTACGCCCGACCGGAGCTGCTCGCCGAGCCGGACTGGCTCGTAGAGCATGCGGACGACCCCCAGGTGCGGATCATCGATTGCGCCACGCTGGAGGCGTACCGGCGCGCCCACATTCCCGGGGCGGTGCACCTGCCCGTTCACTACTACATCAAGGAGCAGGGCGAGCGCGAAGGCGGGGCGGGCATGTTCGTGATGCCGCCCGACGACTTCGCTTCGCTCATGGGCAGCCTCGGGGTCGATGGCGACACGACCGTCGTGACGTACGACGACAACAACGCGCTGGTGGCGGCGCGTCTCTGGTGGGTGCTGAACTACTACGGGCATACGAAGGCGAAGGTGCTGAACGGGGGCTGGCATCGCTGGCTGACGGAGGGGCGGTCGGTGACGTTCCACGCGACGCGGCCGGAGACGCGCACCTTCGAGTCGCGCTCGGTGGCGGCTCTGCACGCGAGCGCGGAGGACCTGGTCGCCGAGCACGACTCACCGGAATGCACGGTGCTGGACGTGCGCAGCGACGGGGAGTGGGGCGGCTCGAACTCGCGGGGAAACAGCCGGGTCGGGCACGTGCCGGGAGCGAAGCACCTGGAGTGGACCGACCTCGTCGAGCGGTCGGACACGCGCCGCTTCCTGCCGGCGGAGGAGATGCAGCGCCTGCTGGAGGAGGCGGGGGTGGCGCCCGGGGCGCGCACGATCACGTATTGCCAGGGGGGTATCCGGGCCGCGCACTCGGCCTTCGCCCTGACGTTGCTCGGCTACGACGACGTGCGCGTGTACGACGGGTCGATGTACGAGTGGGCGAACCGGGAGGACACGCCGCTCGTCACGTAGCGGCAGCGCCGTTCGTGGCTAGATGGCGGCGGTCTCGGGCTCTGAGGCCTCGACCTCTTCGGCGGCCGGGGGTTGCGCGTGCAGCAGGGCCTCGAGCGTGAAGCCGAGGTCGCCCGCCTCGCAGAGGTGGCTGCAGTAGGTCATCTTGAGGGACGCGCTTGAGGACCGGCGCCAGTCGTAGCGCAGGCCGCAACGGACGCACGTCTTGATGTGCTCCAGGTTCATGCCCTCGCTGCCGGGTCCAATCGCACCGCTCATGGCAGTACCTCTTCCGGGGCCGGTCGCTCCGACCCGCAGATCCAGCGTAGGCGGCGAATCTCGCACGCGCCAGCCGAAAACGGCCTCGTGCGTTACGGGATGTTTTCGATTTTCCTGCTGACGGGTGAGCTCGCCCATCCCCCCAGCACGGCGGAGAACTTTCCGGCCTCGCTGCCGGCCACGACCATGTGGATGAACTCGGGCGCCCGGAACTTCGAGTAGAGCTTGTCGAGTTGCTCCTCGGTGGGGCCGTCGGGGCCGAACTGGGTGGGCTCGATGCCGCTCGCGTCGGCGGTGGCAAGGCGGTCGCGGAGGGGCATGCTCGTGACTTCGAGGATGTAGTCACGGACCTGCTGCTTGCTCCAGCGGTCGCGCCAGATGGTGTCGGCGTGCTCGGGGCAGACCACGAAGAGGACGTGACCGGTGGGCGTGCGGGGGTTGCCGACCGCCGCCATCGTGAGGCCGAGGATGCCCGTGAGGGCGCGGGCCGTGCGGGCGGTCTGGTCGACCATGAGCTGGGGGCCGCTGGTGGCGGGGAAGACGGTGACGACGCTGTCGTCGGGGTCGAAACCCTTCTCGACGTGCATCGGCTCCCAGGGGCTGCGCTCCTCCCACTCCGCGAAGGAGAGCGTGTACTTCATGGGGGTGCCGAGGGTGGAACGCTCGGTGCCGGCAGGCTTCGCGCCGCCCACGTTGCGCATGACAAGGCGCACGGCGCGCCCGATGGCGGCGTTGGCGCGGTTCCCCTGGCCGAGGGCGCCGAGGCGCATGTTCATGCCGATGTGGTGGCGGATGGGTCCGTTGACGACGATGGCGGGGGCGGCGCCCATGGTCGTGGCCCAGACCCCGTGGGCGTTGAACTCCTCGGTGACGCAGGCCTCGATGGCAGTGATCACCACGGGCAGGTACTCGGGCTTGCAGCCGGCCATGACGGCGTTAATGGCGATCTTCTCGACGGTGGCGGGGGCCATGTTGGGGGGGACGATGGCGACCAGGTCCTGGGCGTCGCGGGTGGTGCCTTCGAGCATGCGCATGACGCGCTCAGGGGTGGGAGGGACGACGGGGAGGCCGTCGGTGAGACCCTGGTCGAAGAGGAACTCGTGGAGGTCGTCGCCGGCGCCGATGTCAATGCGGCGGGCGCGGAGGGGGCTGCCTTCGGCTTCGGCGGCGAGCCGCTCGGCGATGCCAGGCTCGACGGAGCGGGAGCCGCAGCCGGGGCGCGAGTCGGGGTAGTCGTCCCAACCGGGGTCGGGGGCGTCGACGGCGGCGATGGCGGCGAGCTCGCCGAAGAGCTCCTGCCAGTCGTCGCGACCGAAGCCGATGAAGCGCCTCTGCTCGGCGCCGTCGGGGCCGGTGAGGATGAGGGTGGGGACCGTGTCGAGGTCGTAGGCGTAGGAGGTGTGCAGGGCGCTGTCGTCGAGCATGGGGGCGGTGAGGCCGTGGCGCTCGACGAGGACGGCGTTGCCCTCGGCTTCCTGCCCGATGGCGAGCACGTCGACGGCCTCGCCGAAGGCCTCGTGGGCGGCCTGGATGAGGGGCATAGAGAGGCCGCAGGTGGGGCAGTCCTCCTTGACGAAGGCGAGGAGGGAGGGGCGGCCGGAGGGGAAGGCGCGCTCCCGCCCGTCGCCGTCGGAGAGGGTGAAGGCCGGAAGCTGGGACATGGGGCCTCCCGTGCCGGGGTTCGCGCCATTGTAGTGGTGAGCATCCCGCGTAGTGGTGAGCGTCCCGCGCGTGACCCGCGCCGCCGCGTTCGCGAGAATAGGGCGAGCCGGCGGCAAGCCGGACTGAAGGAGGCGCGGATGATCGGGACGGAGGCGTTCGACCGGTTCGTGAGTGAAAACCGCTGGGCCGTCATCACGACGGTGCGGAAGAGCGGGCAGCCGAGCAGCTCGGTGGTCGCGTACGCGCGCGAGGGAGACACGCTCGTCGTGAGCACGACCGCACCCACGCTGAAGGTGCGCACGCTGGAGAACGACCCTCGCGTGACGATCACGGTGTTCAACGACGCGGCGCCCTTCAACTTCGTGACGGTCGAGGGCAGGTGCGACATCGAGCGCGAGGGGCTGGAGCACGCCACGCACCTCGTGTTCGAGAACATCAAGGGCTCGGGCTTCACGGAGCCGGAGGACCTGCCCGCCTGGCTGGAGGCGCAGCGGCGGGTCATCCTGCGCATCCACCCGGAGCGCGTCTCAGGCGTAATCCGCTAAGCGAACTGACACAGGAGGAACCATGCCGGTCACACTGGAAGCGGGCGACACGGCCCCGGATTTCGAGCTACAGGACCAGGACGGGAAGACGCACCGCCTGCAGGACTACCGCGGCCAGACCGTGGTGCTCTACTTCTACCCGCGCGACAACACGCCAGGCTGCACGAAACAGGCCTGCGGCTTCCGCGACAAGCACGAGGACATTGGGGCCGAGGGCGCGGTCGTGCTGGGCGTCTCGACGGACGATGCAGAGTCGCACACGAAGTTCCGGGACAAGTACGACCTGCCCTTCCCGCTGCTGGTGGACGAGGACGCGAAGGTCTCGACGGAGTACGGAGCGTGGGGCGAGAAGACGCTCTACGGACGCAAGAGCATCGGCATGACGCGCTCGACTTTCGTCATCGGGCCGGACGGCACGTTCACGAAGGTCTGGAAGCGCGCCCAGGCGCTCAACAACCCGGGCGCCGTGCTGAAGCTGCTGCGAAAGGGCTAGGCCGCAGGAGACCACCATGACGGACCAGCCGGCGGGCGGCGGACGCGAGGGCGTCGAAGGGGTCGCGGGGGGCGAGGGGCCGCGG